>CAJULE010000004.1:68119-112029 GCA_910587445.1 uncultured Christensenellaceae bacterium
GCGGTGAGAAGCTGTGCTTCGAGCCGGGAGCTGTCTGCGAAAAACCCACCGCCCAAAGGCTCCCCCTTAGTAAGGGGAGCTGTCGCCGATAGGCGACTGAGGTGATTGTCTCATATAAAAAATCCTTCCCTTGAGAGGGAAGATGTCACGGCACAAAGCGAAGCGACTGCCGTGACGGATGAGTAGATTTTTCTTTGTTGCGCCAAGCTTATTGAGGAATCCGAAAGACCTTTCGACTACGCTCAAGGTGACAGCGGCGCCCCATGTCATTTCGCTTAGCCGAGTGCCGAAGCTTCTCTTCCCATGTCATTTCGAGCGAAGTCGAGAAATCTATTCCTTTAAAAAGGGTTCTTAGGGCGAAGCCTTAAGTCGTTTAAAAGGGTGGTAATCAAAAAGGAGGGGAATAGTCGAAAATTCCCCTCCGTTTGTCTTTTTGGGGCGCCTTTTCGAAAAAAGGCGCAGTAGGTTTTCGCGCACCTTTTCGAAAAAAGGTGTAGAAACATTTTCCCGCGGCTTTATCTGAAGGCCGCAAACATCATGCGCAAAAAAAGTTCTTTTTTCGGCGCGCCTTTTCCAAAAAAGGCGCAAGGCTTTGTTGCTTTTCCGAAAAGTAATTATTCCTTATTTCAAATTGAGCACGGCATGGGCGATTTCTTCGCCCATCTTTTCGCAGCCGACTTTCTTTCCGCCGAAGCCTGCGATGTCGGGAGTGCGAAGTCCCTTTGCAAGCACTTTCTTGACTGCGTTTTCTATGCAAGCCGTTTCCTCGTACAGACCGAACGATGTCGAAAGCATCATTGCCGCCGCAAGAATTGTGGCTATGGGGTTTGCCGTATCCGTACCTGCGATGTCGGGCGCACTGCCGTGAATGGGCTCGTACAGTCCGCGCTTCCCGTCTCCGAGCGAGGAAGAGGGGAGCAGTCCTATGGAGCCCGTAAGCATGGCTGCTTCGTCCGAAAGTATATCGCCGAACATATTCGACGTAAGTATAACGTCGAACTGAGACGGATTTTTCACGAGCTGCATTGCGCAGTTGTCAACATACATATTGACGAGCTCGACGTCGGGATAGTCCTTTGCGACCCTTGCGACGCTCGCGCGCCACAGTCTCGAACTTTCGAGTACGTTTGCCTTGTCGACGCTCGTGACCTTCTTTTTCCTTCCTTGAGCTATCTGGAAGGCGATGTGAGCGACTCGTTCGATTTCCTTAATGGAGTACGCCTCCGTGTCGAACGCCATACGCCCGAGCGGTCCGTCCTTGTAGCCGCGCTCGCCGAAGTAAATGCCGCCCGTAAGCTCGCGCACGACGGTGATGTCTACGCCGTTTTTGATAATGTCGTTTTTAAGCGGCGAAGAGCTTTTAAGCTCGTCGTAAAGCACTGCGGGGCGGACGTTTGCGTAAAGCCCCATTGCGCTCCTTATGCCGAGAAGACCTTTTTCGGGGCGCAGATGACCCGCGAGATTGTCCCACTTCGGTCCGCCCACCGCTCCGAGAAGCACGGCGTCGGATTTGAGACACTCGTCTATCGTCGCCTGGGGAAGCGGTGCGCCCTCGCGGTCGATGGCTTCGCCGCCTATGAGAGGGAACGTATATTCGAATGTGTGACCGAAACGGTTTGCTACGGCGTCCAGCACGCCGATAGCCGCATTGGTGATTTCGGGACCGATACCGTCGCCGCGCAGTATCGCAATCTTGTGATTTGCCATAACTTTTATTCTCCGTTTGTAGATTTTTTTTCGGGTTTTGCCCGTCGTTTCCTAATTAAAGCTTGAGCTGCTTAAGCAGTCCGCCTCGGGAAATTATGTCCTGGATCTCTTTCGGGAACGGCTGTGTCGCATAGCTTTTCCCGAGCGTCTCGTTGGTTATTTTTCCCTTGGCGAGATCCACTCCGATAATGTGTCCGCTCTTTGCCTCCTTCGAACACTCGGGACACTCGAGAATGGGAAGACCGATGTTTATCGCGTTGCGGTAGAATATCCGCGCAAACGACGAAGCAATGACGCACGCGACTCCGCTTGCCTTTATGGACAAAGGAGCGTGCTCCCGCGACGAGCCGCAGCCGAAGTTTTCGCCGCCGACCATTATGTCGCCGCGCTCTACCTTCTTTGCGAAATCGGGGTCGATGTCCTCCATGCAGTGAAGGGCGAGCTCCTCCGGATTCGATGTGTTCAGATGTCTTGCGGGGATTATTACGTCGGTATCGACGTTGTCGCCGTACTTGTGCGCCTTGCCTTTTATATCCATGTCCGTCTCCTTACTTTTTAAACGAGCGTTCCGTGCCGATATGTCCGAGCACCGCCGAGCACGCCGCAACATAGGGTGAGGCGAGATATATCTCGCTCGTTATGTGTCCCATGCGCCCGACGAAATTCCTGTTGGTCGTGGCGACGCATTTTTCGCCTTCGGCAAGTATGCCCATGTGTCCGCCGAGGCAGGGTCCGCAAGTAGGAGTCGATACTATCGCGCCCGCCTTTATAAAGGTTTCGAGCAGTCCCTCGCGCATTGCCTGAAGGTAGACTTCGTTCGTCGCGGGTATGACTATCGCGCGAACGCCCTTGGCGACTTTGCGGTTTTCGAGCACCTTTGCGGCGATCCGAAGATCGGATATGCGCCCGTTTGTGCAAGAGCCTATCACGACCTGATCTATGGCTATGCCGCCGAGTTCGTCCGCGTTTTTTACGTTCGAGGGAAGGTGCGGACAGGAGACCGTAGGGGAGAGACGGGAAAGGTCGATTTCGATCACTCGCTCGTACTCGGCGTCCTCATCCGCCTTCAGACGGCGTATTTTGCCCTTATAGCGGCCTTTCATGTATGCCTCGGCTACTTCGTCGCATTCGAATATGCCGTTCTTTGCGCCCGCTTCTATCGCCATATTGCAAATGGTGAAGCGGTCGTCTATGCCGAGATGTTTCACTCCGTCTCCCACGAACTCGAGCGACTTATAAAGCGCGCCGTCCACGCCCGTGATACCTATGAGGCTGAGAATTATGTCCTTACCGGAAACGTCTTTCGCGGGCTTTCCCGAAAGTACGACCTTTATGGCGGAGGGCACCTTAAACCAGGCTTTGCCCGTAGCCATGCCGTATGCCATGTCGGTGGAGCCTACGCCCGTCGAGAATGCGCCGAGCGCACCGTAAGTACAGGTGTGGGAGTCCGCGCCTATCACGAGATCGCCTGCGCCGACAAGTCCCTTTTCGGGTAAAAGAGCGTGTTCTATGCCCATTTCTCCCACGTCGAAAAAGTTTTCTATATCGAAGCGGCGGGCAAAAGTGCGGCACTTTTTGCACTGCTCGGCGCTCTTTATGTCCTTGTTCGGTGTGAAGTGGTCGAGCACTATGCTTATTTTGCGCCTGTCGAAAACTCCGTCTATGCCCGCTTTTTCAAGCTCGCCTATTGCGACGGGAGAGGTGATGTCGTTGCCGAGCACCATGTCGAGATCGGCTGTTATAAGCTGCCCCGCGCACACGTCGTCGAGTCTGGCGTGAAGTGCGAGTATCTTCTGCGAAAGCGTCATAGCTCTTGCCATGGAATGTCTCCTTAAAATTTCTTTTTGAGCACTGCGCCCTTATCCGCGCTCGTTACGAGAGCCGAATATCTGAAAAGCCAGCCCGTGGGGTTGGAGACCTTGGGGTGCAGCTTCTTTGCGCGCGTCGTCATTTCTTTCGCGTTTATCGCAAGGTTCAGCTTGCCTGCGGGAATATCTATTTCTATCTTGTCGCCGTCTTTTACGAGCGCGATCTTGCCGCCCGCCGCCGCTTCGGGGCATACGTGCCCGATCGCCGCGCCGCGCGTAGCGCCAGAAAAGCGTCCGTCGGTGATGAGCGCAACGTCCTTGTCGAGCCCCATTCCCACGAGAGCCGAAGTGGGGGAGAGCATCTCTCTCATGCCGGGTCCGCCTTTCGGTCCTTCATACCGTATCACGACGACGTCCCCCGCGGTGATGAGCCCCGCCATTATGGCGTTTACGGCTTCCTCTTCGCTGTCGAAGCACTTAGCTTTGCCCGTAAACTTCATCATTTCGGGCGCGACCGCGCTGCGCTTTACGACTGCGCCGTCCTCGGCTATGTTGCCCTTTAGGACGGCAATGCCGCCGCATTCGGAAATGGGCGAATCTATTTTGCGTATGACGTTTTCGTTGAGAACGTGCGCGTGCTTGTACGAATCCTTAAGCGGACGGTTTCTTACGGTTATGCAAGTTCCGTCTATGAGTCCTTTTTTGTCGAGTTCGTGGAGAACGGCTTGAATGCCGCCGGCGCGGTGTAAGTCGTTCATGTCGACGTCGGTAGAAGGGGAGAGCTTGCAGAGATTAGGCGTCGAATCGGAGATCTTTTGCACGGTGTCGAGCGAAAAATCCTTTCCGCCCACGTCTATGCCGCACTCGGAGGCTATCGCAAAGAGGTGAATGACCGTATTCGTAGACGCGCCTATTGCCATATCGAGCGCAAGGGCGTTTTTAAACGCTTGCTTGGTCATTATCATGCGCGGATATACTGCGCCGGATACGAGCTCCATAATGGTCTTGCCCGCCTCTTTGGCAAGGCGAAGACGTTCGCTCGAGGTCGCAAGGACGGTTCCGTTTCCGGGAAGAGCCATGCCGAGAGCTTCCGCCGCGCAGTTGAGGCTGTTCGCCGTGTACATACCGCAACAGCTTCCGCAGCCGGGGCAGGCGTTGTTTTCGAGCTCCGTAAGCTCCGCAAGCGACATATTGCCGACTTTGACTTTGCCTATCGCCTCGTATGTAGTCGAAAAACTGACTTTTTCGCCTTTAAAGCAACCGCTTTCCATGGGTCCGCCCGATACCATTATCGTGGGAATGTTGACTCTTGCCGCACCCATGAGCATACCGGGGACTATCTTGTCGCAGTTGGGCACAAGCACGGCTCCGTCGAAGGCGTGTCCTATAAGCATACTTTCGACGCTGTCGGCAATGAGCTCGCGCGAGGGCAGAGAATATCTCATTCCGTCGTGACCCATGGCAAGTCCGTCGCAAATGCCTATGCTCGGGACGACTATCGGAGTGCCTCCGGCGGCGTATACGCCCGCTTTTACGGCGTCCGTCACTTTGTCGAGGTGCATATGTCCGGGGACTATTTCCGACTTTGCCGAAACGACGGCGATAAGCGGCTTGTTTATTTCCTCGTCGCTAAGTCCGAGCGCTTTCATAAGCGCGCGCTGGGGTGCTCTTTCGAGCCCTGCGAAAAACTCTTTGCTCATAAACTCTCCTTCGTGCCTCGCAGTAAAATAGGGGGCGTTCTTCTTTTATAATATTGTACTACATTTTTATTCGTTTGTCCACTCAAGCGCCCTTGCTAATTGCAAAAATTTACGTTTTGTCGGGCATTTTCCCGACTTTTTTTCGCAATCGTCTCCTGTCGCATATCCATACAAAAGGTGTTTTCGCATATACCTGTCGGGGCGATTTTCCGAAAGCCTATGTAAGTGTGATCGGTAAAGCTCGATTTCGCCTTTTACAATGCTTGCAAGTTTTTTGAAAATATATCGCTATGGCTTGACATATCGGTATGCCGAATGTTAGAATATGACCGAAATCTTCTCTTAGGGGAAAACTATGATACAAGAATTTCTTTGCAAAACCTGTAACGCCGTGCTCGACGTCGGAACCGTCGTCGGCGGCACGATAAAATGCCCGTATTGCAAAAACGTATACGCAATTCCGAAAAACGAAACGAGCGCCGAAGCCGTGGAGTTTCTCCGCATAGGCGAGCACGAGCTCGACAACGGCGAATTCGACCGCGCCTATTCCGCATTCGAAAAGGCGGCAAAGTCCGAGCCGAGCGAGCCGAACGCCTATTTCGGCATGGCTCTTTCGACGTTTAAGATACGCTACATAAAGGACGAAGTAAACAACGTACGGCAGCCGATATGCTACGAAATAGCCGACAAGGCTTTTTCTTCGGACAAAAACTATCTTACCGCACTCAAGCTTTCGACGCGCGAACAACGCTCGGTGTTCGAGCGCGACGCACGCGACGTCGATTATATTCGCGCCGAATTTTCGAAGCTTAAAGATATGGGGCTCGATTACGACTGCTTCATCTGCACGAAAGTGAGTGATGAAAACGGTGGCTATACGACGGACAGTATGCACGCCATGCGCATATACAATCATCTCAAAAGCCGCGGGTATGCGCCCTTTTATTCCGAAGAGGAGATAAGGGGCAGGGAAGGCGTGGCGTATGAAGCGCTCATTCTTTACGCACTTTATATGTCGGAGTGTATGCTCGTTATATGCGGCAACGAGAGCTATCTCCAAACGCCTTGGGTAAAGAACGAGTATATGCGGTTTATCTCCATGATAGGCGATACGGAGAACAAGGACTGCGACAGCATTACCATAGTTTTCGACGGAAAGCCGATAGAAAAATTGCCGTCCAAAAACGCTAAGATTCAGGGCATAGATCTCAAAAAGCCCGACGCTTATTCTCGAATAGAGGACTTTGTGGAACGCCACACGCCCGAGGCGAAGAAGAAAAGACAGGAGATTGCCGCCGCAAGAGAGCGCGAGGCGGAGGAAATCAGAAAGACTATAGAGGAACAGAAAAGAGCTCAACTCGAACTCGAAAAGCGGCTTAAAAGCATAACTCAGCCGACTGCCGCCGCAGGTTTGACGGTGAGCGTCGACAATCTTCTCGTCAGAGCTCATCAGGAACTCGAGGACGGAAACATGAACGGCGCGAGGTCTTATTTCAATAGAGCGCTCGACATAGAGCCCGAAAACGCCGAGGCATGGTTCGGAATGTTTGTTGCCGACATGGGCGTAAAGTCCGAGGACGCGATCATAAACAAATTCAGGCTCGCCGACAAGCATGGGATACTTTCGAACAGGTTTTTGAAGAACGCCGAAAGGTACGCGACGGGCGAAACAAAGCGGCGTGTCGACGACTTTAAGTCTCGTCTAAACGAAAAGATAGCTCGTCTCGAAGAGGCTGAGCGCAACGAAAAAGCCCGTCTTGCATTGCTCGAAGAGGAACAAAAGAGAGAGGAAGAAAGAAAGAGGAACGCGGAAGCTGCGGCGCGTGCCGAGAAAAAGCGCAGAGACGCCGCCGCCGCGCAAGCCCGCGCCGCGGAGATGAAAAAGTGGGAAGCTTTGAGAAAAAGGGCGGAGGCAAAGACTTATAAAAAGACTCTGGCTTTCTCGATAGTCGCTATGTCGCTGTCTGTCATTCTCATACTTACGGTGGTGCTTTCTTTTGCGGGCGTGAATCCGTTTTTCCGATTTTGGACGGTCTGGAGCTTGCAGGTATTCGGAAGTCGCGGCGGACTCGCATTGCCTATCGTGCTTGCGTCGTTGTGTTTTATAGGCACGCTTTTCTGCGCGATAAAGTATGACAACAATCCGCTTAGTAAAGGCAAACGCGGATTCGTGCTGTCTATAGTGCTTGCCGTGCTTGTCGTGTGCGCGTCGGCTGTTTCGGTTTCCACGGGCTTTGTCACAAGCGCTATGGCGGAAAATTCGAGCGGCAGAGTATACGTCGCAGACGACTATATCATCGGCTTTAAGGAGTACGACGACGGTATGTATGTCAAGACTTTCTGTGCAAGCAGTGACGCGGTCGATATCGTGATACCTTCGGAGATAGGCGGAAAAACGGTCGTCGGCATTTTGGGCAAAGGCGGGGAAGGCGATCCTTACGGAATGAGTTTCATGAGGTCGGTCACTGTTCCCGATACGGTTAGCTATATAGGAGCGTACGCATTCTACGGTAGCGCTCTCAAAAACGCGTACTTGCCTTCAAACGGCAGTTGGAAGGCGGTCACAAGCTATTTCATGGGGCAATATTCGGGTTATTCTATTCCGACGGGAGACAGTGAATATGTCGCGACATTGTTGCGACGAGTTAGAAACAAAGGGTATGCGGATATCGTTTGGCGAAAGTTTTGATAATCATGAAAAAATCACGTCTCGCAGTTTTGTATGAGACGTGATTTTTTATTTGCGGTGTTCTATTCGTTTATGGCTTTGCCGCCGCGCTCGAGCGCCGTAACTCCCGTTCGCGCAAGCTCGATTATGCCGTAGGGCTTCAAAAGCTCTATCAGTGCGTCAAGCTTGTTCGGCTCTCCCGACAGCTCGACTATGACGCTTTCGGGGGAGAGGTCTACGAGTTTTGCCTTATAGATATTGCACGTGGATTCTATCTCGGGTCGCTGAGCCGCCGTCAAGTTTATTTTCACAAGCAACAGCTCGCGCGAGACTCTGCTGTCGCCGAGTTCGCAAACTTTTATTACGTCGCATAATTTGTCGAGCTGCTTGACCATCTGCTCGGCAAGCCCGTCGTCCGTGTCCGAAACTATAGTCATGCGCGAAAGCTCGGGGTTTTCTGTGGCGCAGACGGCAAGGCTGTCTATGTTGAAACAGCGTCTCGCGAACAGCCCGGATATACGGGTGAGCACGCCGCTGTGGTTTCTTACGAGCGCGGTTATAATATGCTTGTTCTTCATTTAATTTACTCCCGAAATTTTCGATTTTAATGTCGCCGAACTTTCTTTGAGGGCTTAATCATCGTTTTCTACTTTGTCAGACTTACATTTTTGTTTCGGTCGTGTACGAAAAAGTACACTCCCTCACAAAAGCCGCGTCTTCCTCGTATAAAACGCGCTTAAGCCCTCAAAGCTCTTCTATTATGTCGTTCATGGCTTTCCCCGGCGGTATCATGGGGAGGACCATATCGTCTTGCTCTATCACGCAGTTTACGAGTACCGTGCCTTTTTCTTCGAGCGCTTCTTTTACTACGCTTTCGATTTCGTCATTGTTTTTGATAGTCATGCTCCTTGCGCCGAACGCCTTTGCGAGCGCATCGTAATCGGTCGGCAGATCGAGCACGGTTGACGAATACCGCTTGCCGTAAAACAGCGTCTGCCACTGTCGCACCATGCCGAGCACGTTGTTGTTGAAAAGAAATATCTTTACGCACGCGCCGTATTTTACCGAGGTCGCAAGCTCGTTCATATTCATGTGGAAGGAACCGTCGCCCGTAAACAGAACGGGGGCTCTGCCGCTTGCAAACGCCGCGCCTATAGCCGCTCCGAGACCGAAGCCCATTGTGCCGAGTCCGCCGCTCGTGAGAAGGGTGCGGGGAAGCTCGAAGCCGTAGCTCTGCGCCACCCACATCTGATGCTGTCCGACGTCGGTTGCGATCTTTGTGTCGGGCATGGAATTGCGTCTCACGCTTTCGATTATCTTTCTCGGGTCAAGCTTTTTGCCTGCGGGGCGGAAAGGGTGCGCGGCTTTAAGCTCGGTCACTTTTTTCGCCCAGCCGCTTTCGCTCGTCGGCGCAAGGAGAGGGAGAATCGCCTCCAAGGCGGTCTTTACGTCCCCTTTAAGGTGCGCGTCGGAGCGTATGTTCTTGTCTATTTCCGCGTCGTCGATGTCTATGTGAAGTATCTTCGCCTGCTTCATGAATGCCTTTCTGTCCTGAGCTACGCGGTCGGAAAAGCGCGCGCCGAGTACGACGAGAAGATCGCATTCGGGAAGAGTCTTTGCGACGGCGGCGTTGCCGTGCATACCGACAAGCCCCGCAAACAGCGGATGAGAGGCGGGGAAGGCGCCCAGTCCCATGACCGACGAGCATACGGGCGCACCGAGCTTTTCGGCAAATTCTATAAGAGCTTTGCTCGCGCCGCTCGAGATACAGCCTCCGCCCGTCATGATGTACGGACGGCGTGCGGAGTTTATGAGTTTTGCCGCGCTCTCGACATCGCGTGCGTTTAAAGGCGCTGCGGCTTCCTTTGCGGGCGCTTTCGGCTCGTAGTCGCACAGGGCTTGCTGTACGTCCTTCGGCACGTCTATAAGCACGGGTCCGCGTCTGCCGCTCATAGCAATCTCAAACGCCTCGCGTATGGTGTCCGCAAGCCTCGTGACGTCTTTTACGATATAGTTGTGCTTCGTGACGGGCATGGTTATCCCCGCAATGTCTACTTCTTGGAAGCTGTCTCTCCCGAGAAGGGGAACGGGGACGTTTCCCGTGATAGCGACCATGGGCACGCTGTCCATATAGGCGTTCGCGATTCCCGTCACGAGGTTAGTCGCGCCCGGTCCGCTCGTAGCGATCACGACGCCGGGCTTTCCCGACGCACGGGCATAGCCGTCCGCGGCGTGCGCCGCGCCCTGTTCGTGCGAGGTGAGCACCTGCTTTATTCGGTCGGACGCAAGATAAAGCGCGTCGAACGTATCTATTATCTGTCCTCCGGGATAACCGAATACGCAGTCGACGCCCTGTTCTATGAGACACTCGACGATTATTTGACAGCCCTTGAGTTTACGTTTCATATTGCCTCTCCGTGATTTATTGCTTTACAGTACTAAATCAAAACGCGTTATAGCTTTAATTATTTATTAAAGCACAGACCGACTCTTTTTGTCAAGCGATTTCGCGCGGGAAAGACAAGCCTAAAAATCGTTATACAACAAAGGCGGTCGATTTTATTCGACCGCCGTTGGTTTCGAAAATGCCGTGCATCCGTTTTTGACAGAGAATACCGGGTCGTCCTTCCGCCGATAGGCTCCGCCAAAGCTACCTCGTGGCACACGTTGCTTTCTACTTAGTGCTGCTGCGGTCAGGCTCTGACACGGTTCGTAGCGCTTCGTTGCACAAGACCTTGGCATCGACGCTTCTCGGGCGGCGACTGCGCCCCATATGCTTGCCGAGAACGGCATTCAGCCTCACTGTAGCGGATTGTGAGTAAAGGGCACCGCTGGCTCCCCGCTTAGCACGGCTTTGTTATTATATTACATTTTGAGGTTTATTGCAAGCGATTTTCATTGATATTTTTCCAAACGGCTTATTATCTCTCTTATCATTAAAAAAGGCTCCCATTGAGCAAAGGGGAGCTGTCTGCGTAGCAGACTGAGGGGATTGTCGGAAGTAGAACGCAACAAAAATGCCCTCTGTCATGTTGAGCGCAGTCGAATCTCTATCGCGTTCTTGCATTAAGCTTCGCGCATTACTATAGGACATCACCGAAATATTTAAAATATAATCCTCTAAAAAGGGTTTTTAGGGCAGAGCCCTAAATCGTTTAAAAGAGAGGGATTTGAAAGGGAGAGGAACAGTCGAAAGTTCCTCTCCCTTCATCTTTTTCGGCGCGCCTTTTCGAAAAAAGGCGCAGTAGCATTTTCCGTGGTTTTCTGAAAAACGACAAGAATCTTTTTCGCTCACCTTTTCTAAAAAAGGTTCAATTTGCTTTAATGCGTTTTTACTCCGCCTCCGAAGTGTAGCATGGGCGGCATGAACTCGCCGTACATCATCTGTATGAACTCGCCCATGTTGTCGTAGCGGTCCTTGGCATTCACCTTAAGCGATTTCATGAGGGCGTTTTCCTGCACAAGCGGAATATGAATTCCGTAAGCCGACGGGCGCACGAGCGTGTCCTTTTGCAGGCGATTGGGCGCGGCGGGAGGTATTACTCCCGTCAGACAGTTGTAAATGGTTGCGCCTGCCTGATATATGTCGGAGTAAGGTCCTTGCTTTAAGTCGGTGCGGTAAAGCTCTATGGGGGAGAAGCCGTGCTTTAGGATTATATACGGCTTCGTTACGTTCTTGTTGTAGAGGGAAGCCGCGCCGAAGTCCATTAGCTTGACTTCGCGGTTCTTTACTATCTGTACGTTTTCGGGCGAAATATCCTTGTGTATAAGCCCGTATTGATGAAGCGCGAGCAGGGCGTCGAGAACGGGACGCATGATGTTCAGCGTCTCTTTCATGGGAAGCCGTCCGCCGCGTTGCGTAATGTATTGGCGAAGCGAAATGCCTTCGAGATATTCCATTACGATATAAGCGGTGTGGTTGGTCGTGAAGAAGTCCTCGATTTTGACGGTGCCCGGCATATTAACTACGTTCGTGAGCACCTGCGCTTCGTCGAGAAAGGCGGACAGCCAGTGGTTGAAAGCGGGCGTTCCCGCCTGCGTCGAAACAGTGACGCACACGGAGTCGGTGCCGCGCGAGGCATAGCCCTTGGGGAAGAATTCTTTTATCGCGACCTTGGTCGATGTCTCGAGATCCCAGGCAAGATAGGTGATTCCGAATCCGCCCGAGCCGAGAGTCTTACCGAGAAAGTACCTGCGCTGTAAAATGGTGCGCGGGGGAAGCACCGCCGCGGAAGGCGCGACGGGTATAGCATACGTGCGGCAGTTTTGGCAATAGCCGTATACGTTCAGTGTGCCGAAGCAGTTCGGGCATATCAAGTTTAGGTTTCGAGTGTCCCTTGCCATAGCTTATATTATAGCAAAAAAAACCGATTTAGTCAACACTTATACCTCAAAAAATTTATACAATTATTTCCTTTTGCGCCTGTGCCGAAAGGGCATACGGGAGGCGAATTTCGGGCAAAACGGCTCGTGACCGGCAGGGCGGCAGAGCGCGGAGAGAGAAAGCCTATAAAGAGAAATTTTGCTTTATGCTCGCCGAATGTTTGACTTTGCTTCGGCTTCGTTATATAATTGTAAAAGAGATTTTACGAAAACTCATTTTAAAAGAGCTTTGATAAGCGGACCGTCTGCCAAGACGGTGCGCATAAGTTTTGCGATTTAAAACCCGAAATCATATTTAGGAGCGCAATATGCCGCAGAAGAAAAAGAATATGTACAAGAAGGCAGACCCCAATCTCGATTTCGTCGAGCGTGAAAAAGAGGTCATAAAGTATTGGAAGGCGCACGACGTTTTCAAAAAGAGCATAGCTCTTCGCGAGGGCGGCGAAGAATTTTCCTTTTACGACGGACCTCCTACGGCAAACGGCAAGCCGCACGTAGGTCATATTCTCACGCGCGTAATGAAGGACATAATCCCGCGCTATAAGACGATGAAAGGCTGCCACGTCCTGCGTAAGGCGGGTTGGGACACGCACGGTTTGCCCGTCGAGCTCGAGGTCGAAAAGAAGCTCGGTATGGACGGCAAAAAGGACATCGAACGCTATGGCGTCGAGCCTTTCATAAAGAAGTGCAAGGAGAGCGTGTTCACCTATAAGTCGGAGTGGGAGCGTATGAGCGAGCGCGTCGGCTATTGGGCGGACATGGAAAATCCCTATGTCACTTACGACGACAACTATATCGAGTCTGTCTGGTGGTCGCTCAAAAAGATTTACGACATGGGGCTCATTTATAAGGGGCACAAAATAGTTCCGTACTGCCCGCGTTGCGGCACGGCGCTTTCTTCGCACGAAGTGGCGCAAGGTTATAAGGAAGTCGAAGAGAAATCCTGCGTAGCCCGCTTTAAGGTCGTCGGAGAAAAAGACCTCTATATTCTTGCCTGGACGACCACCCCTTGGACGCTTCCGAGCAACGTCGCTCTCTGCGTCGGCGCGGACTACGATTACGCCGTCGTGAAAAACGGAAACGAGCGTCTCATTCTTGCGGAAGCTCTCGTGAAAAATTTCTTCGACGAGCCCGAAATAATCGAATGTAAAAAAGGCTCGGCGCTCAAAGGTATGCGCTACGAGCCGCTGTTTGAATTCTATAAGAAGGAACGAGAGGACTGCCACTATGTCGTCTGCGACGATTACGTCACTTTGGAGGACGGCACGGGCGTCGTGCACATCGCTCCCGCATTCGGCGAGGACGACGCGCGCGTGGGAAGGGACAACGATCTTCCGTTCGTTCAGCTTGTCGGCATAGACGGCAGATTCGACGAGCGTTGCGGCGAGCTTAAAGGCGTGTTCTGCAAGGACGGCGACAAGATAATTCTGAAGGATCTCAAATCCCGCGGACTGCTGTTTAAAGAGCTCATGTATAAGCACAGCTATCCGTACTGCTGGCGCTGCGACACGCCGCTTATCTACTACGCTCGCTCGACCTGGTTCATAAAGACGACCGAAGTTCGCGACAGGCTTCTCAAAAACAATGCGTCCGTAAATTGGATGCCCGACTCGATAGGTAAGGGCAGAATGGGGAACTTCCTCGAAAACGTCATCGATTGGGGACTCTCGCGCGAACGCTATTGGGGTACGCCGCTTCCCATCTGGGTATGTCCCGACTGCGGCAAGACAAAGGTGGTCGGATCGAAAGCGGAGCTTAAAGAGCTCGGCGGCATAAAGGGAGATATCGAGCTTCACAAGCCCTATGTCGACGCGGTGGAGATTCCGTGCGGTTGCGGCGCGAAAATGAAGCGCACGAGCGAAGTGATAGACTGCTGGTACGATTCGGGCAGTATGCCGTTTGCGCAGTATCACTATCCGTTCGAAAACAAGGAGGTGTTCGAGCGCACCTATCCCGCAGACTTCATTTCCGAAGCGGTGGATCAGACTCGCGGTTGGTTCTATACGCTCCTCGCGATTTCCACGCTCATATTCGATAAAGCGCCCTTTAAAAACTGTATCGTCCTCGGCCACGTAAACGACAAGGACGGAATAAAGATGTCCAAGCATAAGGGCAACGTCGTCGATCCGTGGAGCGTCCTCGACAAACAGGGCTCGGACGCCGTGCGCTGGTACTTCTATACAAGTTCCGCGCCGTGGCTTCCGTCGCGCTTCTATGCAGACGCGGTTTCCGAGGCGCAGAGAAAATATCTCGGCACGCTCTGGAACACATATTGCTTCTACGTCCTCTATGCGGAAATAGACAAGTTCGACCCGACTAAGTACGACATAAATAAGTGCGCGCTCACCGTAATGGATAAGTGGATCCTTTCGGGGCTGAACACTCTCATAGACACGGTTGACAAAAATCTAAACGAATACAAGATTTTCGAAGCGGCGCGAGCAATGCAGGACTTTACGGACTCGCTTTCGAATTGGTACGTGCGCCGTTGCCGCAGACGCTTCTGGGTGAGCGGAAAGGGCGACGACAAGATCGCCGCGTTTACTACGCTTTACACCGCGCTCAAGACGCTTTCCCTTCTGACGGCTCCGTTTACGCCGTTTATGGCGGAAAGCATTTACGGCAATATCGTCCTTTCCGTCGATAAGTCCGCGCCCGAGTCGGTGCACCTGTGCGACTTCCCGAAAGCGGATTTCGGCTATGTGGACAAGGGGCTCGAGTCGGCAATGGACGTCATAATCGAAGCTGCGGAACTCGGTCGCTCGGCGCGCAGCGCGGCAAAGATCCGCAACCGACAACCCCTTCCGACGTTATATCTCGCGGGCGACGGAGCGGATAAAATAGCTTCCGAGCGAGAAGCGATCTCGTCCCAGCTCAAGGATATTCTCGCCGACGAGATAAACGTAAAGCGCGTGGAAGTGTCGGGAGACGCGGAAAGTCTCATGTCTTACGAGGTTAAGCCACAGCTCAAAACCGTCGGACCGAGGTACGGCAAAAACGTGGGCGCAATCCGCTCGCATCTTGCCGAGAACGGCGACAAAGCGGCAAATGCAGTAAAGGGCGGCGGAGTGTATACTTTCGAAGTCGGCGGCGAAAAGATAGAGCTTAAGGAAAGCGATATGCTGATTTCGAGAAAGGAGCGCGAGGGCTATTCCGCGCTCACGGGTAAGACCGTTTCGGTCGCGCTCGATCTCAAGCTCGACGCTTCGCTCATAACCGAGGGCTATATGCGCGAGCTCGTCTCCAAGGTCCAAAATATGCGCAAGGACAGCGGCTTTGACGTTACGGACAGGATAGAGCTGTGCGTCGGAAGCGGTGCCGAGATCGACAAGGTGCTTGAGATTTACGGCGAGAGGGTGGCGAGCGAGGTGCTCGCAAACAAGATTACGCGCTCGGATAAAGGCACGGAATGCGATCTCGGCGGAATAAAAGTAAAGCTGTCGGTAAATAAGTTATGATAGCCTCCGATTGGACAGACTACGAAATAATCGGGAGCGGCGACGGAGAAAAGCTCGAGCGCTGGAAGGACGTATATCTTCTGAGACCCGATCCGCAAGCCATATGGAAACCCGAGTTCGACCTAAAGGGCTTCAAAAAACTCAACGCGTGCTATAGACGCGAGGCGAGCGGCGGCGGGGCGTGGGAAAAGCTCAAGCCCTTTCCCGAACAGTGGAACGTCGGTTGGCGCAACCTCACTTTCTCCGTCAGACCCATGGGCTTCAAGCATACGGGACTGTTTCCCGAGCAGGCGGCGAATTGGTCGCTTATGACCGATATAATCCGCAAGGAAAACCGCAGGATAAACGTCTTGAACCTCTTCGGGTACACGGGCGGCGCAAGCGTTGCCTGTGCGGCGGCGGGCGCGTTCGTGACCCACGTCGACGCGGCTAAAGGCATGGTCGAGCGTTGCAAGCTGAACGCAAAGCTTTCCAATCTTCCGAGCGATTCCATACGCTACATCGTCGACGACTGCGCAAAGTTCGTCGCGCGCGAGATAAAGCGCGGCAAGAGCTATGACGCGGTGATCATGGATCCTCCTTCGTACGGAAGAGGTCCGGGCGGCGAGCTGTGGAAGATAGAGGACGACATCTTCGGACTTCTCTCGGAAGTGAAAAAGGTGCTTTCGGACAGTCCCGTGTTCTTTCTCGTCAACAGCTATACTACGGGTCTCCAGCCGACCGTCATCGACAATCTTCTCTCAATTGCGCTCGGCTCTTTCGGCGGCACGCACACCGCTTACGAAGTCGGATTGCCGACGTCGGATAAGCGCGGAGTGGTGTTGCCTTGCGGCTGCTCGGGACTTTGGGTCAACAGCGAGGGCGCATAAGCTGCGCAATACGAACTGCGTGCTCCTTGCACTCGGTCATGTACGAAAAAGTAC
Source organism: uncultured Christensenellaceae bacterium (assembly GCA_910587445.1). Lineage (GTDB taxonomy): Bacteria > Bacillota > Clostridia > Christensenellales > Pumilibacteraceae > MGBC157735. The sequence continues at coordinate 84,767 of CAJULE010000004.1, forward strand.
ACTCCCGTCGTGCTCGTCGCCAGCTGTCCGTCTTGCTTGCTTCTTCACCCTCTGGCGCTACTTGAAATGTGTCGCTTCTAATCCGTCATGAATTATTGCTTGCTTCTTCGCCCTCTGACAAAACACCTATTGTCATTCCGAGCGCAGTCGAGGAATCTCAACCTTGGAAAATCAGTATCCACTCAATTTTCACTATCACAAAAGGAGGTATTATGGACGAACCCATAGTGCTATACGAAGACAATCATCTCGTGGTCGTAGTAAAGCCGCAGAATATGCCGACTATGGCGGATTCGAGCGGCGACCCCGATCTGCTCGGTTGGGTCAAAAACTACGTCAAAGTAAAGTACGAAAAGCCGGGCGACGCGTTCATAGGGCTTGTGCACAGGCTCGACAGACCCACGGGCGGCGTAATGGTATTCGCCCGCACGAGCAAAGCCGCGGCAAGACTTTCGGAGCAGATACGCGAGGGCGAAACCGAAAAACGCTATCTTGCGGTCACGATCCGTATTCCGCGCGAGCGGCGTGCGCGCCTTACGAACGAGCTCATAAAGGATACCGATACAAACACCGTGCGCATAAGCGTCGTGCCCACTCCCGAAAGCAAGGAGGCGATACTCGACTATCGCGTGCTCGAGACGGTGGACAACAAGTACGCGCTTGTCGACATCGAGCTCATAACGGGCAGGGGACATCAGGCACGCGTACAGATGAAGGGCATAGGCTGTCCGATATTCGGCGACGCGCGTTACGGCGGCGGAACGGCGAAGGACGGCAATCTCGCGCTTTGGGCGTACGAGCTCAAGTTCAAGCACCCCACGTCAGGCAAAACAATGGCGTTTAAGGTGTTCCCGCCGACGGAAAATTCGCCTTGGAAGTACTTTTCGGTCGAGAAGTACATAAACGTATCCCGACCCAACGACTAAAAAAGAAAATTATCAAGCAAAAGGAGATATATAAATATCATGATGATCTATCAGAACGTAGAAAACTTGTTGTACTACGCACAGAGCAATTTATTGCTCGACGACCTCGATACGGCTTATGCACGCAACCTCATACTCGACGAGTTGAAGCTTACGGCATACGAGCAGTACGAGGTGAACGCGGACGAGCTCGACGCGCTTGCGACGCCCGACGCCGTACTCGAGCCCATAGTCAATTATGCCGTCGAAAACGGCGTTATAACCGACTCCGAGCGCGAATATTTCGCCGACAAAATAATGAACATTGTCATGCTCAAGCCCTCGCAGGTTGCGGATACGTTTGCCGACCTTCATTCGAGAAATGCGGTAAAGGCTTTCGATTGGCTTTACGACTATTCGGTAAAGAGCGACTATGTAAAGACGAGCAAGCTCGCCATGAACAAGCATTGGGAAGCAAAGGGCACGAAAGGCAAGATAGAAGTGACGGTAAACGTCTGCCGCCCCGAGAAGAACAACGAAGAGACGGCAAAGGCGCTTAAGAGCAAGGCGTCGAAATATCCCGAGTGCGACATCTGCGCAGACAATATAGGTTATGCGGGCGGCGGAAAGAACAAGAAGACTCTTCGCTATGTGCCCGTAGAACTCGGCGGCGAAGAATGGTTCTGGCAGTTCAGCCCGTATTCTTACTTCAACCAGCACGGCATTGCCGTCAACAACGCGCACGTGCCCATGAAGGTGGACGGCGAGACCATAGAAAAACTGTTCGACTTTGTCGACTTCATGCCAGGCTATTTCATCGGTTGCAACGCCGCTCTTCCGAGAGTGGGCGGATCCATTCTCACGCACGACCACTTCCAGGGCGGCGCAAAGGCAATGCCCATGCACAAAGCTCCCGCGCTTTGCAAGCTCAAGTCCGCCGAATATCCGTATGTTGACGCCGTGATAGTCGATTGGTACAACAACGTAATTCGCCTTTCCTGCACGAACAGGGAAAAGCTTGCCGAGCTTACGAATAAGATAAACGAGGCTTGGAAAGCTTACAGCGACGAGAGCGTAGGCGTGCTCGCAAAGACCAACGAACAGCACAATGCGATTACTCCGATTCTGAGAAAGAACGACGGCGTCTATACTATGGATATAATCCTTCGCAACAATCGCTGCGACGATACCTATCCCGACGGCATTTTCCACGCTCACCCCGAGTATATGAACATCAAGTCGGAATCCATAGGGCTTATAGAGGCAATGGGTCTTTTCGTGCTTCCGGGCAGACTCGACCGCCAGCTCGCCGAGATAGAAAAGTATATTTCCAAGGAGGAAAAGTACGACGCGTCCAAGCTTTCCGACGATATGCTTTGCCACAAGGCGATGATAGAGCGTCTGCTCGCCGAGGTCAAGAATGCGAAAGTTTCCGCGCTTGAGGCTTCGCTCAACATCCGCGACGAAGTAAACCGTATCTGCGAAGAGATACTGCGCAACACCGCCGTATTCAAAGCAGACGAACAGGGCGTCGCCGCTTTCGAGAAATTCCTTTCGAGCATAGGTTTTGCAAAGAAAGCGTAAATTGAAAAGCATCGGATTCAATATGTGACAAGAAAGCAATACCGCCGCTTGCGATACACGGTATTTTTATACGTTTTTTTAAATTATTCTTGCTTTTATGTGTTGTATGTGATATAATATATGGGGGGGGTAATGCGGCGGAAATTCGGACTTATGGTCTGTCCTACGCACTTTGCCTTTGTTAGGCATATCAATATCGGTATAATGCGGTATTGTCGGTTATGAGGAAATTGATATGAAAAGAAAATTCAAGCTTACCTTTATTGTGCTTTTGGCGGTTTTGACTGCCGTTGCTTGCGTTATGTTTGTCGGGTGTCGGCACGATAACGGTAACGGCGGAAACGGCGGAAACGGCAACATCGGAGGTTCGGGCGATATAGGCGGAAACGGCGATATAGGCGGAGGCGAAAAGGAAGAAGTTTTCGTGGACTATGTCTTAAAAGGCTTCGTATATTCCGTGACGGGTCAGGAAGACTACTATATAGATATAGACGATATGTCCGAAACCGATCACACAGCTTACGACGCCGTAATTTTGATGTACGGCAAGCATATAGAAATATCCGAATCCAAATTGCGGTTTAAAGACGGCACGGCTTTTCTTGCGTTCGGCGAAATGAATTATGTTATGGTCGGCGATAATGTTTCGGTTTCCGAGCCAACCGTTTCGCTTGCTTTCAATTATATAAAACTTTCAAACGGAATATTTACCTTGGGTATTCGTCAGCAGGTGGGCGCTTTTGTCGTGACCTACGGCTTCGAATACTACTCTCGGACAGCCGTGTCTCCGTCCTATACCGTGACTTTCGATTCCGTCGGTGGCAGCGATATAGAGGACGTATCGGTCAAAAGGGGCGAAATGTTCCCCGAACCGCGCTACCCCGAAAGAGAGGGATATACTTTTGAGGGCTGGTATAAAGACAAAGACTATACAAATGTTTGGGATTTCGATACCGACAGAGTATTGAAGGATACCGTTCTGTATGCGAAATGGAATGCGAACAGAAATATCGTGACGTTTGTTACGCACAACGACAAGGGTGAGAGCTGGCTAAGCTATGTCTACAGCGGTTACAAGGTAAATACACCGAGAAATCCGCAAAAGACGGGTTATGATTTCGTCTGCTGGTGTTCCGACGAGGATTTGACGCAGGAGTGGGATTTCTCTGCGACAGTCACGCAAAGCATATCGCTGTATGCCAAGTATGCGCCTAAAACTTACACTGTTTATTTCAATGCAATGGGCGGAACTTGCGATACCGAGTTTAAGAGCGTGAAATATAAAGAGGCGGTGGGCGAGTTGCCTACGCCGACGAGAGAGGGCTTCGAGTTCGGCGGCTGGTGCGAGCAGTATAATTTTTTTGATCCATATACCGAAGAGACTTTGTATTCTTCGGCGGAAAACAGAACGCTCTACGCCAAATGGATGACGAAAATCACTCTTGACACCGACGGGCTAGGAACAGTGTACAAAACAGAGATTTCGGCAATTTACAGCGTGGCTCAATACCTGGTCGAATTACTTCCCGATCCTGTCTGCGACGACGCCGATTTTGTTGGCTGGTATACGGAATCGGGCGGAAACGGCGAAGAGTACTCGACGTATTCTTATCCGAAAAGCGGTGGAATCACGCTGTATGCGGCGTGGAGATTGAACGTCGTGTATGACGAGGCAGGCGGAAGGGATGTGAAAGACGCTACCGTAATACGCGGCAAATGCCTAAATTTGCCTACGACGTCGCGCACGGGTTATACGTTTGACGGTTGGTACGACGAAGACGGAAACATAGTCCGAGATACTACGAAGATATATAAAAATTCCGTATTCACGTTGACGGCGAGATGGACGGCGAACGAAATCGTTTTCCGTTTCGATCCGCAAGGCGGAATTTGCGCGGAAAAGTCAAAGATATACGTTTACGATTCTCCGCTCGGAGAACTGCCCGTTCCCGAAAAAAACGGCAATGTTTTCGGCGGTTGGTTCACGTCAAAGGCGGGCGCGGGGAATAGGTATGAAGAGGATTCGATTTGCAAAGTGTCTTACAGCATCACTTTGTATGCGAAATGGTCTGCGGAAGTGACGTTCGAATACGAGGGGGCGACAAGCGGCAACGAGACGACGAAACTCGACTTTGTTTATAACTCCGCAGTAAACGTGTCTTTGCCCGAGCCTTATAAGACGGGGTGGTCTTTCGAAGGCTGGTTCACTCAGATCGACGGCGGCGGAACGCAATTGAAAAACAACGGCATAGTGTCGCCCGATTCGGATGTTTGGTCTTTCGAAGGCAATACTAACATGTATGCTTATTGGGTAAAAGGCACGGATAAACGCAGTCTGACATACACCGTCGGAACCGTATCGGAGATCACCGGACTTTCCGACGTCGGATTGACGGAATTGGAAATCCCGGCGATCATCGATTTGAAGCCCGTCCGAAAAATAAAGACAAACGCCTTTAAAGATATGCGCCTAACCAAAGTCGTTGTGCCAAGCAGCGTGACTCAAATAGAAGTCGGTGCGTTCCGAGGTTGTCCGCTTACTGAAATGACGTTGCCGTTCATTGGTAAAAGTTCGGTTGCCGAGGCGTATGAGGGAACATTCGGATATATATTCGGTTTTGTGATGAAAACTACGACGAATAGCGTGGAAGGTGCGATTCGTCAATATGTCGAACCTTATCAATCCAAATATTATTGGTACTATATACCGACTACGTTGAAAAAGGTGACGGTGACAAACGTAAACACCGTGCCCGGCAGTGCGTTCCGAAATTGCCGTATGTTGGACGAAGTGGTTTTAGCCGACGGAACCGTTACTTTAAACGAATATGCCTTCGGCGGCTGCACGAATCTTACTTCCGTATCGGGTCTGGAAACCGTGACGAGAGTCGGGCAGTATGCGTTCTACGATTGTACGCAACTTACGACGTTCCCGACATTGCCGCTTGTAGGCGTGGGCTCGTATGCGTTTTATAATTGTACGTTGCTGACGGAGATCTCGTTCGGCGACGGATTGGGCAGCGTCGGAGATTGTGCTTTCTATAATACGAAGCTGACTTCCGTGACCGTTCCGAACAGCGTCGAATATATCGGCGTATCCTCGTTCTTCGGTTGCCCGTTGGAGGAACTGTCGGTTCCTTTTATAGGAAAAAGAGTCCAAACAGTATATGAATACGATAATGTTTTGGGTGCGATATTCGGTATGAAGAGTACGGAAGGAAGCACGGACGATTTCAGCGGTATGACATATCAGATGAGCGGCTGGTATTACTATATTCCAAGTACGCTCAAAAGAGTGACCGTGACGGGGTCGAATCCTCTGCCCGATTCTGCGTTCAACAATTGCACTATGTTGGAAGAAATAAATTTGATAGGCGGACCGACCGAATTGAAATCTTATTCGTTGAGCGGTTGCAGAAATCTTAAAAAGGTGCGCTTCGGTTCGGCGATACCGCAAAATTCTTTTTATGTGATAAGCGCTCTGAATACAAGCGTGACTATTGTCGTTCCCGACGAATACATTGAAGACTGGAAGGATAAATTCCCTTCGTACACGATTATATCCGAGAGTGAGGAAATAACCTATAACCGTACGGAAGAATGACGGAATGTTGTCGGAAAAACCGACGGTATAATAATTCGCCGTAAAAAAGTCGGAGCTGCGCATTTTGCGGAGCTCCGACTTTTGGTGTTTACTTGTGTTTGCCTGCTTTTTTAAAGAAAGCAGGGCGATCTTCAAATCTAATACGCTTTTCCGAAATAGATGAGATGTTTCGATTTCTTGCCGCAGCAGACGCATTTGCCTTTTTCCGAGCCGGTCTGATCGAACGGCATATTGCGGCTCGTCGCCTGCATATCGGCTTTGATTGCATCCTCGCACGCCGTATCGCCGCACCAGTGCGCAAGTGCGAAATTGCCGGTGTTTACAGCGTCGCGGAGTTCGTCCATGCCGTTGACCTTTTTGATGTGAGAGTGCATGAATTCATACGCCTTGTTATACATATGCTCGTGAATTCTGTCGAGCAGGGCTTTTGCGCCGCTTACGGCTTCGTCTGCGGAAACGGTGAATTTATCCTCGCCGCCGTCCCTGCGCGAGACCGTGACTACGCCGTTTTCGATGTCGCGCGGTCCGAGTTCATAGCGGCAGGGGACGCCCTTCATTTCCCACTGATTGAACTTCCAGCCGGGAGAATTGTCCGTGTCGTCCACTTCGGCGCGAACGCCTGCGGCGAGCAGCTTTTCCTTGAGCTCGAAGCATTTTTCGAGCACTCCGGCTTTCTTCTGCGCGATAGGGATAATGACTATTTGAATGGGCGCAACGCGCGGGGGAAGGCACAGACCGCGCTCGTCTCCGTGCGCCATTATAAGCGCGCCGACGAGCCGTGTGGATACGCCCCAGCTCGTCTGGTACGGATATTTGTGCGTGCCGTCTTTATCAAGGAAACGGATATTGAACGGCTTTGTAAAGTTCTGCCCGAAGTAGTGCGTCGTACCTGCCTGAAGACTCTTTCCGTCGAGCATCATCGCTTCCATGGAGTAGGTGGCGACGCCGCCCGCGAATTTTTCCTTTTCCGACTTTCTGCCGATAAGTACCGGCATGGCGAGCTCGTTTCTTACAAACTCTTCGTAGACGTGCAGCATTTTAAGCGTCTCTTCTTCGGCTTCTTCTTCGGTCGCATGGAGAGTGTGACCTTCTTGCCACAAAAACTCGCTTGTACGGAGAAAAGGACGCGTCGTCTTTTCCCAGCGCATGACGTTTGCCCACTGATTTAAAAGCATGGGCAGATCGCGATAGGAGTTGACCCATTTCGAATACATTTCGCAGAATATGGTTTCCGACGTCGGGCGTATGACGAGCTTTTCGGCAAGCTCCTCGCCGCCGGCATGAGTGACGACCGCGACTTCGGGCGCAAACCCCTCGACGTGTTCGGCTTCTTTTGTGAGGAAGCTGTAGGGGATAAGCAAAGGGAAATAAGCGTTTTGATGCCCCGTGGCTTTAAAACGCTTGTCGAGTCCCTGTTGAATGTTTTCCCATATCGCATATCCGTACGGGCGTATTACCATCGTGCCCTTTACGGGACCGTAGTCCACAAGCTCGGTCTTTAAAACGACGTCTGTATACCAGCGGGGAAAATCCTCGCGTATGTCGGCGATCTCTCTTACGAACTCTTTGTCCTTTGCCATAAAAAACTCCTTATAAAGTACACTGTGTGTCAGCCGAGAAGGTTATCGGGTTACTTTATAGAGTATAAAATATTTGCCGCCGCAAGTCAAGTAAACTGCGGCGGGTGACGTTTTACGTACGGCGTATTTTCACAAAAAGAAAGTGACGACTATTATTATGACGGGACCGAATATGCCGAGCACACCCGTAAGCAGGGCGTTGAACGGGTTTAAGGCGAGGTTCAGAAGCCCCGTAAGCGACAGCACGACGAGAAGTATGCCGCCTGCAAGGGTGTTCACAAGCAGTCTGAACAGACCTTTGGTCTTGAGATTGAAAACAAATCCGGCAAGCGCTATAAGCCCGCCGCCGAGCAAAAAGCATACGGCTGTTTCGAGATATTCCATACAATAGAAATATGTCGCAGCTTTCCGCAATAGCTTTTGTTTTATTGTCGCTTTTTGTCGAATTTCGAATTATTCTCCTATTCCGAGAAGAAAATCGCTTGTGACGCCGAAGAACTGAGCGAGGGCTATTATATAGCTTGCTTTGGGTTCGTTTATGTCTTTTTCCCAAAAGTCTATCGCTTTTTGCGTAACGCCTATGGCTTTTGCAAGTACGGCTTGTGATATTCCGTAGTCCGATCTGAGCTCTTTTAGGGTTTCGGAAAATGCACTCATAATCATATGTTAGTAAAAAACTACTTAATTTGCTTGACATAGTAGATTTCTACTGATATAATTATCATGCGATGGCGAAATTATACAAGGAAATACGCGCGTGAAAAAAAGGATTGTCGGTTTTATTGCATTTATTTTTTCTCTTGTAGCCGTCGCCGTAGCCGTGTTCGCATTGGTGTTCGTACTCGTCGGTATAAATTGACGTGAGCAAATGAATGACCCGATAAACACGGCGGCTTAAAAGCCCATACCATAATTTATTTCAAAACAAACAGGCGAACAGCATTTTGTCCGTCTGTTTGTTTTTGTATATAATGTTTTATATCGTTTTTCAGCTACCGTCCTACTGCTTTTGGAACTTGCCGTCCTTTTTGTGTACGACAAGAGTTGCGTCGCTGTTTTTGGACAATTCTTTCGCAATGGCAAGAGCTTCCTGCTTTGTCTTGACCCTGCGCGTCGCACGCGTGTTTCCGGACTTCAAAACTATCCATTCCTGCGATTTGCCGTCGAATTTTACGGTATATTTCGGGGAAGCTACGCTCACTCTTTTAGGCTTTGTTTCCTCGGGTTTTTCCTCGGCGTAGTCTGTACTTATTTCGCCGATGGGAACTTCCTCCACGCCGTCGTCGGGTATATCGTCTTTTTCGGAGTCCTTTACGGCAGGCTCCTCCGGCTTACTTGCGGGCGCCTCCGACTTATCTTCGGCAGGGGATTGCACGGGTTTTTCGGCAAGAGCGCGGTTGGTTTCGACAAGCTCCTTCTCCGTAGCGGAAAGCCGTTGAGACAACTCCGAGTTTTTCTTCTTGAGCCTGCCCGCTCTCTTAACGGAGAGCACGACGGCTGTTATGAGCACGAGAAGCAAGACTATGCACGCGATCGCAAGCACGTCGGCAAAGTCGGAAAGCAGTGAGTTCAGTCTTTCGTTTATCATGGATAACATGGTGATTTTCTCCTGAAAAGCGCGGATCGCTTTATACGTCATTATACCACAATCTACAGGTTGTGTCAAGGCAAATTGCTTGACTTGACAGCCGCCTTAGTGTATATTATTATAAGATAACGCGTCGTGTTACAAGGAGAAAGCCATGAAGAACTACAGACTGTTTACAAGCGAAAGCGTCACCGAAGGACATCCCGACAAGGTATGCGATCTCATAGCGGATACTCTTCTCGACAAGGCGCTGGCGGACGACCCCAAAAGCAGGATCGCCTGCGAGGTCTGCGCGACAACGGGCGTCGTCATGGTCATGGGCGAGTTCACGACGGAGACCTATATCGATATTCCCAGCCTCGTTCGCGGAGTGGTAAAGGAGATCGGCTACACCGACGCTCGGTACGGCTTCGACGGCGAGACCTGCGCGGTCCTTACTGCGATCGACGAGCAGTCTAAGGACATTTCCGCAGGCGTTACGACGGCGCTGGAAAAACGCGGAGGCGGCTCGGACAAGTATGACGAAGTGGGCGCGGGCGATCAGGGAATGATGTTCGGTTTTGCCTGCAACGAAACGGAGTCTCTCATGCCGCTCCCCATAGTGCTTGCGCACGCCGTCACAAAGCGTCTTTCCGAGGCGCGTAAAAACGGCGAAATAAAATGCCTTCGCCCCGACGGTAAGGCGCAGGTGACGGTGGCATACGACGGCTACAAGCCCGTATATGTCGATACCGTCGTGGTTTCCGCTCAGCACGACGAGAACGTAGAGCAAAACAAGCTTGAGAAAGAGATAATCGAAAAAGTGATACGCGCGGTGATTCCCGCAAAATTTTTAAACAAAGATACGAAGTATTTCGTCAATCCCTCGGGACGTTTCGTCATAGGCGGACCTCACGGCGACACGGGACTTACGGGCAGAAAGATAATCGTCGACACATACGGGGGAATGTGCCCTCACGGCGGCGGCAGTTTTTCGGGCAAGGATCCTACGAAGGTTGACAGAAGCGCGTGCTACTATGCTCGCTATGTGTGCAAGAATATTGTCGCGGCGGGCATAGCCGACAGGGTACAGCTTCAGGTGGCTTACGCGATAGGCAAGGCGGCGCCCGTGTCGCTGTGCGTCGATACGTTCGGCACGTCGAAGTACTCGGAAGGCGAGATAGTCGCCGCGCTCGAAAAGGTTTTCGATTTCCGTCCTGCGGCTATAATAGAACAGCTCGGTCTCGACAGACCGGTGTATGCGATGACGACCAATTACGGTCATTTCGGTAAGGTCGGACTTTCTTGGGAGAAAACCGACCGAGTCGAAGCGCTCAAGGCGGCGATAGGAAAGTGATAATAGAAGGCGACGTGGAAATAATCCGCTTTCGCAACGAAAGCAACGGCTACAGTGTTGTGGTGCTCGATGTCGACGGCGAACCCGTCACGGCAGCGGGCACTTTTCCGCCGCTGAAAGAGGGCGTGCGGCTTTCCGCAAGCGGAGATTATACTGTGCATCCGCGCTTCGGCAGGCAGTTCTCGGTCACGGAAGCCCACGTGTGTATGCCGAGCGAAATCGACGGCATGATACGCTATCTCGGCAGCGGCATTATCCGCGGCATGGGGCCGAAAACCGCGCTTACCGTCGTAAACAGATTCGGAAAAAATACGTTCGACATAATGGAAAACTATCCGCTGCGACTTGCCGAAATCAAGGGCATATCGCGCGAAAAAGCCCGGCAGATAGGCGAGCAGTTTACGGCTATGAAAAGCATGAACGACGCCATGCTGTTTATGCAGTCGCACGGCATAACGCTCGGAATAAGCATGAAGATATACGGCGTATACGGCGCAAAAACCGTTGCGGTTATAAGCTCCAATCCGTATAGACTGATAGAGGACGTGGACGGCGTGGGGTTTATCCGCGCCGACGCGATAGCGAAGAAGCTCGGCTTCGACGAGGGCGGAACGCCTCGGCTTCGCGCGGGGCTTGTGTATACGCTGAAGGAAAGCTGCGAGGGCGGCGGCAATACCTATCTTCCCGAGGACGAGCTCACGGAAAGCTGTTTGCGCCTGCTCGAGGCGGGCACGGAAGAAAAACTTTCGGAGATAATAGACAATCTCGTAATCGACGGCGTGCTTAAGCGCGTTTGCCTTTCTTCGTGCGAACGAGCCGTCATGCTAAGGCGAACTTACCGAGCCGAAAAGGGCGTAGCCGTCGCGCTTACCCGCCTTCTCGAAAGCCGCAACGCGATAACCGAGGACGTGGATTCAGATATAGAAGAGTTCGAACGCTCCGGCGGCGTCAAGCTCGCCGAAAAGCAGATAGACGCGGTGAACCTTGCGACCCGCGGCGGCGTTTGCGTGATAACCGGCGGACCGGGCACGGGCAAAACCACTATCGTAAAGTGCATAATAGGTATCTTCGCCCGTCGCGGCGCAAAGGTAATGCTCATGGCTCCGACGGGCAGAGCGGCTAAGCGCCTGTCGGAAAGCACGGGGCGCGACGCAAGCACGATACATCGCGCGCTCGCCTGTAAGAGCGACGACGGCGACGGGGAGAGCCAACCGCTCGATGCCGACGTCGTTATAGTCGACGAGGTGTCCATGATGGACGTATATCTCACCGATATGCTTTTGAGGCATCTGCGCCCGAGCGCGTCGATAGTATTTGTGGGCGATAAGGATCAGCTCCCGAGCGTCGGCGCGGGCAATGTTCTCGCAGATATGCTTGCAAGCGGAGAGATCCCGTCCGTAAAGCTCGACGCGATCTTCAGGCAGGGCGGCGAAAGCCTCATAGTCCTGAATGCTCACCGAATAAACTCCGGGCAGATGCCCGATTTGAAGCAAAAGGACGGCGACTTTTTCTTCGGCGGCTATAAAGACGTCGCTTGCACTGCGGAAGCGGCGGTAGATATGGCGGCTCGGCGCATACCGAAATATCTCGGGTGCGAGCCGTATAAGGTGCAAGTGCTGTGCCCCATGAAGAACGGCGCTTGCGGCACGATCGCTTTAAACGAAGCGCTCCGAGAGGCGATAAATCCGCGTAGGGCGGAGGGCGAGCTCAAGGACGAAAACTGCGTCTGGCGCGTGGGCGACAAGGTGATGCACGTCGCCAATAATTATCAGCTCGAGTGGAAGAATTATTCGTACGGTTACGAGGAGGGCAAAGGCGTTTTCAACGGCGATCTCGGGCTCATAACGGCAGTTCGCAAGGACAGCGGAGAGATAGACGTGCGGTTCGAGGACGGCAGGGAAGCGACGTATTCCGCCGAGCTCAGACGGGAACTGACCCCCGCTTATGCTATCACCGTCCATAAATCTCAGGGCTCGGAATTCGACGCCGTCATAATTCCCGTAGTCGGCGGCGGTCCCATGATAATGACGCGCAATCTGCTCTATACGGCAATAACGCGCGCAAAAAAAATGGTCGTTTTGGTGGGCTCCGACTATTGGGTAAAACGCATGGTCGAAAACAATTATATCCAAAAGCGTTACAGCGCGCTAAAGGATTTTTTGGTGGAGAGTATAGCGGAGAATACTCTTCTCCACAAACTCTGACGGCTTATATGCGTTGCGAATACAGGCTGCGTTCGGTGCTTGCCTCGGTCGTGTACGTTTTAGTACACTCCCTTCGGACGCGCACCGACAGCAGCCTGTCTTGCTCGCATCTAAGCCGTCAATCCCGATGGCGTGTAAACATCGCATTTCCGTGTCAGGCTTACGTTTTTGCTCGGTTATGTACGAAGAAGTACATTCCCGTCGCAAAAGCCACGCCTTCCTCGAATTGCTCGTTTCTCCGCCGTCGGGTGCCTATACTTTATTGTGTGTTTCTTTGATTTTGGATTCAATCCGTTAAAAAGGGTTTTTAGGGCGAAGCCCTAAATAGTTGCGGAGAGGGATTTGAAAGGGAGAGACACAGTCTAAAGTGTCTCTCCCTTCACGTTTTTGGGCGCGCCTTTTCCGAAAAAGGCGCAAACACATTGCGAAACGCTTCATTCGCAAAAAGCTCGGCTATTGCCGCACGGCAAAAATCTTTTTCGAGCACCTTTTCGAAAAAAGGTGCAAAAGTCTGTATTAGGAGAACCAAACCTTATGGGGCATAAAAAACACAACAAAAAAATCATGGCGGCGGTACGAGCCGTACTCTTTATAGGCGGGTTTATGCTCGGGACCGCGCTTGCCGTACTGTTTCTTCGCGGCGATTTCGTGTCGCTTTCCGATTGGGTTCGCCTTGCGATCGTCATAAGCTGCGGAGCTCTTTTGGGGCTGTTTTTGCTTCTTTCCGCCCGTCCCATAGTGTGGCTCGTGCTCGCGACGGGCGAAAAGCTCAAGGATACTGTGCGCACGCACCGTCCCGAAGAAATAGCGGGCTATGCGCTCGGCATAGCTCTCGGCGTGCTTCTCGCCCTCGCGGCATATGTGCTGCTCACGCTGTTTGTGCCGATCGTGGCTTTAAACATCGCCCTTACGATAGTGATTGCCGTACTGCTGTCGTTTGTAGGAGCAATCGTGTGCTCTCGTCTCATGCTTTACGGAGCTTCGCGCGAAGCCGAGGCGGAAAAGGATACGGACGAGGACGCTTCGATCGGCGGCTATATCGTCACGAGCGGAGCATTTGCAAGCGAAAAGGCGGAGGAGATCGTGGGGCGGTGGCTCAGCGGTAAGCTTGTCGTTCTCGAGCTTACGGGCAGACTTATTTCGGAATCGGGCGGAACGGAGAAGGAACGCTCTCTCAAACTTTTCGGGACGCTTATCGCAAGCGGAAAGCTCAAAAGCGTAGGCTACGAAAAGAGCGGGGACGAAGCAAAAGATGTCGCTTCTTATGCCGCTTCGCATCGCTTTGCCGTCATAACGGGGACAAATGAGGAAGCAAAGCTTTACGAGGGCAGAGCAAAGGTGTTGTGCCTCGAAAATCTTTAGATATTTTCAAATCGAAACGGATATTTACGGGAGCGGCAAAAATCTACTGTCGCTCTTTCCTTACTTTAAAACATATTCCCGTTGCTTGACAGAGCGGCACATAAAAAGCTATAATTATAGAGTGCGCATAGAGGTAACGGCTATGCTTTCATTCGGCAAAAGGAGAGCGTCGAGACGACAATGGATAACACCTCCGCCAGCTTAAGACTTTCCGATACTCGGACGACGTTGCTTTGCAGCGGCGCCTGTCTGTCGGGCGTGCTGTTTTCGGCGGCGCTCGGGTGTGTGGATCGCTTCGGCGAGCTTTTCGGCTTCGGCGCGGCAATTGCGGTGCTTGCGGGAAGCGGCGTCGTGTCGGTTTTTTTGATACCGATAGTTTACTATCTTTTAAACCGCTTCAAACCCACTCTCTGGGGCAGGTATCATTTGCCGCTTGTCATAACCGCTCTTGCGGCGGCGCTCACGTGCGCGCTTGCTTTCGGCGTCGATTCGTCTAAAAGCACGGCGTCGAAAATAGTTTCGGTCGGCATATGTTTGCCGCTCACGGAAGTGGGACTTGCAACGATTTCCTATATCTGTTACAGCGTGAATGTTAGGCTTCTCGGCGAGGAGCGTTGCGGCTTTAAACGCCGCGCTATCATGTGCGGCGTCGGGTTTTTACTCGGGGCGGCAGTGTCGTCGCTTCCGCTTTTCGGCTTGGATTTCACTTCGGTCGGATACGGACTCGGTTGTCTCATACTTTCCGTCTGCGGAGTGTTCTACTTTTCGTCGGTCGGCGTTTTGCCGCGTTTTCGCCGCAAGCTTCCGATGACCGTTACGCTTAAGACCATACGCTGCGGATTTTTGAAGAAGCCGTCCGAAAAAGGGCTGTGGCTGTTTTTGTCGGCTCTTTTCGCGGCTTCGGCGGTTTCGCTCGTTTCCGGTTTTCTTCATTCGTTTTGTTCGTCGCTCGGTCTTGCCGATTACGTGCCCCTTTTGACGGTCGCGGCAATGTCGGTGTCGGGCACGTTCTTTTACGCGCTTGCCTACAAAAAGAGTTTGCGGCCGAAGGCTTCGGCGGTGTGCGGAGCGGTATCGTGCGCTCTCGCAGTCGCGCTTCTTCCCGTAATTCTTCTCGCGCCCGTACCGAATTATCTGATGTCTTTGATAATAGGCGCGGTGTTTACAATAGTAGCCGCGCTTATCGGAATGATACTCGGCTCGGTCTCCGCGTCGGAAAGGACGCTTGCGTCGGGTGCGGCGGGCGGTATACGTTTCTGTAAGCGCATCGCTCTCATAATCCTCGGGCTGTCGCTCGGGCTGTCGCTCGCTTGCGTCGTCTCTCTTGCAAACGAGTATGTCGGCAGGATCCTTTTCCTGTCGTTTGCGGCGGCGCTTTCTCTCATATCGGGAGTATTCGCCGTCCTTGCCGTGACTCGCGGCGCGAGATCTCAAAAGGAGGATAAGGCATGATAGAAGTGCGCGAGGTTTTCGGCAAAGAAGCCGACGGGGTGTGTACGCATTTTTCCGTTTCGAGACGCGAAAACGAGCGTGTGTTAAGGCTCACGGACGGGGATAGGCTCGGCGTGGGACTCACGCGGTTCGAAGGCGGCGCAGTCCGTATAAGACTTTACGTCACGGACGGCGACGAAGGCGACAGAGAACTTCTGCTGCGCTCTCTCATGTTCGACGCGACCCGTCTTACGGGCTATGACGTATATATCGAGCAGGACGGAGACTATACGGCTTACGGCTTTAAAAAGGAAACGGGCGGTTGGAAAACAAAAGCGGAGAATATCGTATTTCCCCACGAATGTAAATGAATTCATAAAGTCATACGGGGCTGCGCACGAGCGCGCTTTCGTATGAAAGACGGAAAGAATCGGAAGTCAAAAGATTTAGGAGGTTAAAGAACAATATGCTAAGCGACATCGAAATTGCGAGAAAGGCAAAGCCGAGACCCATAACGGAAGTTGCGAAGTCTCTCGGGATAAAAGAAGAAAACCTTATTCCGTACGGAAGATACATGGCAAAGACCGACGCCATGGGCAAGAAAAAGGGCAAACTCATACTTGTCACCGCCATAAATCCTACGGCGGCAGGCGAGGGCAAGACCACTGTTTCCATAGGTCTTGCCGACGCGATGAAGCGCCTCGGCAAAAACGTATGCCTTGCTCTTAGAGAACCTTCTCTCGGACCCGTGTTCGGCGTAAAAGGCGGAGCGGCGGGCGGCGGCTATGCGCAGATAACTCCCATGGAGAACATAAATCTGCACTTCACGGGCGATATGCACGCGATAACCTCGGCAAACAACCTCTTGGCATCCATGATAGACAACCACATCTATTTCGGAAACGCTCTCCGTATAAAAAAAGTTACTTGGCGGCGCTGTCTCGACCTGAACGACCGTGCGCTCAGAAACGTCGTGGACGGGCTCGGTTGGGGCTCTACGCGCGAGGACGGCTTCGACATCACCGCGGCAAGCGAAATCATGGCTGTGCTGTGTCTTGCGAAAGATCTCAAGGATCTGAAAAAGCGTCTCGGCGATATCGTGATAGGCGAGGACTACGACGGCAGGCTCGTGACTGCGCGCGAGATAAAGGCGGAAGAAGCGATGACCATACTTCTCGCCGACGCCATAAAGCCCAATCTCGTCCAGACCCTCGAGGGGACTCCCGCATTCGTGCACGGCGGACCGTTTGCGAACATAGCTCACGGCTGCAACAGTATAATAGCGACGCGTACGGCGCTTTCCTACGCGGACTATGCGGTTACCGAAGCGGGCTTCGGCGCAGACCTCGGCGCCGAGAAGTTCCTCGACATAAAGTGCAGAGTGGCGGGACTTGCTCCGAGCGCCGCCGTCATAGTCGCGACCGTGCGCGCGCTCAAGTGCGCGGGCGGGAAGAAAAAAGACGAGCTGTCGGAGCGTGACGACAGGGCTCTCGAAAAGGGCTTGCCCAATCTTATCAAGCATATAGAAAACATGAAAAACGTCTACGGTCTCGACGTAGTTGTGGCAGTAAACCGTTTCTTCTCGGACGCGGAAGAGGAAATAGAGATTGTAAAAAGCGCCTGCGCAAAGCTCGGCGTCAAGGCAGTCTGCTGCGAGTGCTTCGCGCGCGGCGGCGAGGGCGGCGAGGCTCTCGCGGAAGCAGTCGTCGAGATCGCCGACAAGCCCGGTAAAAAGCTTTCGTTCGCATACGATACGAAAGACGGCATAAGAGAAAAAATAACCGCCGTCGCTACGAAGATTTACGGCGCCGTCGGCGTGAAATTTTTGCCCGCTGCGGAAAAGAGGATAGCCGAGTACGAAAAGACGGCTGCGGGGCTTCCCGTGTGCATAGCAAAGACGCAGTATTCGCTTTCCGACAATCCCGCGCTTGTCGGCAGACCGGAAAACTTTACCGTTACGGTGCGCGATATTTACTACCGTGCGGGGGCGGGCTTTGTCGTCGCGCTTGCCGGCGACATATTCCTCATGCCGGGACTTCCCAAACAGCCGAATGCCGAAAAGATGACCATAGACGACAACGGCGTAATAGACGGACTTTTCTAAACCCATTTCCCACTCTCAAAGGAGAATATACGATATGTCAAACTTTATCGAAGACATCATAGAAAGCGACCTCAAAAGCGGCAAGCACAAAAAAATAGTCACGCGCTTTCCGCCCGAGCCCAACGGCTGTCTGCACATAGGTCACGCAAAAGCCATTTGCCTCGACTATTACGGCACGGCGGTCAAGTACGGCGGCAAGTGCAATCTTCGTTTCGACGATACAAACCCTGTCAAAGAGGACGAGGAATTCGTCGAGTCCATAATCGACACGGTGAAATGGCTGGGCTGGAAGGGCGATATATACTATGCGTCCGACTATTTCGAGACGATGTACGATTGTGCGGTGAAGCTCATAAAAAAGGGTAAAGCCTACGTCGACGACATAACTCCCGAACAGATGAAGGAACTTCGGGGAACGCTCACCGAGCCCGGCAAAGAGACGGCAAACCGCAATCGCCCCATAGAGGAAAGCCTTAAGCTTTTCGAGGACATGAGGGCGGGAAAGGTCGCGGACGGAGCTTTGGTTCTCCGTGCGAAAATAGACATGGCGTCGCCCAACATAAATATGCGCGATCCGATAATCTACCGCGTAGTGCGCGCCCGTCACCACCGTCAGGGAGACAAGTGGTGCGTCTATCCGATGTATGACTTCGCACACCCCTTGGAGGACGCCGTCGAGGGCATAACCCATTCCCTTTGTACGCTCGAATTCGAGGATCACCGCCCGCTTTACGATTGGGTGCTTAAGGAGTGCGAGTTTGAAAATCCTCCGCGCCAGATCGAGTTTGCCCGTCTCAACATCGAACGTACCATTATGAGCAAACGCTATCTCAAAAAACTCGTCGACGACAAAGTGGTGGACGGATGGGACGATCCGCGTATGCCTACGCTTGCGGGGCTGAGAAGAAGAGGCTATACGCCGAGCTCCATACGCGAATTTTGCGAGCGCATAGGCATTGCCAAAGCCAACAGCACGGTCGAGGCGGGACAGCTCGAAAGCTGCGTGAGGGAAGAACTCAATCTCACGGCAAAACGCGTAATGACCGTACTCGACCCGCTCGAGCTCGAGATCGTCAACAGGGACGAGGACTATAACGAGCCGTGCCTTATCGAAAATAATCCGTCGGACGAAAACGCGGGGACGCGCACCGTCATGCTCGGCAAACGCATATACATCGAAAGGAGCGACTTTGCACTCGATCCTCCTCCGAAGTACCACCGTTTGACGCTCGGCGGCGTGGTCAGGCTCAAAGGCGCGTATATCGTCCGTTGCACCGACTGCGAGAAGAAGAACGGCGAAGTGATGAAGGTGTACGCCGAAATAATCGAGGATACGAAGTCGGGCGGCGCTTCTCCCGTAAAGGCAAAGGGCGTCATACATTGGGTGAACAAAACGGATTGCGTGGACGTCGAGGCTCGCCTTTACGACTATCTTTTGAAAGAGGGCGACGAGGAAAAGGATTTTTCCGAGCGCATGAACCCCGACTCGCTCGTTATTAAAAACGCAAAGGGCGAAAGCTGTCTCAAGGACGCAAAGCCGCTCGAGGCGTTCCAGTTTATGCGGCAAGGGTACTTTTGCCGCGACTCGAAAAATACGGACAGACTCGTGTTCAACCGCACGGTCGAACTGAAGGATAGTTTCAAGCCCAAGAAATAAAGGCATAATATCGTAAAAGCGTTAAGGAGATTGGTAAATATGAAAATACTGCTTACGGGCGGGGACGGATTTATCGGCAAAAACTTTGTCGAAAAGTTCAAAGATAAGTACGAGATTTTCGCGCCGACTCTTGATGAGCTCGACCTTAAAGACATAAGAAAGGTTGCCGCGTACTTCGAGGGCAAAAACTTCGACGCCGTCGTCCATGCGGCGGAAAACGGCGAAAATACGCTTGTGGAGTTCAAAAACGTGCAGTACGAGTCCGTGCTTCACGGCGTGAAAAAGCTCATAGTCGTAGGCGACGCAAGCGACATAGATACGGGCGCGCCGCTTGAAAACGCAGACGAAAACGTGTTCGCCGCACGTATGCCGAGGGGCGGAATAGGCGTGGCTCGCCACCTAATAACCACGCTTGCCTTAAAAGACAAGATAAGCACGGTTCTGCGCCTGTTCGGCGTTTACGGCAAATATCTTCCCGTAGACAGATCCAAGGTCATGGAGCTTATGTCTCGGGGAGTGACGGGCAAAAAGACTGCGCTCGTCGAAAGAGACCGCGAGTTCTCCGCGATATGCGTGGACGACGCGTTGAAAGTAATAGCGGCTTTTATCGACGGCAATGTCGAAAAGGGAGTTTACAACGTCGCTTCGCCGACGCCGCTCAAACTCTCCGCCGTGGCTCGCACGGCGCGCCGACTTGCCGCCAAGGACGGCAGGGAAGTGACTGTGGAAATACTTTCGGACGAGGAAGCGCCCGTCTTTACCGCAAACGTGGGAAAGCTCGAATCGGCTCTTGTAAAGCTCCGTTTCACTGCTCATTCGACCGCGCTGAAATCGGTGTACGAACATCTTATGCGCCACAAGAGCGAAGCGCGCCCCAAGAGTTAAGGAGACTGCCCGATGGCGAACGTACTATTCGATTTCGACGGCACGCTTTTCGACACCTACGACGGCGTGTCGCGTTGCGTAAATCATGCGCTCGAGGCCATGGGACGTAACAGGCTGGACGAGAGCGTACTGAGAAGGTTTCTCGGTCCGCCCATACCCATGAGCTTTCGCGAGTATGCCGGTCTCGATGGCGAGGACGTGGAAAGAGCCACGGCTCTATTCAGGGCGGAATATTCGGAGCGCGGACTTTACGAGAGTCGTCCGTACGACGGTATAAAGGAATTGCTTGCACGGCTCAAAGCGCGCGGCGTTACGACGGCGATAGCGTCCTCTAAGCCCCAACAGGCAATAGACACGCTTTTAAAGCGCAACGCAATGGAAGGGCTTTTCGACCGAGTGGTCGGCGTGAGCGGAGTGCGGCAGTCTCCCGACAAGTCCGACATATTGCTTGCGGCGGCAAGCGAGAAAGATGCGGTAATGGTAGGGGACAGGCTCTACGACATAAACGCGGCAAAAAGCTGCGGCTTTAAGTCCGTCGGCGTGACGTACGGCTTCGGAAGCGAAGAGGAACTGAAGGCGGCGGGCGCGGACGAAATTGCGAAGGATTGCGAAGAACTCGAGAGAAAGCTCGAGAAACTGTTAAGGAGATAAACATGAAAAAAATCACGGCAAAAAGCCTAAGAAAAATGTGGTTCGACTTCTTTGAGGCAAAGGGTCACGCCGTTATAAGCTCGGCTTCTTTGATACCCGAAAACGACCCCACGGTGCTGTTCACTACGGCGGGAATGCACCCTTTGGTGCCCTATCTTTTGGGTGAGCCGCACCCTGCCGGCAAACGCCTTTGCGACTGCCAGAAGTGCGTCAGAACGGGCGATATAGACGAGGTGGGCGACGCGGGACATTGTACGTTTTTCGAAATGCTCGGCAATTGGAGCCTCGGGGATTATTTCAAGGACGAAATGGTAAAGTGGAGCTACGAATTTCTCACAAGCCCCGACTATCTCGGCATACCGAAGGAAAAGCTTGCCGTGACGGTGTTCGAGGGGGACGAGGATTGCCCGCGCGACGAAAAGACGGCAAGCCTTTGGAAGGAGTGCGGCATTAAGCCCGAAAACGTGTTCTATCTTCCCAAAAAGCACAATTGGTGGGGACCTGCCGGTCTTACGGGTCCGTGCGGTAGCGACACCGAAATGTTTGTCGATACGGGGAAAGAGAAGTGCGGCGAAAACTGCTCTCCCGCCTGCGACTGCGGAAAATATCTCGAGATCTGGAATGACGTTTTCATGGAATTCAACAAGACGGCGGACGGCAAATACGAGCCGCTTTCTCGGCGCAACGTCGATACGGGCATGGGGCTCGAGCGCGTGTTAAAGACCCTTCAGGGCAAGAGCTCGGTTTACGAGACAGACGTATTCGCCCCGATTATTTCGCGTATAGAAAAGCTTTCGGGCAAGAAATACGGCGAGTCGGAAGAGACGACGCGGCGGGTGCGCATTATCGCCGATCACGTCCGCACGTCTACTTTCATTCTCGGCGACGAGCGCGGCGTCACTCCGTCGAACGTCGATCAGGGCTATGTCCTGCGCAGACTCTTAAGGCGCGCGGTGCGCTTTGCCGGCAGTCTCGGCATGGACGGAAAAGCCCTTGTCGGCATATCCGAGGCGGTAGTCGAGAATTACCGCGAAGCATATCCGGAGCTTTACGCGAACAAGGATAAGATATATGCGGAGATAAACGCCGAAGTCGAGCGCTTTGAAAAGACGCTCGCAAGCGGCATAAAGGAGTTCGAAAAGCTCGCGCACTACATCACAAACGGCGTAGTCTCGGGTAAAGCCGCGTTTAAGCTTTACGATACCTACGGCTTCCCCATAGAAATGACGGTCGAACTTGCCAAGGAACACGGACTTAAAGTCAACGTCGAGGACTTCGAAAAGGCGTTCGAGGAGCACAGGGCGAAGAGCCATGCGGGAGCCGAACAGAAGTTCAAGGGCGGACTTGCCGACAACACCGACGCCGTTGCGCGCCTTCATACCGCCACTCACCTCATGCACCGCGCGCTCAAGACGGTTTTGAGCGACGAGAACGTCAATCAGAAGGGCAGCAACATAACGGCGGAGCGTCTCAGGTTCGATTTTTCGTTCGGACGCGCAATGACGCCCGAGGAAATAGCCGAGGTCGAAAAGAAGGTCAACGAGGCAATTGAAGCCGACGTCGAAATAACTTGCGAGGAAATGACGGTAGACGAGGCGAAGAAGAAAGGCGCGGTCGGACTTTTCGCGTCGAAGTACGGCGAGAAAGTCAAGGTCTATACCATGGGTAAATACTCGTGCGAGATCTGCGGCGGTCCTCATGCCGGCAGAACGGGCGAGCTCGGTCACTTCAGGATTTTGAAGGAGCAGTCCTCGTCTGCGGGGGTGCGGCGCATAAAAGCCATCCTCACTTCCGACGGCGTATAAACTTCACGAATACGGACTGCGTTCGGTTTGCCGCTTGGGCGCAGTACGGTTAAGTACAGCAACCCAAGCGGCGCGCCGACAGCTGTCCGTCTCGCTCGTTTCTTCGCCGTCTCAAGTTGCGTTACCTGTTGCCCGTCTTGCTCGCATCTAATCCCTCGGGTGTTTATTATTGTCCGTCCGCCGTCTCGAATTGCGTTACCTGTTGCCCGTCTTGCTCGCATCTAATCCCTCGGACGTCCGCTGTTTAGTTGCTCGTTTTTCCGCCGCCTCTTTCAGTATCATTCCGAGTGCTTTCTTCTTTGTCATTCCGAGCGCTTTCTTCTTTGTCATTTCGAGCGCTTTCTTCTTTGTCATTTCGAGCGCAGTCGAGAAATCTAAACCTATAAAAAGGCGACGAATGAGTGGACTCTTTTTCATAAGCAACACCAAAGGAGAAAATGTATGATTTGGCTTTTGACAATCCCTGCGGCAATAGTACTCGCGGTAATAATTCTTGCAATCGTCTATGCCGCCGCCCTAAACAAAAAGACCAATCCCGACCGCCCCGAAAAAATCGAGACGGCAAACGGCTATGTCACGGCTTGCGGCGAAAATCTCTACGACGGAGAGGGAAAGCTCATGCGCTTTAGGGGCGTGAACTTCGGAAATTGGTTTGTTCCCGAGCCGTGGATGGCGGTCATGGGAGTGGGCGAGTTCGAGACGGGGCATTACACATTCAGGCGCGGCACGGCGGCAATGAAGGCGAATCCGCTGCTTACGGACGATCGGATAGAAGAGCTGTACCACCTCTATATGCAGAACTACATAGGCGACGAGGACTTCGAAACGGTCAAACGTCTCGGACTCGACACGGTGCGTATTCCGTTCACATACATGAATCTGTTAAACGCCGACGGGTCGTGGAGAGAGGACGCGTTTAGGTATCTCGACTTTGCAGTGAACTCATGCGAAAAGTACGGACTTTATGCCATACTCGATTTGCACGGCGCAGTCGGATCGCAGAATATGGACAATCACTCGGGCGACGACAATCACTTCGAGCTCTACGGAAACCGCGCGAATATGGATAAAACCGTCGAAATTTGGCGAAAGGTGGCGGAAAGGTACAGGGACAATAAGACTGTCGCCGCCTACGATTTGATAAACGAGACGAGAAGAAAACCGCATAGGTTCACGGGCAGAAAGCAGTTCGATTTTTATGACGAGCTTTACCGGGCTATTCGCGAGATCGACCCTTTTCACATGATACTTATGGAGTGCTTCACCTTCCCGACGCACGGCGTGAAGGAGACCGTTTACGGTTGGGAAAACGTCTGCTACGAGTACCATATCTACAATCTCACTCCGTTTTCTCAAAAGACCTGCCTCGGATTTTATAAGGCGCTCCACAACCTGAAAGGCTATAAGGTGCCCGTCTATATCGGAGAGTGGAACGCCTATATGAATAACGCCGATTGGCAGACTACCGTGGAGTATTTCGACAAGCTCGGCTGGTCGTACACGTCCTGGACTTTTAAGACGAACGGCTATCTCTACAACCGCGGAATCTATAAAAACCGCAACAGCTGGGGACTATACGAACTCGATATTCCGCCCGTAGATCTGTCGAGCGCGAGTTTTGAGGAGATTGCCGCCGTCTATAAAAGTATCGGCACGCAAAACGCGGCAAAGACCCATGTTTACGAGTTCTATAGGGAGCTTAACGAGAGAAGGCTCGCAAACGGGGCGGAAACGAATAAATAGCGAATATTATCAAAAGCCCGTTCTTTGAAATAAGCGCGGGTTTTTCAATGTCTTTTTAATATGTTTGTCCAAACATTTGACATTTTTCGCGCGGACGCGTATAATGAAAAAAATCTGGGACAAGCACTGTTCCGAGAAGAAAGGAGACCATAAGAATATGAAAATGATTTACGGCGTTCACGACAGACCAAAGACGGGACGGCTGCTTTTGTTTGCCCTTCAGCAGCTCCTCGCCATACTTGCGGCGACGATAGCCGTGCCGATGATAATAAACAGCGGCAATCCGGGCGCAAATATGTCTACGTCGGCGGCGCTGTTCGGCGCGGGCGTGGGAACCATCGTTTACCTGCTGTTCACGAAATTCAAAAGCCCTGTCTTTCTCGGAAGCTCGTTTGCCTTTCTCGGCAGTATGGGCGCGGCGTTTGCGGGCGGCGTGTCGATGTCGCTCGGCTACCTCGGGCTACTTATAGGCGCGGGCTTTGCGGGTCTCGTGTATGTGCTCATCGCGCTCATAGTTAAATTCGCGGGAGTCAAATGGATAGATAAAGTTATGCCCGCCGTGGTGGTAGGACCGACCGTTGCGATAATCGGTCTGTCGCTCGCGGGAAATGCGATAGGCGACCTCATGAAGGGAAGCGTCACCGTCCCCGTCACGGAGTATGTCTTGGAAATGATAGAGGGCGTTCCGACCATAGTGGAGCAGGTAGGGCAGCAAATGCTTTGCAGTCCGTATCTCGCGCTTTTATGCGGTCTCGTCACTCTCGGCGTCACGATAGTGTGCTCCGTGTACGGCAAAAAACTCATGAAGATGATCCCGTTCATAATCGGCATAGTTTCGGGTTACGCGCTTGCCGCGATCTTTACGGGCATAGGTTATGCCGCAGACGTCGACGCGCTCAAGATAATAAACTTCGAGCTTTTCAAAAGTATGCAGTGGTATCCCGACTTTGCGTTCCTAAAGCTCTTCGGCGAGTATACCCCTCCGACGGGCGGCACGATAGGCTCGTACATCGGCACGATCGCCGTTGCGTACATACCCGTTGCGTTCGTCGTGTTTGCCGAACACCTTGCCGACCACAAGAATATTTCCTCTATTATAGAGACCGATCTTCTGAAAGACCCGGGACTCAGCCGCACTCTTCTCGGCGACGGCGTGGGCTCGGTTGCGGGCGCGCTGTTCGGCGGCTGCCCGAATACGACTTACGGCGAGAGCGTAGGCTGCGTCGCCATATCCCGCAACGCTTCCGTTGCGACCATACTTGTGACGGCTTTCATGGCAATAGCCGCTTCGTTCATAGCTCCGTTCGTTACCTTCCTTGCGACCATACCTTCCTGCGTCATGGGCGGCGTGTGCATAGCTCTTTACGGATTCATAGCCGTTTCGGGTCTGAAGATGATACAAAAAGTAGATCTCGGCGACAACAGAAATCTGTTCA
This sequence comes from uncultured Christensenellaceae bacterium, assembly GCA_910587445.1. GTDB lineage: Bacteria > Bacillota > Clostridia > Christensenellales > Pumilibacteraceae > MGBC157735. The sequence continues at coordinate 110,642 of CAJULE010000004.1, forward strand.
CGGTCTCCGTCATTCTGATAGCGGGCGTAGGCGGCATGGTGCTTAAGTTCGGACAGGTGACGATAACCTCCGTTGCCTGCGCGCTCATTCTCGGCATACTCGTCAATCTTCTCGTAAACATCAAAAAGCCCGCGGCGTCGGCGGAAGGCGTGGACGGGAGCGCGTCTAAGGAGAGCGAAGAAGCAAAAGTTCCCGAAGCAAAGACGGACGAAGAAAGCGAGCCTTTGGACGAGGTGGCGGCGACTGTCGATGCACGGGACGAAAACGATAAATAGAAAAGGGAGACAAACAAGATGAAAAACTACAAAAACGTCGTAATACTCGATCATCCGCTTATAAGGCATAAAATTGCCCTGCTCCGCGACAAGGCAACGGGTACGAAACAATTTCGCGAGCTCATAGAAGAGATAACGACGCTCATAACGTTCGAGAGCTTCAAAGAGGTAAAGACAAAGACCGTCGAGGTGGAAACGCCGCTCGAAAAGTGCGAGCAGAAAGTGGTGGTCGAAGGAAGCGTTGCCATAGTGCCGATCCTTCGCGCCGGTCTCGGCATGGTCAGCGGCGTTCACACACTTTTCCCGACGGCGAAAGTCGGACACATAGGTATGTATCGCGACGAACAGACGCTCGAGCCGAAGGAGTATTACTGTAAGCTTCCCGAGGGGATCGAGCATATGCAGGTCGTTCTTCTCGATCCCATGCTCGCTACGGGCGGAAGTGCGTGCGACGCGATAAACCTTTTGAAAAAACGCGGTTGCAAGGACATAAAACTTATGAATATCATAGGCGCGCCGGAAGGCGTAAAAAAGGTTGCGGAGGCTCATCCCGACGTCAACATCTATCTTTCGACGCTCGACCGCTGTTTGAACGAAAACGGATATATTCTGCCGGGGCTCGGGGATGCGGGCGACCGCCTCTTCGGAACAAAATAACACTCCTAAGCGGCTTATATGCGTCGCAATACAGGCTACGTGCTTCTCGTCGGCGGGCGCTGTATGGCTGCAGTGCAGCAACCCGCCTCCTCGTCGCCTGTTGCCTGTCTTGCTCGCATCTAATCCGCTTAGGTTTTTCACTGGCGAAGCATTACCGCTTAATGTCATTTCGAGCCTATTCTGTTTATGTCATTTCGAGCGTAGTCGCCCGTTACATTGTCATTCCGAGCGGAGCGAAGCGAAGTCGAGGAATCTGAATTAAAGGACCTTTCGACTGCGCTCAAGGTGACAAAAAAAGTATCATGCCGCACATCTCTTTTTTGTCATTTCGAGCGTAGTCGAGAAATCTATTCCGAAATAAAGGCTCCCCTTAGCAAGGGCGCGAACGCGGCGGCGTAAGCCGCAACAACAGTCCTGTGGACTGCCCTTTGCGCAGAGCGGCGAGAAGCTGTGCTT
>CAJULE010000005.1 GCA_910587445.1 uncultured Christensenellaceae bacterium
CTCGACCTCTAGCGTGACAGGCTAGCGTTCTAACCATCTGAACTACCAGGCCACAAACGGCACTATATTAAATTTAATGGTGGGCCTTCAGGGACTTGAACCCCGGACAAGCCGGTTATGAGCCGGCTGCTCTAACCAACTGAGCTAAAGGCCCTCACACATAAATAAAACCAGCGCAACGCTGACTTAAACAATATACTATAAAGCTGAAAATATGTCAAGAAAAAACACCCGATAAAATTAAAAAATTTTCAGAAAGAGAGAATTTTTTTTAAGGCTTGTGTTTGGGATTGTCTGAATTGCTACCTAATTTCCGGGTGATTTGTAAAATTTTCCGCTGTAGTAATCAAAGATATAGCTTCCGATATTCATTATCGGATATACGTACTTATCCGAAATATCTACTGTGTCGACGGAAAAGTTGGTCAAAAATATTCTGTCGTCCAAATAGCCGTTAAAAAATCTGCAACGAATCACAGATACGGAATTAAGGAGCGTCGCATCGAGTTTATCGTAATTTGTTTGAACTCCGAGAAAAAGCAGTTTTTTGTCTTGTTCGAGTTCTACGTTGTATCCTACGAAACTATTGTCGAAGTACTCTGCATTCAACTCTTTCGGCATTTCTGTTTGGTCGAAAATATATATTTCCACATCGTTATCGAGAAGCATTGTCATCCCTTCGCCTTCTTTGCCGTATGGGCAGTATACTTTCGAACATTCGCCCTTGTTTCGTAAATACAGAACGGCTTCGGCTGTTTCGCAGCTCATCGACGTCAGATATATGGCGTCTATTTTTCCGAGATAATTGCAGTGCAGTGTGCGAGAGATTTGTTTTCCGTTGCGGCAATCGCCTACAAGAATGACTTTGTTGTCTTTATGTATTAAAGAAGTTACTTCGCTGTATGCTCTTATCGGAATGACGGCGCTGTCTATATCGAAATGTATAACAGATACGGAACAAACTATTGAGCTTCCTACGACCGCGCACAGGGCAATGAGTCGTTTGAATCGCGGAAACATTACATATGGACTGATTACAAAGTATATCGGATAGAGTGCAAATATTGCCCTGCTTGTATAAAGCGTTATTTGTGCGAAAGGCAAAGCTGCCGTAAATTGAGCGACGCCGTCCAGAAGAATGAGCAAGCTTTGCGGAACGACCAACGGAGAGGTTAAGGAAAACGGCAAAAATATTATGCAGGTCAGAATGAGAATGGTAAAAAACAATGTTATGACAGGCATAAGAATTATATTTACAATAACAGAGTACAATGGCAAGCTGTGGAAAAAGTAAAGCAGGCAAGGCATTATTCCTATTTGGGCGGAAATAATCACCGATATTGCGGATGAAATCATGTGCGGAAACTTGCATTTCGTGAAAATGCGTGTCAATACGTTTGAAAAACAGGCGATGCCGAAAACCGCGGAAAAACTCATTAAAAAGCTTGCGTCAAATAAAATAAACGGCGAAACGGTTACGATGGCTGTAAAGGCGAGCGATAAGTTGTTCAAAATATCGGATCGCTGTCCGTTGATTAAAGTCAAGAGGCAAACAGAGCTCATTATTACGGCACGTAAAACCGATGGTGAGAACCCTACGAATAATGTGTATGAAAACAGCAAAAGTGTGATAATCGGGACTTTGATTCTGGCGCTTACGCGTTTCATAAGGAACGAAATGAGCGCTACTATGAACCCGACATGAAGTCCCGATACGGCAAGTATGTGCCCTATTCCCGAGATCCCGAAATAAGTGGTCGTGCTTATGTCTATTTCGCCTCTTCCACCGGTAAGTATCCCGAAAGACAAATTTCCGTAGTGGCTACCCATAAACCCGACAAGCCGTGCTTGAAGTGCGCTTCTGAGCTTTTCGAGTATACTGCTCGAACCTGTGGCATATGCGATATCGCTTGATTCCGTATAGATGACGTAACGCAAGTCGCGGCTTATTGAATATGTGTTTATTGAGTCGGCGGTAATAAGTTCGTACCTGTAAATCCGGGCTTCGACTGTTATAATATCGCCTTCGCGCAAAAATTCGAGTTTGTCGCTACTTTTCGTTTCGGCATATATGTGCATTTTGCCGCTATATCGTTTTCCGTCTATGGTAAGTTCGTCGGCGATAATATCGCACTCGCCTGCTTCTGTGTGGACGGAATATACGGATCCTTGAATGTTGTGGAGCGAATCGTAATCCAAATCGGCGTAACGGTCTTGTGTTGTGACTATGGTCAAAATCAACATTGCGGTAAGTGCAACGGCGCCGATTGCAAAACCTAATGAATAGTTGAAACGCTTTCTGTATAAAGCGAAAAGTACGGCATTGGTTGCTATTAAAATCACAAACAATATAATGGCAAGAATATGGTGTATGCAAAACAGCACGCTTACAAATGCGCCGATAAGCACGCTTATTGCTGTATATAAAAATGTTCTGTGATTTATTATTCTCGGCATGATTTGTTAAAAAGCATGATTTGTTAAAAAGTCTTAAATCTTAGTATTATGTTTGGCATAACACTAAGATTTAAGAGCGCTATCGGTAGTTTTTGACTCTTTCGTTATTCCTTCGATCCTCAAGTATTTTCATTATCTCCTTAATGTCGAGCGCTTGACATTCCATGAGAACCAAAACGTGATACAGTAAATCCGCGATTTCATTGCCAAGCTCGTCGTTGTCGTTTTTTATTGCGGCAATGATGCACTCGGATGCCTCCTCGCCTATTTTCTTGCAAATCTTCTCTTTTCCTTTGGATAATAAATAATTTGTGTAGGAACCTTCGACGGGTTGATTTTTGCGCTCTCGTATAATTTTAATATCTTGCAATATTGCGTCGAGACTTGCTGCATAATGTACTTGCGTCATGTTGTTGAAAAAGCAACTGTATTTTCCCGTGTGACAAGCGACGCCTTTCTGCTCTACTTTTATAAGAATGCTGTCGTTGTCGCAGTCGGAGGATATGGAGACGACTTTTTGTATATTGCCGCTGGTTGCGCCTTTGTGCCAAATTTCTTTTCTGCTGCGGCTGTAATAATGCGCTTCTCCCGTTTCGAGGGTTTTTGCGAGCGATTCTTTGTTCATGTAGGCTTGCATGAGCACTTCATTTGAAAAGGCGTCGCAGGCTATTGCGGGGACCAGCCCGTCCGGGCCGAATTTAATGGTGTCTATATCGAACATTTGCTGTTACTCCTTTGCCGCCGCGAGGGCTTCTTCGAGCGTAAACCTTTTTTCGTATAGCGCTCTTCCGAGAATGACGCCGTATGCGCCCAACTTCTTGACCTTCTCGATATCTTCAAGGGTGGAGACTCCGCCGCTTGCGATCACGTTCATTCCGGTATTTGATATTACTTCCGAAATGTTCTCGGTGTTGGTGCCGCTCAGCGCTCCGTCTTTTGCTATGTCTGTACATATGACGGTTGTCGCGCCCATGGACTTCATCTGTTTGCACAAATCGACAAGCGAAATATCCGAGGTTTTCAACCATCCGTCGGTTGCTATTTTGCCGTTTTTCGTATCGGCTCCGCAAATAATTTTGTCGCCTCCGAAACGCATTAGCGCGTCTTGTAGAAGTTCTGTATTGTTGACGCAGGCGCTTCCGAGTATAACCCTGTCGACTCCGCAGTCAAAATATCGTATTATGTCAGACATAGTTCGTATTCCTCCGCCTACTTGTATCGATAATTTGCTGGATTTGGCAAGATTCTCTATTGTTTTAGCGTTTGTTTTGTGATCCGCTCGCGCACCGTTAAGGTCCACTATGTGAACATATTCGGCGCCGCACTCCTCCCATTTGCGTATCATTTCCGCCGGTGTGCCGTATATCGTTACTTTTGAGTAGTCTCCGTATTTAAGTCGCACGGCATTGCCGTCGAGTATATCTATTGCGGGAAATATTATCATTTGCTATTCCAGTACTCCTTTGCTGCTCGGAACGGAAGTTCCAACGATTTTTACGGCAGCCGCAAGCGATACCGCGAACGATTTAAATACGGCTTCGGCTTTGTGATGAGAATTCTCTCCGCGAATGAGATCTATGTGCACGGTTATGAATCCGTAGCTTGTGACCGCGCGGAAGAACTCTTCTATGAGTTCGCTGTCGAAGTCTCCGATCTTTTCCGCAAATGATGCGTTGAAAGACAGATACGGTCTTCCGCTGATGTCTACGGCACAACGGCACAAACTTTCGTCCATTGGAATGTACGCGTGCGCAAAGCGAGCTATGCCCTTTTTATCCCCGAGAAGCTCGTATAAAAGTTTTCCGAATACGATTCCGATGTCTTCTACGGAGTGATGTCCGTCTACATTTGTATCGCCCTTGCATTTCAGCGTAATATCGAATTTTGCGTGATGTGTGAGCAGTTCCAGCATATGATCGAAAAAACCGACGCCGCTTTGAACATCGCTTTTTCCGCTGCCGTCAAGATCGAGCGACATATAAATGTCTGTTTCGGCTGTCTTTCTTTTAAGTTCGCTTTGTCTCATTTTAGTGCTCCTTCTTTGCGATTCTTGCGCTTATTGCTTCAGCATGAGCCGTAAGACCTTCGGCGTACGCGAGTGCTTCCACCGTCTCTCCCACCTCGCGCAGCGCATCGCCGTCATAGCGTATAATGCTTATTTTTTTGATATAGTTGTCTACTCCGAGTGACGAAGCATAGTGAGCCGTGCCGCCCGTAGGAAGGACATGATTCGGTCCCGCATAATAATCTCCGAGCGGTTCCGGAGAATAGTTGCCTATAAAAATCGCCCCCGCATTGTCAATATTCGATAAGTGTTTTTCCACGTCTTCTATACACAGCTCGAGGTGCTCGGGCGCCACTCTGTTGGCAAGCGCAATGCCTTCGTCTATCGTATTTACTATTACGATGGCTCCGTAGTTTTCGATTGACTTTTCCGCTATGCTTTTACGGGACAGCTTGTCGAGTCTCGAATACAGACGGGTTTTGACTTCATCGGAAAGTTTTCTGCTTGTGGTAATCAAAATGCTCATTGCCATTTCGTCATGCTCGGCTTGAGAAAGCATATCCGCGGCAATATAGTCTGCATTTGCGCTGTCGTCGGCGACAATAAGAATTTCGCTCGGTCCCGCTACCATATCTATTCCTACTTCTCCGTAAACTTCGCGTTTTGCGAGCGCGACAAAAATATTGCCTGGACCGCTTATGACGTCAACCTTGGGAATGTTTTCCGTGCCGTACGCCATCGCCGCTATTGCCTGAGCGCCACCTATCTTAAAGACCTTATCGACCCCGCACTCGCGGGCGGCAACAAGTGTAAGGGGATTTGTGTTTGCTCCCGGCGTAGTCATGATAATTTCCTTCACTCCGGCTACTTTGGCGGGAACCGCGCACATCAAGACCGTGCTCGGATATGCGGCTTTCCCTCCCGGCACATAAATTCCCGCACGCGTCACGGGCTTAACTATGCAGCCTGTAGTCTTTCCTCTGTCGGTAATTATATTATTGTCGCGAATTTGCCGTCTGTTGTATGCGACTAAATTGTCTTTCGCCGCTCGTAATGATTCGAGAGTTTTTCCGTCTACGGATTTGTAGGCGTTGTCGAATTCTTCTTCGCTTACAAGCATCGTCTGCGGAGTGAGAGCAAATTTATCGAATTTTTCGGTGTATTCGACAAGAGCTCGGTCTCCCGTCGTTTTTACGTCTTCTATGATTTTTTTGACGCTTGCGCGCATATTCTCGTAATCGGTACGTGAGCGTCTGAACACTTTGTCGAAGTCGCGTTTGTCGTCGATTGTCTTTATCACTTGCCTATTACCTCCGTAATTTTTTTGATCAGCGGACAAATAGTTTGCGCTTTAAGCTTTAAGCTTATTTTATTTACGATAAGACGAGCCGTAAGATCACAGATTTCTTCGAGTACGGCAAGACCGTTGGCTTTCAAGGTTTTTCCGCTTTCTACGATATCTACGATCACGTCCGACAGTCCGACAATCGGACCGAGCTCAACCGAACCGTTCAGCTTAATTATATCTACATTTATGCCCTTGGATTCATAATACTGTTTTGCGATATTTTCGTATTTTGTGGCAACGCGAAGATTACCGCCTGTCACTTTTTCGGGGCGCTTTTCAAAACCCGCAACGCACATCTTGCATTTTCCGAATCCCAAGTCTGCAACCTCGTATACGTCGGCGCCCATTTCGAGCAACGTATCTTTGCCGGCTATTCCTATATCTGCCGCTCCGCGTTCTATATATGTGGGAACGTCCGACGGCTTGACAAAAACGAATTTAAATTGCTTGCTTCTGTCTGTCAAGACCAACTTTCTCGTATCCTCTTTCAGCGGACCGCAATCGATGCCGCATTTTTCCAAAGCGTTTATTGTTTTATCCGCAAGCCGTCCTTTCGGGAGTGCTATCGTGATATCGGTGTTCATAGTTCATCTCCGAGTAAGATTACGATTTTGCCGCCTTTGATTGCAAAGGAATTTTTTATCCCGTATTTATTGCAGTAATCCGTCAAAGCTCGCTCTTCGGTCATAAACTGCTTCACGACGCTTTTTCCGTCGGCTCGCAGTTTGTCGCAAAAACTTTTTTCAAGTAATCTGTCGCTGTCATCGGATATGTAAGCAATGTCGCACGGCGGCATTTTTTTTAGCTTTCCGCGCTTGTCAAGCGCCGACAGCAAGCGCTTTGTTCCTATGGCAAAACCTACCGCACCGCTGTCGTAGCCGAATGAAGGACAAATGCCGTCATATCTCCCGCCGTCGAGAAGACACAAACCGAGACTCTCCGTATATCCCTTTAACACGAGTCCGCTGTAGTAATCGAGTCCGTTGAGCATACCGAGATCGATAGAGATATACTTTTCATAGCCCTTTTGTTTGAGCGCTTCGAACAGCGTCTTTAAATGTCTAACGGCATCGATCGCATTTCTATTTGTCGTCATGCTTTCCGCCCGTGCAAACACGTGTTCTCCGCCAAACAGCGAAGGAAGTTGCAATAATGTGGAATACAACTCTTTCGGAGCTTCTTTGCGCTGGAGAAACATTTCCGTTCCCAGCTCGTCTTTTTTGTTTATAAGCTCGGTAAGGGCGGAAGTTTCCGCTTTACTCATTCCGCTTTCGGACATGAGGCTTTTAAAGAATCGGTTATTTCCGAGTTCTATGGTAAATTGTTCGAGTCCAGCACTCAGAAAACTCTCTATTGCAAGCGATACTATTTCGATTTCCCCGTTGAGTCCGCTGTTGCCGAGAAGTTCTACTCCTATTTGAGCGAACTCTCGTGTCCGAGCCGTGTCATAGCTGTCCGAATATTCGAAGCTGTTTTCGCAGTAAAACAGCCTCTGCGCATATTCCGGCTCGAGTCCGGACGAAAGCCGACAGATTTGCAATGTGATGTCCGGACGGAGAGCAAGCAAACTGCCGTCGCTGTCTGTAAGCTTGAACATTTTTTTAAGCTTATCGGGCCGGTACACGTCGTGGAATGTGTCATAGTATTCGACAGTCGGCGTTTCGACGCGGCAATACCCGTAGTTTTTGTACAGATTCGACAGTCTCGTTTCAATCAGACTTTTGTTGTAACATTCGTCTTGGTGAATATCTTGAAACCCGTACGGCAGTTTGAGTTTTTTTAGCATTTAAATACGACTCCGTTTTTTTTTGTCGGCTTTATTGCTTTAAAGCGATAAAGCATTTTATATGATTATATAAAATATTTGTGTGGTTGTCAAGCAAAAACAATCAGTTCAGCGTCAATTTTTCTATGAACAGCAATTGTCCTTCTTGTGTTTTGGAAAGTATGTTGGTTTTAAATGTTTCGCTTGCGCACAGTTCTGCGGAAATAGTTTTCGCCGTATCGATAACGGACTTGTCCACTGTCGTGAAAAATGAATCACCATGTTGTCTTGTTCCGAGGAAATCACCGGCGCCGCGCATTTTGAAATCATATTCCGCAAGAGCAAAGCCGTCTCGACAGGAAATAAAGTATTCAATTCGCTCTCTTATCTTTTCCGAGTCCATTAAGTCGGATAAAAGAAAACAATAGCTGTCCAATGAGCCGCGTCCTACTCTTCCGCGCATTTGATGGAGTTGGCTCAGACCGTATCTTTCTGCGTTGAAAATAATTATGCTTGTGGCATTCGGTACGTCTATTCCGACTTCGATAATAGACGTGGTGACAAGCGCCCGTGTATTTCCTATGGAAAATTCGTGCATTGCTTTGGCTTTTTCTTCGTCCGACATTTGACCGTGCAGAATCCCTGTGTAGGGTTTTAATGCGGAATTTTGCAATTTTTTGTACAAGCTTTTGACCGATATAAGTTCTTCGTCGTCTATGCGCGGGCAAACAATGTATGTCTGCTCTCCCACTCGCGCTTTGTCAAGGACGTATTTCAGCATATCGTTTGTTTTGTTTTGCGGGACAAAACGTGTAAACGTATCGGCTTTTTGTTTCGGAAGTGTACGGATTGCACTTTCGTCGAGATCACCGTATAGAGTCAGAGCAAGTGTTCGGGGTATCGGCGTTGCTGTCATTACGAGATAATCGGCGCTGTGCGCTTTATTTTCCAACATTCCGCGTTGTTTTACGCCGAAGCGTTGTTGTTCGTCTGTTATTATCAACGACAGATTTTTAAAAAGTACGTCGTCTTGAATAAGCGCATGAGTTCCGATAATGACGAGTGAATCTCCGCTACTTATCTGTTCGAGAATTTCGCGGCGTTTGGACGGCGTTGCCGACGAGCTCAAAAACACGGGCAAAATCCCGTATGGCTCAAACAGCTTACGCGCATTGTCGAAATGCTGCTTTGCGAGAATTTCCGTCGGACTCATCAACACGCTTTGAAGACCGCTCATTGCGGCATATAGCATTGCGGATAAAGCCACAATCGTCTTTCCGCATCCCACATCGCCTTGCAAAAGTCTGTTCATTTTTTTCGGAGAATTCAAATCGGAAAGAATTTCGTTAATCGCTTTTGATTGATCGTCCGAAAGTGTGAATGGCAATTTTTCTATAAACTCTTTCAGACGGGCGGAATTGTCCTTATAAGCATGGCGTTTGCTGCCGCTTTGCTTCAGTATGGAGTATAATGCTATATTGCAACTTAAATTTTCTATGGCTATGCTGTTGTGTGCCTTATTCAGCAGCTCGTTGTTTGGCGGTCTATGAATACACCTGAACGCCTTATTCAGCTCCATAAGACCGAACTTGACCTTTATACTCTCGTCAAGATAACTGCTTATGCGCACATTGTCGAGTACTGTGTCTATGGCATTCATGAACACGCTTGACGGGACACCTTTTATCGGGCGGTAAAGCGGATATATAGAGGGCATATTATCCGTATGTGCGATCAGAGTTGGATTGCTTACACTTAGTTTTTTACCGTATCGCTCGACTTTGCCGTATACATAGCAACGCTTTCCTACGGGAAGCGTATTTTTAAGATACTTACGGTTGAACCAACCGCATTCGAACTCTTCTCCGCCCTCGGCTTTGAATATAGCTGTAGCAAGAAAAAGTCCTTTACGGATATATTTTACTTTGGGAATCTCGGCAACCGTTCCGAAGAGGACGACGTGTTCCTGCCCTACGCTACGACTCGGCAATGATATTGTCTTCAGATCGACGTAATCATAAGGAAAAACGGTGAGCAAGTCATCTACGCTTGCTATGCCGTTTTCTTTTAAGCTGTTTATTCTTTTTGATCCCAGCCCCTTGATTTCGTCGAGTTCCATTGTAGTTCCTTATAAAAAAACAGAGGGCAGCTTTCTGCCCTCTATCATATTTCGCTATTCGAGAGACACTATATAGTAGTAAAGCGGCTGACCTCCGAAGTGAATGTCTACGTCACACTTTTTGTACTTATCCGTCAGATCCTGCGCAATCGCATTCGCCTCCTCTTCGGTAACGGAATCGCCGAAATAGAGAGTGATATTGCTCACGTCGTTGTCCATCATTTTGTCTACGAGGTCTTTCGTAACCTTTTCAACCTTTTCGCCTTTTGCGACGATGGACTTCGAGTCTATACCGATTATGTCGCCTTCCTTAAGCTTAAAGTTGTCTATCTGCGTGCTTCTTACGGCATAAGTTACGAGACCTGCCTTGATAGTCGAGATAGCTTCGTTCATGTTCGACTCGTTATTTTCTACAGTATCTTCGGGATTGAATGCAAGGACGGCGGAAAGCCCCTGCGGGATATTCTTTGTAGGAATTATGTGTATATTGCGCTTGCTGAGTGCTTTGGCTTGTTCTGCCGCAAGAATGATATTCTTATTGTTCGGCAATACGAAAACATCTTTTGCGGCGATGGAATCACAAGCCTTTGCTATGTCCTCCGCGCTCGGATTCATTGTTTGCCCGCCTTCTATGATTTTGTCGACAAGCAGGTCCTTGAATATGCTTGTCAAGCCCTCGCCGGCACATACGGAAACCAAGCCGTATGATTTAAGCTCTTCTTTTTTCTGTCCTATAAGCGCACGGTTTTGCTCGAGCATATTTTCAATCTTAATTCTATCGATTTCGCCGAGTTCGAGACAGTATGCGAGAACCGTGCCGGGCTCGTTCGAGTGCACGTGGACTTTTACCATATTAAGATCGCCGATTACCAAAACGCAGTCGCCTATCGTCATAAGGTTTTCGCGAAGTCTGTCTATATCCGCTTCCGTAGTCTTTTTATGGAGATTGATTATAAACAGCTCGTTGCAATATGCAAATTCGATTTCGGCAAGATCGTTATAATCGAAATGCGCTTGTTCGTCGTACTGGTTGTTTACTTGAATGGAATCGTCGAAAGCGATGTTCGCGTCTTCTTTTCCGGCAAGAAGATGCTGGAAACCTTGGAATATTATAAGCAAGCCCCTGCCGCCCGCGTCTACGACGCCTGCCTTTTTCAGAACGGGCAAAAGCTCGGGCGTGAGTTTAAGCGCTTCCTCGCCCGCTTCTATTACGCTTTGCAGAAAGTCGACGACTTCCATGCTTTTCTTGGTTATTTTCATAGCGTGCTCGCTCATAATGCGAACAACTGTCAAAATAGTTCCTTCTTTCGGTTTTGTCACCGCTTTGTATGCAATCTCGGTGCCTGCCGACATTGCTTTTGCGAGATTCTTAGCCGTTATTTCCGACGATTGGGAAAGCACCGTGGACATTCCCTTCAATATCTGACTTAAGATTACGCCGCTGTTACCGCGAGCGCCTCTCAGTGCGCCTTTTGATAGAGCATTACAAAGAGCATCTATATTATTGCTTGGACAATTGCTTACTTCTTTTGCCGCCGACAGCATTGTGAGCGACATATTGGTACCCGTGTCTCCGTCCGGTACGGGAAAAACATTCAAAGAATCGACGTGTTGTTTATTTATATCCAACAGCTTTGCGCCGTTTAAAATCATCTTACGGAAAGTAGCTCCGTTAATAGACTTTTGCATAATATCCTCCGGTTATGCTTTTGCTTGGGATGATGGTCTATTATACTTTTACACCCATAACATTTACATTGACAGTGTCGACCACCATGCCGGTAAAATTCTCAACATCATATTTGACAGCTTTCTTCAAAGAGGTCGCAACAGCGTCGATTGACACTCCGTACTTTATTATAACATATAGGTCTATGAATATCCTATCGCCGTTTGTCATTACTCGGACGCCTTTGGATATACGTTGCTTTTTTAATAAATCGGCTATGTTATCTGAAAATCTCTTTGAAATCAAGTTGACAATACCATAACATTCGAGAGCCGTGTAACCCGCTACCTGCGCAATAGCCTCTTCGGTTATTGTTATTCTGCCGTACGCATTGGCGGTATTAACACTCATTGATACTCCTTATAATATATGTTTGGTATATACTTATTTTAACCTATTAGACGGGATTATGCAAGAGATTTGCAAAGGGTTTTCAAAAAAAACTTAAAAAAAGCTCTTAAACGCGTGATTTTGCTTGATTTTCTCATTGATTTGTGGTATAGTGTCATAGGTTAAGCAATCCTTTGGAGGTGTTAAGAATGAGCAGAGTTTGCGTTATATGCGGTAAAGGCGGCAGCGACAGAGCTTGCGGTGGCAACAATGTCAGCCATTCCAATAGACGGACAAGACGTACTTTCGGAGTCAACGTGCACAAGGTAAAAGTCGAAATCGACGGTGTGGCGTCCAAGCAGTATGTTTGCACGAAATGCTTGCGTTCTCAGAAGAATGCATAAGTTCTCATAAAATGACGGTAACGAAAAGCGTCGCATTGATTGCGGCGCTTTTACTATGCCCTTTCGACTATTCCGTCACTCGGTGTCAGCTTTTTTTGTAAGCACACAGCTTCCTATAGTTTTGCCCGTAAGCAGTTTTTTGATTTCTTTATCGTTCACTTCTATGCCGCTTTCCGTCAATTCGAGTGTTCCGTTGTCGCCTTCGAGGATGTAGATGTTTTCTTCGGCAGCGGATTTCGACCATTTGACGGATAGCACTTCCGCTTCCGAATTGTTGTTATATATAGTAAAATTATTATCTTTATCTATTACTATTGTGTACTCTCCCGTTTTTGATGTGTAAGCGTATGTGCCTATTATCGGGTCGAGGACCTCGGGCGTTTCCGGTTCTTCCGGCTGTTTGTATGCGGCAATCAGTTCGATGTTTTCATTATCCGACAAATCAAACATGATGTCGCAAATCGAACTGTAAATTATGTCACCGTATTGCCAACCTATAAAATTTTCGTCATTCGGCATGGGAAGAGATAATTCGGAAGATATTATGTAATTGTCGCCGATATAATTATGCAAAGTAATGCTCTCGAAAGCGCCCTCGCCGAAAGCTATGACGACTTTGTGTATGTCCGACGGGTATATAAACACCGTTTGCGTGTCCGTGCTCACCGCCGATGTCGCAAGCTCGTCGGAAAAGGCAGAAAAACCGTCTCCGAGCACTATCGTATTGTTTTCGTATAAAACGGTCACGCGGGCATAAATATTTCGTTCGCTTATTCGGTATCCGTCTATGAGTATTCCATCGCTGCGCACGATTTCTTTCGAAATTATTGTAGATTTGATTCTTTCCTGCGGTTCGATAAGTATTTCGACCAATTCCGAATTCTCGTCGTCTGCGAAATAGAGAAAATCATTATCGTATTTCCACGTAAATTCGGCTACGGCAAAAGATATTGCGCCGTTTTCACTTGCAGAGAGCGTATCAACACTGCCGTCGTCGTTGAAACGATAGCGCACATCGCCGTCAGTCCACAGAGTTTTCCCGATACTGTCTGTCAATGGAGTTTGTGTAGGAGGCGGATCTTCTTCCGTCGGCGGCGTCGGATCGACGACGGGCGGAATTTCAGGCTCCGTGACAGGAGGCTGTTCGGGCTGCTCGCTCGGCGGATTGGGTGTTTCGGGATCCGTTGTCGGAGGCGCTTCGGGCTCTTCCGTAGGCGGATTTTCGGGTTCTTCTTTCGGCGGATTTTCGGGTTCCGACGGCGGTTGCGGCGTCGGAATTTCGGGCGGGTCACTGCTGTCTGGCGGCGTTGCGGACGGAGAATCCGACGGTGTCGTGATCGGCGGAATCGTGTTGCCTACGCTGTTATCGCCGCAAGCGACTAATGCACAGCAAAAAACAGACAGCATCAAAAATACTGCCAACGCAATAAACAGATGATGTTTTCTCATCATGGGCTCCTTAAGGTTTTTGTCGATAGTTTCCCTTAAAACTATTGCTCCAGTTTTTCATTTCCGAAGCATTTTCAATAGCCTGCTTGCTGATCCCCTTACTTCCCGAAAGGCGCGATATCTCTTCTATCATCTCGCTTTCGTTAAGCAATTTAACGTCCGTATACGTTTCTCCGTTATGTATTTCCTTATTTATATAAAAATGGGTGTCTGCCATGGCGGCAATCTGTGCGAGATGCGTCACACACAGGACTTGATGTCCGTATGCAATGCCCGCAAGCTTTTGCGCCACGATCTGCCCTATTTTTCCGCTTATTCCCGTATCTATTTCGTCGAATATAAGCGTGCCGATATCGTCGGTACGGCTCGTTATGACTTTGAGTGCGAGCATAAAACGCGACATTTCGCCACCGCTTATTATCTTTATAAGTGGCTTAAGAGGTTGTCCTATGTTCGGGCTTAAATAGAATTCGGGTTTATCGAACCCCGACGGCGAAAGCATATTTTCGCAAGTATCGGGACTCGGCAACTCGTTGAAAACAATTTCGAAACGGGAATTTTCCATGCCGAGTTCCGAAAGTTCGTTCATGATAGATTCCGATAATTCGGTTGCGCATTTGCGGCGTATTTCCGACAATTCTGCGGACAGATCGTACAAACGGCGAACCGAGATTTCGCGCTGTTTGGAAAGTTTGTCGTATATTTCCGCGCAATTCTCCAGCTTGTCCAATCTTTCCCGAGCTTCGATCAGGTACTTGCTCATTTTGTCGTAGGAACCGTACTTTCTTTTAAGCGAAAGAATGGTGTCATAACGACGTTCGATTTTATCGATTTCGCGCTCGTCGAAATTCAGTTCGTCAAGCTCGCTTACGATTGTTTCCGATATGTCGTCCACTTCTATTGCGACGCTGCTCAGGCGTTCGTAAAGTTCTGAAAATATCGGCTTGATATCCGATATGTCGGAAAGAGCTCTCACGGCTTCGGAAATTTTCGATGAAGCCGACGAGCTTGCGTTGTCCTCGCTCAATGCATTTGCGGCTTCTCCGAGGGACTGAGCAATTTTTTCTCCGAAAGAAAACAACTTGCGTTTTGCGCCGATTTCTTCTTCTTCGTTCGCTTTCACGTGTGCATTTTCGATTTCTTCGATTTGATAACGCAGAATATCGATGTTTTTTTCGCGCTCGGAAAGATTGCCGAGTTCGTTCATTTGCGTTTTAATATGTAAATATTTTGAGTATTCTTCTCTGATGTTGTCAAAGATCTCCGCATTTTTGCTTGCCACGAAGTAGTCGAGTATACGTAAATGCTCGGAGGGTCTACTGAGAGATTGATACTCGTTTTGTCCGTATATGTCGACAAACGCAGACATAAGGGTTTTCAGCATGGACGTGGTGAAAGTCTTCCCGTTCACTCTGATGTCGTTTTTGCCGCTGTCATAGAATTTTCTGCTTACTATAAGCGTATCGTCCTCGTCCAGTCCCATTTCGATCATTTTGTTTTTTTGACTGTCCGTCACTTCGAATACGCCTTCCACATAACCGAGTTCCGCACCGTATCTCAAAAGAGTTTTATCGTATTTTGCGCCAAGTAAAAGCATAAGGCTGTCGACTATAATCGATTTGCCGGCGCCCGTTTCACCGCTTAAAATATTGAGACGCGGTCCGAATTCGAGCTCGAGCTCGGAAATCAACGCGACGTTTTTTATATGCAATCTTCTAAGCATGAGAATTCCTCAATCTATAAGTTGGCGTAAAATATCGGTAATTTCGTCCGCGTCGTCCGCGCTTTTTACGATTACCAGCACGGTGTCGTCTCCCGCGACACAACCGAGAATAGACGGATTGCTCAATCTGTCTACCATCATTCCCGCCATATTTGCGCTTCCCGGAATGGTTTTTATGACAATTAAATTGTTAGCCGCTTCTATGCTCAAAACGGAGTGTTTGAACAGATTTGATATCTTCGTGGAAACCGATGTGGCTTCGTCGCTGCTGTATGTATACTTTTGCTTATTTCCGTCTGTCGATACTTTGATTATTCCAAGCTCTTTTATATCGCGTGAAATGGTTGCTTGAGTAACTTTATAACCCGCACGCCTCAAAAGAGTCGCAAGTTCTTCCTGCGTCTCAATCTCGCGCGTTTGCACGAGTTCGATCATTTTCATTTGTCGTATGCTTCTTCCCATGATCGATCTCCTATTTTGGCGTAACGCTCCATATGTTTAATTTCGAAAGGAGCTTTTCGTAAAAGTTGCTGTGATTCAGGCGTATAAAAGTCAGCTGTTTTTTCGCCGTCGTCACGGTAAGCTCTTCACCGGAATCGACTGTGCCTATAGATTGCCCGTCGGCGATTACAGCGCAGTTTTTTCCTGACGACAGAACCGTGATTTTTACTGTCGCTTCGTCGCTCACTATTATGGGACGGCTGTGAAGCGAATGTGAATTTATCGGCAAAATAGCCATTGCTTTTACATCGGGCGAAAGTACGCACCCGCCTGCCGACAATGAATATGCGGTGGAGCCCGTTGGGGTGCTTACGATAAATCCGTCGCAGTAATATTTGTCCGCAAGCTTGCCGTCGACAGATACGCTCAAGGCAATCATTCTGTCGGAAAAATCACGACTGAGGACTATTTCGTTCAGGGCATATCCGGAAATCTCTTTGCAGTTTACGCAAAGCAGACTGCGCTTTTCGGTCGAATACTCTTTCTCGGATAAAATGCGCGGAATTATGTTTAATGAATCGAGCTCTATTTCGGTCAAAAAACCGACGGTGCCGAGATTTATTCCGAGAATCGCGATATCGAGACGAGCACAATAAGTAGCTATTCTCAAAATAGTTCCGTCGCCTCCGACTGTCAGCAATACGTCGAAAAGCTTTTCGTCGTTTTCGTCGAATGACGGGCACTCAAGCGAAATCGGAGATATGTCTTTGTGTAAATAGACATTATATCCTTCATGCATCAAAAGAGAAACAAGCCTCTTAGTTACGGCAAGATCGGTGTCTTTGATGCGATTGGTGTAAATGCCTATATTCTTTTTCATGATATTATTATACAATATTTAAAATAATTATTCAACATAAATTCGCTATAAACTTTATATTTTCAACAATTTTTTTATGTTTTCCGCATTTATACCGCTGCCACGGATCGACGACTCTATGTTCATGTCCTCGATAAATCCGTCGTGTCCGAGGCATGAGATAAACGCATGATCGCTTTTCACCGTTATATGGCAACGCACGGCTTCGCCGAAGCCGCCGCTCAAGACGTTGTCCTCGAGCGTCAGAATTCTCGATTCGGACGTATTGATCTTGTCAAGCATTTCGTAGTCTAGAGGTTTCACGAATCTTGCGTTTATGACGTTGACGTTGTCGATGCTCATAGCAATGTCGATCATTCTGTTGCCTACCGCCAAAATGTACTTATCGGAATTTGCGGATCGCAATACTTCCCACCTGCCTGATTGAATGGGAGTATGCGTCTTGTGACAGCGCACGTATGACTTAGGATAGCGTATTGCGAGCGGAGCGTCGAATCCGAGAGAAAACTCGAGCGCGGCTTGGAGTTCGTCGCCGTCTTTTGGGGCAAACACCGTCATATTCGGCATCAGATTGAGATAGCTCAAATCGAATATTCCCTGGTGCGTAACGCCGTCTGCGCCCACGACTCCCGCCCGGTCTATTATGAACGTGACGGGCAATTTTTCTATACATACGTCATGTATTATCTGATCGAAACCGCGTTGCAGAAAAGACGAATAGACCGCAAAATAGGGTTTTAGCCCGCCTTTTGCCATGCCCGCCGACATAGTAACGGCGTGCTGTTCGGCAATCGCAACGTCGAAAGCTCGGTTCGGGAATTTCTTGAAATACTTTTCAAGACCCGTGCCGCTTTCCATAGCCGCAGTAACCGCGACGACTCGCTTGTCTCGTTCGGCAAGTTCGCAAATTTTGTCGCTGAAAACTTCGGAAAACGAGAAAATCTCCGTCGGATTCTCGTTTTGTTTGGGCGTGATACCGTGGAATTTTTCGGGATGCGTTTGCGCTTCTTTATAGCCTCTTCCTTTCGTTGTCACCAGATGTATCAGTACGGGACGGTTTTCGTTTTTTGCTTGTCGAAGCAGCTCGACGGTGTTTTGGATATTGTGTCCGTCGAACGGACCGTAATACTTTATTCCGAGATTTTCGAAAAGCTTATCGGATAAGAGCAAAGATTTCAAATTGTCTCGTGTGCGCTCGAAAACCTTAACGAGCTTATCTCCGAAAAACGGCAAAGCGGAAACGCCGCGCTTCAGATTGTATTTGAACTTGGCGTACGGGCGGCTAAGACGCAGTCTTGCGAGATAGTTTGAAAAAGCGCCGACGTTTTTCGAAATCGACATTTTGTTGTCATTGAGGATTATTATAAGCTTTTCCTTGCTTACGCCTATGTCGTTTATGGCTTCGAACGCCATTCCGCCCGTCATTGCTCCGTCGCCTATTACGCTTATTACGTTATAATTCTGTCCGCTCAGATTTCTTGCTCGCGCAAGTCCGAGCGCGGCGGATAATGAGGTTGAGCTGTGCCCGCCTATAAAGCAATCTGCTTCGTTTTCGGACGGTCTGGGAAAGCCCGAAATGCCTCCGTTTTGTCTAAGCGAGTCGAAGCTGTCTCTTCTCCCCGTTACTATTTTGTGAGTGTACGATTGATGTCCTACGTCCCATACTATCTTGTCGTTGGGAACGTCGAAAACGTAATCGAGCGCAAGCGTCAGCTCTACCGTTCCGAGATTGGAGGCGAGGTGTCCCCCGTTTTTTTCTACGGTTTCTATTATGTGCGCACGCACTTCTTCGGCATAGGAATTAAGCTCTTTTAACGAAAGAGCTTTGAGATCTTTTATTGAATTGATCTTTTCCCAGTATGCCATGTCGTTTAAGGATCATTCCTTTCTCAAAGAGAGATTTTTAATCATCGAGCGAAGAAACGAAAAATCTCCGTTCAGCTTCGCCAAAGTATCGAGAGCAAATGTCGTCTTGTCCGCAACGGCTTTTCGCCCTTCTTTTTCGCCGTAAACATTTACAAACGTCTGTTTGCCCGCATCTTCGCCGCTGTCGAGGTCAATTAAATCGTCCACGATTTGAAATGCGTAGCCCATGTTATCGCCGACGCTTTTGATGAGTTCGATGTCGGTTTCGCTTGCACCTGCCGCAATTGCGCCTGCCGTCATGGACGCGGCTATTAGGTCCGCGGTCTTGTGTTGATAGACATAGTTGAGTCTCGTTGCGATATGCTTTGTGTCGTCTACGACGGTATCGACCGTTTGTCCGCCGATAAGTCCCGTAGCGCCGCAGCAATCGGCAATGAGCTTACCCGCGCGTATATAGCGCTCTCTTTCGTCGAACGAGCACGTAACTATTGCTTCGAACAACAATTCGTAGGTCAGATTCAAAAGCGAATCACCGGCAAGAACAGCCGTACATTCTCCGTATATTTTGTGATTCGAAGGTTTGCCTCTTCTCATATCGGCATTATCCATGCAAGGCAAATCATCGTGTATCAAGGAGTATGTATGAACACACTCTACGGCAAGTGCAAGTTTGTCGAGTCCGTCTCCGTTTTTTGCTCCGAGTGCCTCTGCGCAACTTGACAGCAGTATGGGGCGAAGTCTTTTGCCGCCGCTTTGCAGAGAGTAAACAATGGAAGACAAAAGCGGTTGCGGTATGTCTTTAAGGCTTGCGACAAAGTCCGAGAGCGTCTGTTCGAAATGAGCTTTTTTTTGCGAGTATTCTTTTTCGAAAGACATCACTTTTCCTCCGTGTTGTCCGAGCCGATGAGCTTGCTCATTTGCTCGCGTATGGCGGAAATCTTACTTTTGCTTTGGTCGAGCTCGTCAAGACAAGTCTTTGTAAGCTCGATGCCCTGCTCATATAGTTTTATTCCGTGGTCGAGACTTATGCCGCCCTGTTCGAGTTCTTCGGCTATTTTTTCGAGCTTTTTAAGGTTTTCTTCGAGGTTCATGGCTGTGTTCCTTTATATTCTTTATTATCGCTTCGGCTTTACCGTCCGAAAAACAAATTACCACCGTATCGTCTTTTTTCAGTTCGGTCACGCTTGTGACGTCCTTTTTCGCACCTAACACTTTCGCATAGCCTCGGGCAAGAGCCTTTAAAGGACTTGCGCTTTCGAGTCTTGCGATCGTGTTTCCGACCGATATGTCGCTGTACTTCTCGAGATCGTCTATTTTGTCGGAAATCGACTTGGAAACGAGAAGCAGTTTTTTTTGCAAGTGCTCCGGAATTCTCTGTAGAGAAGTCGTCAATTTGTCGCTTGCGGCGTTTATTCTCCATAAGTTTGCGGCGACCTTTTTGTCCATCGCGTGTATAACCGAAGAAGCGTTGCGATAGGCGTTTGCAGTCAAGCGTTCGTAAATGCGGATGAGCCCCATGTCTATTTTTTGCAAAGCGGTGTGAAATCTTGCGAGAAAGTCGAGGTTAATATCCGCTATGGTCGCCGCCGCAATGCTCGGCGTACCTGCTCTGACGCCCGCGCAATAATCGCATAGAGTATAATCGGTTTCATGTCCTATCGCGGAAATAACGGGCACCGAGCTTTCTGCTACGGCGCGTGCAAGTTTTTCGCTGTTGAACACGTCTAAGTCGTAGGCGGAGCCACCGCCTCTTGCTATGAGCACAACGTCGTAATTTCCCTCGTTCACGCTGTCGAGCGCTTCTATTAGAGTGTGCTCGGCATTGGCGCCCTGAACGGCTGCCGGGAAAAGTCGTAAGTCCACGTTCACGCATTTATCGCGCAATACGCGCATTATGTCGTGAATCACCGCACCGGCTTCGCTTGTTATTACCGCGACTTTTCCGATATAAATCGGAGGCTTCGGACGCGATACGAACAGTCCTTCGTTTTTCAGGCGTTCGGTGAGTTTTTTCAGCTCATCGCCGAGCGAGCCTTTTCCTATGGAAACGATATTTTTTGCCGTAAAGTTTGTTTTGCCGCTTTTTGTATAAAACGAAACAGAGCCGTAAATTTGTACAAGCGTGCCGACCTCTATGTTTTCCACCTTCGAAAACATTACGCAATTGATGTAGCAACCGCCTTCCGTTATCGTAAAGTACGAAACATTTTCCCGTATGGAAAGCTGGCTCAACTCGCCGTAAACGCAAATATTGTGCAGTATAAGCTCATCGTCGAATACGGACTTTATATATCCGCTTAGTTGGGATACGGAAAGCTTTTTAGTTGCTTCCACGCTCTGCCGCCTTTATGGTATTGCTCAAAAGCATGGTGATCGTCATGGGACCGACTCCGCCCGGAACGGGCGTTATGAAAGAAGCTTTTTCGGATACCTCGTCGAATTTGACGTCGCCGTAAAGTTTTCCGTCGTCGCGGTTCATGCCTACGTCGATTACGATTGCTCCGTCCTTTACCATATCCGCTGTGACAAATTCCTTTTTGCCTACGGCAGCGACAAGTATGTCGGCGGTCTTTGTAATCTCCTTTAGATTCTCGGTTTTCGAGTGGCATATCGTTACAGTGGCATTTTCTTGCAATAAGAGCATGGCGACCGGTTTGCCTACAATATTGCTTCTGCCGATAACTACGGCGTGTTTGCCCGATATTTCCGCCCCTGTGCTCTTTATCAGCTCTATGACGCCGGACGGCGTACAAGCTGCGAGACAGGCATTCCCCAGCAGCAGATTTCCGGCATTGACGGCATGAAAACCGTCTACGTCCTTAAGCGGAGAAACGTGCTTAAGAATTTCGTTTTCGTCGTTTTTATCGGGAAGCGGGAGCTGTACGAGCAATCCGTCCACAGACTTGTCTGCGTTCAGGGTTTCGACAAGACCGATAATATCCTCTTTCTTTGCTTCCTTGGGTAAGTAGTGAGCAAACGAGCGTATACCTACCTCTTCGCAGGCTTTTATCTTGTTGCGAACATAAATTTGGCTTGCCGGATCTTCACCCACAAGTATGACGGCAAGCCCGGCTTTTCGTTTATTGGCGCTTTCGTAAGCGGAGGCTTTGACTTTGAGTGCACCGCGTATTTTTTCGGAAAGCGCTTTACCGTCAATTATCTTCCGTCGATCCGTCATCTTCGAGCTCCTCCTTCGAAAGTTGTTCTTTGTTTGCGGCTATCGATGCAAGCACACCGTTTAAAAACGATACGCTTTTATCCGTAGAGTACTTTTTTGCAAGCTCGAGAGCTTCGTTTACGGAAGCTGCAACCGGAATATCGTCTATGTAAAGAATTTCGTATGCCGCAAGCATTAAAAGTCCGCAGTCGATCTTGAATATTCTATCGAATGTAAATCCTTTGGAATAACGCTCTATTGCTCTTTTCAGGAATTCGAACTTTTCGTTAACGCCCGCATAGAGTTTACGAATAAAAAGCGCGTCGTTGTCGTCGCACTTTTCAAGCGTCAAATCGAGGCTGAAGTCGTTCGGTTCGCCTTCGACGCAACGCTCGTAAATCAATTTGAAGACTTGCTCTCTTGCCGTTTTTCTGCTCATATAATCCTCAAAATATTTTTATCGATCAGTTGCCGTATTTTTCATTTTTATCGTCGAAAGATATTCCCATGATATTCACGTTTACAACGCCTACTTTGAACGACGTCATTGTTTCTACGCTGCGTTTTATGTTTTCCTGCACGCGGAAAGCCACGTCCGAGCACTTGACTCCGATTTCGACATTGATAAATACGTCTACGTTTATAGTGTTTGCTATGGTTTCCGTGCGTATCCCCTTGCCCTGAAGCCCCACTACTCCCTTGATTTCCTGCGCGGCAAGACTTACTATGGACATAAGAACATTATGTCCGTAAGTGACATCGCCGGTGAAATTGGAATTGAAACGTGATTTGAAGGGCATGGCTTTCTCCGTACCTAAAGCGAATATAACCGAGGCTTTGAAAGACCTCGGTTACATTATACCACACTTTTTATTAAAGTACAATTATTTTTTCTACTCTACGGGAATTATTCTCACATTTATCGCGTCTTTTTGCGTTTCGGTGACAACGACGTCGAGAATCTGAGCCGCCTGTTCGGAAGTGATCTCTTTCGACTTTATGATTATGTTCACGCTTTCCGTGGAATTCGTCACTACCGCGTCTTCGAAACCGAGAGATTTAATGAGTCCCTCGAGCACGAGTTCGACTTCCATGTTTGTCGTGACTTCAAGCTTGCTTGCTTCCGCATTTGCTATCGCGTCTTCGCTCGATGCTTCGTTGTTTATGATAGCGTCGAGATAGAGTATCGTCTGATCTCTCGTCGTCTGACGGTCGACACGGTAAGTATCGAAGAAGCTTGCCTGGGTGGTCGTGCCGCCGTTTACGGTGTCGTCTCCGCCTTTATTGTAAAGGCTCAAGAATATATTCAAACCTCCCGCAACTACGAGCAGAGCCACCATGCTGACTATAACTATGATTTTCTTTTTTTTGCTGAGCATATACAGCCTCCTGAAAAATTATTTTTTTGACGGAAAAACATTTATTTTATCCGGTGTTATGTCGAGCAGTACGGAAACTGCCGAGATAATGTCTAATTTCGTTTTTACGTTATCCCCTCCTTGACAGATTACTACCACACCCAATGCTTTAGGATAGATTTCTTTCAAGATTATGGGTGACGATGTGCCTTGAACGGTAATGATTTGCGGCGCAGACGATGTGCCGCTTGATGAAGAATTTGTTATGTACGCTATCACGGATTCCACACTCGATTCCCAGCTGATGACGACCGTAGGCGAAGAGCCGCACATATTTGCTACGGCAGCGGTTATCTCGTGTTTCATCTGCGTACAATAGTCGGTTTCGACCGCGTCGTTTATCTGTGTGTCGTTATTGTTCTTTGCTTTGGTCGGGTTTAAGGTCGTAAAGTATATTATAAGCATTATTACTACGGCAATTACCGCAATGATTATTTCTATGTGTTTTACGGATTTTATCTTTGCGAAAATGTTTTTGAGTTTACTTTCTTTTTTATCCATGGATAATAATTTCAACCTCTTGATTGTTTGTAAACGATTTCACTCTTTCTTTGATAAACTCATACTTATTTATATTCGCGAGATTGTCTTTAATGACTGAATCCGACAAATCGATTACAACTCGTTGCACGGTAATTTCGTTGTCGTGTACTTCTGCCGTCAATTCCACCTTCACCCCCGATATTCCGTCGTTTTCGAGAGCCGATTCTATAGCCGCTTTCATAGTATGGATCTTCATTTTGTCCGCATAATCGAGGAAATTTGTGTCGAGTTCGATTTGTCCGAGCATATCGGAAAAACTGATATCGACGCCGTTTCGTATTAGAGACGGAAGCGGCGTTATGATGACAAGTACGGAAACAGTGGCAAAAACCGATCGAATGATATTTTTCATTCGGCTCTTTGTCATCAAGAGGTCGACCGTAGTCCCGAGAACGACAATACCGAGTATACTCATGATCCAGCCCGAAATAAACGTCATAAGCTCAAATTCCCTGTGGCAATGATAAGCATGATGAACAGAAAATAAAGAAATGCAACGCCGAGCACCATCGATATAAGCATGGTAAGATTTTTTCCGAAATCGCTTATGGCTCCTGAAATTTCTTTGCACCCGAGAGGTTCGGATATGGCGGCGGTAAGTCGAAGCGAAAGAGAAAGAAGCGCTACGCGTATTATGTACGGTACGACCGTAAAAAGAAGAATTATTACCGCCGTCAGTCCCAAAGAGTTTTTAATGAGCACGCTCCCCGCAAGAATAATATTGAAGCCTTCCGAAAGATAACCGCCGATTATAGGCACATATTTACTCAAAGCGAGCTTTGTGGTACGTATTGTCACGCCGTCGTATATCGAAGCGGTTATGCCCTGTATGGATAGAAAAGCCATGAATATGAAAAACGTGGTATTCAGCACCCATTTGGAAACTGTGGAGAAGAACGACGACATTTCTTTAAGCTTTATTCCGCTTGAGAGGTTTCCGATTGCCGTAAATACAATGGAAACGATGAACATCGGTATGGCAATCGCAGTGATGAGATTTATTATTCCAGATGCGAATATCAGTACTGCCGGACGATATACGTTTACCGACGAGCTTGCCCCTATCGCAGTCATAAGCGTGAGGATCAAAGGAAAGAAAATATCGGTTTGCTTTTTCAGAAGGTCTATCATGTCCATTACGGAACCGATAATAAAAAACACTTGAGTTATGAGCAGTGTCAGTATAACGCCCATACAGGCGAAACGGATTATGCTCTCCACGGAGTCGGAAGCGAATTTGCCTTTTACCGAGTTTATAACGCTGTATGCTACGGCAACGGCTATAAGCGCCAACATCAGCGGAACGTACATAGCCGCATTCGCACCGAGAGATGCGAGCAGATAATTCATTATCGAGCCGAATTCGATGGCTTGTCCGCTTACGATGTTTTTAATGAAATCTTTGACGGCGCTTCCGTCGAGAAACGATTGTTGATCGGATGTGAGAGACGCTATAAACGCTTCGAGCTCCGATAGATCGAGCTCATTCATAATATCGTCTATATTTCCGCCTATCTGGCCGTCGTTGCCGGTTGTATTTTTTGCGCTGCTTAAATCCGTGCTTTCGCAATCGAGTGGCGAAAACAATGAGATGACAAACATGATAAGCGAGACTAATGTTATTTTCATAAGATACTTTGAATGAGTTCGAACAGTTTCAAGAGAATGGGAAGAGACATAGCCATTATGATTATTTTTCCTCCGAGAACCACTTTTTCGGACAGCGACTTGGATCCTGAATCTTCTATTATACCTGCGGAAAAATCCACTATGTACCCTATCCCTATTATTTTAATGAGCATCTTGAAGATGCTTCCGTCTATCCCCGCTTTTTCCATCAACCCGTTTAAGGCGGAAAATATTCCGGAGATATACTCGACGAGCATAAGAAGTATTATGCAACCGCCGGCTATGGCAACGATAAGCGACATATCGCTCTTGTTCTCTTTAAGTATAAGGACGCAGAAGGCTGTCACAATGCCTACTGCGCATATTTTTAGTATTTCCATCAATATAGGGCAAACAGAGTACGCAGCGCGGCAAACAACTGCCCTATCATGTCTACTATCATGAGAAGAACTATCACAAGTCCCGCCAATGTCACAAGCGTGGCTATTTCGTCTTTGTCCGCTTTCTTGAGAAGCTGATTGACTATTGCCGTAACAAGTCCTATTGCCGCTATTTTAAAAATAATTTCCATGTCCGTTTCTCCGATTACAACATAATAATACCCAAAGCAATGCCGCCGAGCAGACCGAGCTTTATCGCCATAGGATATCGGGTTGAAAATTTGTTTTTGTAAAAGTTCAGTCTTTCCGAGATTTCCGCTTTCGAACGCTCTATTTCGGCTTGTTGAGTAATAACATCGGATTTTCCGAGTCGCGAAAAAAAATCGGAGACCGTAGTATTTTCGGCAGAATCCAAAAATTTGATTTCGGGAACCGACATAGGCGCCTGGCTGTATGCTTCGAGGATAGCTTTGAGCTTGCTTTTGCAGTTTTTAGCAAAACCCGAGGAAACCGCGCGTACGCCGTCTTGTCTGAAAGACATATCGGCGGCGACGGCATTTGCAAATCCCAAAAGTTCTTCGTAAAAATCCCTTTTTTCTTTTAGCGGCCTGGCAAAAAACATACCTACGGCAAGCCCCGCGGTGGAGCTCAACGCAAACAGAAAAAGGCTTGTTGTAAGGCCCATCAGTATATGCGTCCGAAATTTTCGTCATATACGCCG
This sequence comes from uncultured Christensenellaceae bacterium, assembly GCA_910587445.1. Lineage (GTDB taxonomy): Bacteria > Bacillota > Clostridia > Christensenellales > Pumilibacteraceae > MGBC157735. The sequence continues at coordinate 26,365 of CAJULE010000005.1, forward strand.
CTCACCGTTCCTATAGTCGGCTTGTCGCTTAAGACTGCATATCTTGCGAACATACGGTGTTTTATCAGGTTGTCGAAAGTGGTCTTGTTCATGAGGTCGTATTGATCCGCGGCATGGACGCTGGCTATTATCTTCACGCCAGAGCAGGCGGCGGCATATACGGCTTCTACGTCTTCGGATTGAGCAAGCTCGTCCGTGATTATGACGTGCGGGTTCATGCTTCGGATGCCTCGTATTATGGCGGTGGCTTTGTCGCAGTTGCTGATGACGTCGACATTATTTCCTATATCGAGCTGAGGAACGCCGTTCAGGCAAGCAGCCATTTCGCTTCGTTCGTCGACAAGCAGTACGTTGTTATCGGGTCCCATTTCGCTTATCGAGCGACAGAGATCGCGCAGCATGGTTGTTTTTCCGCAGGCAGGCGGAGAAATTATGAGGCAGTTTTTAAGTCCCCCGGAAGTAAACGGCTTGAAAAGGTTATTTGCACAACCTCTTATTTCGTGAGGAAAACGAATGGTGAGTCCGCTGAAATTCTTGATTGTCTTTATTCTGTCGTTTTCCCAAACATATTCGCCAGTAATGCCTATACGCACTCCGCCTTCGATTGTCACGAATCCGTCACAGATGTTTCGATTGACGGTGTACAAAGAATAGTCGGAGGCTTTCACTATAATGTCGTGCAGAATCTGCGAAGTCACCTTAAAAGCTTTCGACGGCAAGTCGCACAGGCCGTCTTGTCCGAAATAGAAAAAATTGCCGCCGTAGTTTACGGTAAGCGCTCTGTCCGCGCGCAGCCGTATTTCATAAACTCGTTCGCAGTTTAGCTTGCGCTCGATTGTCTCGGCTATTTTATTCGGAAGTATTTTGGCATTCATATACTTTTACCTCTATTCGTTTATACATTAAATATATTTACCTACTTGTCCCGATATGCTTTCGAAAAAAAAGAAAAGACCTTGTTTAAACAAGGTCAATTGTATTCGTATAAATTAAAATTTACTTGACGCGTTCCATGTACGTGCCGTCGCGAGTATCGACTCTTATCTTATCGCCTATATTGACGAAAAGCGGAACATTTATGTTACAGCCCGTCTCGAGCTTAGCGGGCTTGTTGCCTGCTTTAGAGGTATCGCCCTGTATGCCCGGCTCTGTTTCCGCAACGACGAGCTCAACGAAGTTCGGAGGCACTACGCTGAAGGCATTGCCCTTAAAGAACTGAACCGTTACGCTCATTTCTTCCTTGACATACTTCATTGCGTCCTCTACGAGGTCGAAATTGAGCGGGATCATGTCGTATGTTTCCATATCCATGAAGTAATAAAGATCTCCGTCGTGGTAAGAGTACTGCATTTCTTTTTTATCGATGTGTGCGGGCGGATATTTGTCCGAAGGATTGAAAGTCTGCTCGAGAACTTGTCCCGTCATGATGTTCTTGATCTTCGTGCGTACAAATGCCGCGCCTTTACCCGGCTTTACGTGTTGGAAATCTACGACTACGTATACTTTGCCGTCAATCTCCAACGTCATTCCTTTTCTGAAATCGCCTGCTTGAATCATTGTTATCCTCCTAAAGGTTTAATTTTTTTTCAAACGGCGTCAGATTCACTACACCGTCTTTTTTGACTATTACAAGATCTTCTATTCGCACTCCGCCCAAGCCGCTGATGTATATGCCCGGTTCTACGGAAATGACCATATTTTCTTCGAGCACTTGTTCGCTGTTTTTAGCCACTCTCGGCATCTCATGTACATTTATGCCTATACCGTGTCCGAGGCTGTGACCGAATTCTTTGGCATAGCCGTTTGCTGCGAAATACTCGCGGGCAAGCGAATCCACCTCATGGCAGGTCATTCCCGCTTTAATGTTCTTCAAGGCGTAATTCTGAGCGCCCAAAACTATATCGTATATAGAAGTGAGCTGGGAATTAGGCTCGCCGAGAGTGAATGTACGCGTCATATCGCCGCAATAACCGTTTACTCTTGCCCCTATATCTATCAGTATAAGATCGTTTTTTTCGAGTTTCTTGTTGCCTGAGCTGTGATGTGGCTGCGCCGAATTTTCACCGAAAGCGACAATATTGTCGAAAGCCGGCGACTGAGCTCCGCAACGTATCATTTCGAACATGATTTCGGCGGACAGCTCGCTTTCCGTCATACCGATTTTTATAAGCGGGATTACTTTCGAAAGCGCCTTTTGCGTGACGTTTTCCGCATTCGCAATGAGCTCGAGCTCCGCTTCAGTTTTTATCGAGCGCGCGCGCTCCAAATACTCGCTTGCCGGCTTTAAGGTGAAATCCGCGAGGGCGGCTTTCATATTCTTGAATTCCGCCACGGTCATATAGTTTTCTTCATAGCCTACATATTTTGCTTTAATCTTTTTCAAAACGTCGACTATGTTTGTGTAGAGATCGGCATAACCTGTGATGATTATTTCGAATTCGGGCAAATGCTGACGCGCCGCCGTTTCGTATCTGAAATCGGTTATGAAGAATTTCTCTTTTTTACTTATAATTACGCAACCGAACGAAGTATTGAAGTGCGTAAAGTAAAATCTGTTTTCTTCGCTTAAAATTACGTATGCGTCTATTTTGTTTTCGAATAATTCGTTTTCCATGAATCATTTACCTCACAAAAGTGCGTTGAATTTTTACGACATATACAGTATATCATATTTATTTAAAATAGTTAAATGTTTTTATGACATTTTTTCATCAATAATGCGTCATCTGCCATTTTTTCTTGCGATTCGCATATTATTACGGGCTGCATATTGTACTCGTCGATTATGCTTGCCAAAGGTTCATAGTCGGGACCGAATACGGTATCATCGAATGTGAGGTGTCGTATTTCTCCGCTTTTGCCGTATTCGATTTTGGAAAAGTGTATGTGTATATGCGACGCCTTTTCTTCTCCGAGCTCCTTATACGTCAAGTCGATTATTCTGCGATAGTCGTCTATTCCCTTAAGCGAGCCTTGAGAATAACTGTTGATATGACCGAAGTCATAGCACGGATAGAAATGTCTGTCGATCTTACAAAGTTCTATTACTTCTTCCACTCTTCCTATTTGCTGAAGCTTGCCCATGGTCTCGGGACAAACGATATAATCGTCGAAATCGAGCTCGGCGGAAAGCGTTTCGGCAAGCTTGCGTATGTTCTCCACAGTCCGAGCAAAGGCGGCCTCGCGGACGTCTTTTCCGCAGGCTGCGGGGTGAAAAACGACACGGTTGCCGTTCATGAGCTTGACTTTTCGTACCGATCTTAAGACATAATCTATAGATTTGGCTATCATATCGTCGGAAGGATTTGCGAAATTTATATAGTACGGTGCATGAACGCTTACGGCAATATCGTATTTCAAAGCTTCGCTTCCGAGATTCAAAGCGGTCTCGTCGGACATTGTTATGCCGCGACCGAAAGAATATTCGAACGCAGTCAAACCGATTGAGTTAAGCCATTCCGGCTCCTCCGTCGTTTTTTTATGTCCCGACGCATAAAACGAAGCGGAATTTCCCGCAGGTCCTATTCTTAACATTCGCGCCTCCAATTCAAATCCTTATGTATTTGTGCCGACAGTGCGTCAGGAGTATCGAATTTTTCGATACCGCGCAAATACTTAATGAATTCGATTTTAATTTCTTTACCATACAGGTCGTTAACAGTTCCGTCTATAAGTGTTTCCACGGAAACGGACTCCACATCGAAAGTCGGCTTCGGACCTATGTTTGTTACACCCTTGAATCTGTTTTTGCCGATATGGATGATCGTGCCGTATACTCCGTGTTTTGGAAGAATTTTTTCGCTCGGGTAATCTATATTCGCCGTGGGAAATCCGTATAGGTGTCCGACGCTTCTGCCGTGTACAACATTGCCGCATACCCAAAACGGATCTTCGAGAAGCCGGTTTGCTTGACTAATCTCTCCGCCGGCGAGCAGTTTTTTTATAAGCGTAGTAGACACTCTTTCGCCGTCGTATTCGATCTTGGGCAATATTTCGAGTTCCGCGCTTCTTTTTTCGCAGAACTTTTCAAGAAGACGGGTATCGCCCTTTCCGCCGCTTCCGAAGCTATAGTCATATCCGCAAAAAACTTTTTTAATATTCAGCGAAGAAAAAAGCTCGGACAAAAAATCCTCCGCACTCGTCTGCATAAAAGCTCTGTCGAAGCGTCTGTGAAAGACTATGTCCGCACCGAGTTTTTCGAAAATTTCCTTGCGCTCGGAGAATGTATAAACCTGTTTGGAATTCTTGTCGAAGAAAGCCCCCAAGTCGTTGTCGAATGTGAATACGCATGAGAGAGCGCCGTGCGAAACCGAATACGATTTCATGCGGCGTATGAGTTCTCTGTGTCCGAGGTGAACGCTGTCGAAGAAGCCCAACGCAAGACACACGGGCGATCTATAGTCTTTGTCAAAATCCAAGCATATCATGTCAATCTTTCAGATAAGAAACAATCTCGATCTTACTGTCATCGTTAATTTCCGCTATTCCGAAAAGCTCGCCTTTGCAACGAAGGGCAAACCTTTTATGGGTAATGCCATTTCCGTCCGGTTTGATGCCGTTTGAAAGCTTTATGTAGCAATCGTCGGGCAAAACTATTTCGGGCATATCCTTAATGGCGGCTTCTATCGGGAGCAAGGCGTCTTTTCCGATGCGTGCAAGGGTCTCGAGCGTAACCGAGTGCTCCACGTCAAACAAGCCGCACCGCGTCCGCTTAATCGAAGACATTGCCGCATATGTGCCGAGACTTTCGGCAAGATCTCTTCCGAAGGATCGTACATATGTTCCGGACGAGCAATGCAACCTCACTTTAAAGCAATCAAACGTATCCGTGGGCTCGACGTTTACATCGAAAATTTCTATTTCGCACGGTTTCAAAATCACTTGCTTTCCTTCTCTTGCGAGGTCGTAAGCGCGTTTTCCGTTTATGCTTTTTGCGCTGTATGCCGGCGGTACTTGGGCTTGCTTACCGATAAATCGGGGCAATACGGACTCGATTTCTTTCAGTGTCGGAATTTCGGAACTCTTGTCTGTAATTTTTCCGTCGGTGTCCAATGTGTCCGTGTTTATTCCGAAAATAAACGTCGCCTCGTACTCTTTGTCTTTTTTGAGCATCTGATCGAAAAGCCTCGTGGCTTTGCCGACTCCCATTAAAAGAACGCCTTCTCCCATCGGATCGAGAGTGCCGAAATGACCTATGGATTTTGTTTCGAGCAAACGTCTCGCCTTTGCGACAACGTCGCTGCTCGTCATTCCCTTGGGTTTGTTTATATTCAAAATGCCGTTCATTCGGACATACCGTCCGTAACGGATTTGAGAAGTTTATCGATTACGTCCTCGTATTTTCCGCTTATTACGCAGCCTGCCGCAAGTGTGTGCCCTCCTCCGCCGAAAGTGCTCGCAGCGGCGGCAACGTCGCATTTTTTAGAGCGGAAACTGACTTTGAAGTGCGGACGCGTCTGCTCGGTAAGACATATGGCTACTTCGACGCAACCTATTTTCATACCGTAGTCGATAAGTCCTTCCGTATCGGCAACCACGCAGTTTGTTTCCGTAAGATCTTCCTGTCTGACCGTTATTATACAAATCCTGTTGTCTTTAAAGAATCTCATCGATTGCAGGGCGCGAGCGGTAAGGCGCGTTTTGTTTATTGTAGTATTCTTATATAATGCGGAAGTCAAATAAAATGAGTTTGCACCGAGTGCGACCAAAGACGACGCCGTATCGAGAACTTTTGCCGTTGTGTTCGAGTGCATGAAGTGCCCCGTGTCCGTGGATAAACCGACATACAAGAGAGATGCTGTCGTCTCGTCTATTTCGGTCTCGCTTTTGATAAGGTCAAAAACGAGCTCGCACGTGCTGCTTGCATTGGGAAACACATAATTGTACTTTCCGAAACGATTGTTGGTTTTATGATGATCGATATTAAATGATTCGGGTATTGATTTTATATATCCCTGATATTTGCCCATGCGATATATATCGCCGCAATCGACTACCACGAGTAAATCGTAATTGGAATAGAGTTTTTCGTTTAATCTCGCGTAACCGGGCATAAACGAGTACTGTGCGGGATTATCCGAATCGCACAACATATCGACCTTCTTTCCGAATTTTTCGCAAAGACGAAGAACAGAGAGACCGGAACCGAGGCAGTCCCCATCCGGTCTTTGATGCCCTACTACGAGCACGCAACTGCTGTGTTTAATCGCTTCGATCAGCGTCATCGCTCTTAATTTCCTTAAGTAATAAATCTATGTGTCTGCCGTATTCTTCCGTTTCGTCCGCAATGAAGGTCAATCGAGGAACGGCTCGCAGATGTTTGAATTCCACTCCCAACTCATGGTGAATGAAGCCTTCGCACTGTTTGAGAGCGTCGAACGTGGATTTGATTTTTTCCGAATCGCCGTATATGCTCACATAGACTTTTGCGGTTCGTAAATCCTTTGCCGTGACGACTTTTGTAACGCTTACCATTTCGCTGACTCGAGGATCTTTGACTTTGTTTCTTATTATTTCGGAAATGCTTTTAAGCATTTCGCTGTTGATACGCTCCAATCGGAATTTCATGGTTATGCCTTTATTTCCTCGAGCTCGTATGCTTCGATTTCGTCGTTTTCTACGTAATCGTTGAAATCTGCGACGTTTATGCCGCATTCATAACCTTTGGCTACTTCTTTCGCGTCGTCTTTAAAGCGCTTCAATGTTGCGATAGTGCCGTCGAATACGACTTCGCTTCCGCGGTAAATACGAGCTTTTGCATTGCGAACGATTTTGCCGCTGAGTACAAAGCTTCCCGCAACCATTCCGATTCCAGTGATCTTGAATATATTGCGCACCTGAGCTCTGCCGAGTATGACCTCGCGGTACTTCGGCTCCTCGAGTCCTTTCATAGCGCGCTCCATATCTTCGATTGCTTCGTATATGACCTTGTAAAGACGAATATCTATGCCTTTATTTTCCGCAATCGACTTCGATTCCGTGTCGGGACGGACATTGAAGCCTATTACTATCGCACCCGAAACTTCGGCAAGCATGAGGTCGGATTTGTTTATCGCACCAACGCCGCCGTGTATTATGCTGACGCGTATTTCGTCCGTACCAAGCTTCAAAAGAGACGTTTTGATTGCTTCCACAGAGCCCTGAACGTCGGCTTTGATTATGATGTTGAATTCTTTTTTCTTGGATTCGTCGAGCTTGTTCATAAAGTCGTCCATAGAGACCTTCTGACCCTGCTCGAGCTTTTCGTTCTGGAGCTTAGTCTTTCTCTCTTCCACGACTTCTTTAGCCATTTTCTCGTCGCCCACGGCAAATACCGTGTCGCCTGCGGCAGGCACTTCCGTAAATCCGAGAACGGATACGGGCATAGAAGGTTCCGCTTCTTTGACGGAGCGACCCTTGTCGTCTACCATTGCGCGTACCTTGCCGAACGAAGTGCCGGATACGATATAATCGCCTACGCGTAAGGTACCGTTCGTGACTATGATGTTGGCAATAGGACCTTTGCCCTTGTCGAGTCTTGCTTCCACTACGCTGCCCTTAGCTTTGCGTTTGGGGTTTGCTCGGTAGTTGTTGTATTCGGCAAGGAACAAAATATTTTCGAGTAGCTTGTCGATTCCCTCGCCCGTTTTAGCCGAAATAGGCACCATCATGGTTTCGCCGCCCCATTCCTCGCATACGAGATTATGTTCGGTGAGCGCTCGTTTTACATCTTCGATGTTTGCTCCGGGCTTATCTATTTTGTTGATGGCTACGATAATGGGGACATTTGCGTGTTGAGCGTGGTGTATAGCTTCCACGGTTTGCGGCATAATGCCGTCGTCTGCTGCCACTATAAGCACGGCAATATCCGTAACAGCGGCTCCGCGAGCACGCATCGCCGTAAATGCTTCATGTCCCGGTGTGTCGAGGAAGGTGATTTTTTCGTTCTTGACGTTCACGGAGTATGCACCGATATGCTGAGTAATGCCGCCCGCTTCTCCGCTTGCGACCGAGGTCTTTCTGATCGCGTCGAGCAGCGAGGTTTTGCCGTGATCGACATGACCCATTACGGTGATAATCGGGGGACGCTTGACGAGATCCTCTTCCGCATCCGGCTCTTCATGGAATTCCTCAAGCTGTTCCTCTTTGGATTTGTCGAGTTTAAGTTCGAGCTTTACGCCGAGCTCGTTTGCGACAAGCTCCATTGTGGGGAAATCGACTACGCTGTTGATGTTCGTCATAATGCCGAGAAGCATCAACTGTTTGATAATTTCTTGAGCGGTCTTACCTATCTTTTCGCTCAAAATCTTAACGGTGAGGTTCTCCGTCGTAATCACAGCCTTTTCGATTTTTGTCGGCGTAAATACGACATTGTCCTTGGCTTTCTTATTTTTCAGCTTGCGCGTGCCCATGCGTTCCTCGTCGAGGTCTTGCATGATAAAGCCTTTACGAATGAGCGTGCGCTTATTCATAGCCTTTTTGTCATCCGACTGTTTGCCGTGATCTTTCTTTTTTGCGTCGAAACTACGCTTGTCCTTACTTATCGTAGGCAAATCGATTTTAGGTGCGGGACGTGATGCAATAGAAGCGTTTTGTCTCGGCATACGAGGGGCTCCCCCTTCGCCGCGCGGAGGACGAGACGTTGCGGGGCGCGAAACAGGCTCTCTCTGCGGCGCGGGTGTGATGACGCCTTTTATATAGCTCGGCACTTTCGGCGCCGGCTTTTTCTCGGGTGAGAATGTTTTCGAGCGCGTAATCACAAGCTCGCTTGCATCCTTTTCGGGTTTGACTGCCGGTTTTTCTTCCGCAGGTGCCGGCGCGACGCTTTCCGCCACAGGCGCAACTTCGACAGGCGGCTGTTCGTCCGCGGCTTTTTGAGCCTTTGCGACTGTTTTTGCCTGCTCTTCGCGCTTCAAATTTTCCGACTCGGCTTGTTCCAATTTCGCAAGCTTGCTCAAAAGAGCGTCGATTTGCTTTCGACTCTCTTTAATATGCGAAATTACCGCAAATTCGCCCGATTGATGCAACATCTGATAAAGGGCTTTAATGTTTGCATATCTTACGGTTTCGGTTGTTCCGGTGGTCTGGGTGTTAGACAATTATTCTACCTCCGAAGTCAAAACTTCATAATTATCGTTTGCAAATTTAATTATAGCGTCGGACATTTGTTTGTCGGTGATTGCTATTACTTTGCAATTCAACTTGTGTACTATATCTTCGATTTTCTTATGTTTAATCCGCAAAAGCGGGAGATGTTTGCTCTTGGCAAATTCTGTGCAGTGTCTCAGGAGTCGTTCGGAAACAGAGTTGTCGAGAATTATCAGATACCGTTTTTTTCGCAACGCCTCTATGTTGTCGAAACCGTAAATGATTTTGCCCGCCCTGACGGCGAAGCCAAGCAGGGATTCGATTTTATCGACATTATTTGCCACCGATGAACTCCTCGGAAAGTTTTTCGTATACCTCGGAAGGTATTTCGCATTTGAAGTTTTTGTTGAGCAAGCGGCTTTTCATGCACTTACCGACACATTCGGAATTATTGCATAGATATGCGCCTCTTCCGTTTTTTTTGCCCGTCCTGTCTATCGAAAAACTGTCGTCCGGACCTTTCACCACTCGTATGAGCTCTCGCTTGTCCTTCATTTGCCGACAGGCAAGGCACATACGCAAAGGCGCTTTCTTTTCGGTTGCCATTACTTATTCGAGATCTCCGAGGTCTTCGTCGAACACACTGTCGTCTATTATATCGTCGAGATCGTCGAAAGCCGGCTCTTCCTGTGCCGCTCTCTCTTCCGCCTTTTTGCTCTCGACAAACTGCGAGAACGGACGCACGTCTATCTTCCAACCTGTAAGTCTTGCCGCAAGACGGGCATTTTGACCGTCGCGTCCGATTGCGAGCGAAAGCTTGTCGTCTTCTACTATTACGCGAGCTACTTTTTCTTCGTCATTGACTTCGACGGCAACTACCTGTGCCGGACTGAGCGACCGAGCAATGAATTCGAGTATATCCGAGCACCAAGGAATGATGTCGATTTTTTCTCCGCCCAACTCGCTTACGATGGAGTTTACTCTCATGCCTCTGTTGCCTACGCAAGCGCCCACCGCGTCGATATTTTTATCTTCCGTGTAGACAGCCATTTTTGTTCTGTAGCCGGCTTCGCGCACAATGGCCTTAATTGTCACGAGCTGACTTGCCACTTCGGGAACTTCGAGTTCGAACAGCTTTCTTACAAAGCCGGCAACGGTGCGGGAAACGAGCACTTGCGGTCCGCGCGGACCCGTTCTGATTTTCTTCACGAAAACCTTAACTCTGTCACCGATATTGAATTTATCTCCGGGCGCCTGATCCTGCGGCATCATCAAAGCTTCGAGCTTGTTTATCTCGACATAGACGTTGTTTCCGTCCTTAATGGGATCTATTCTTCTAACCACGCCCGTAACGAGATCGCCTTCTTTTTGCGCAAGTTCCGCATAAGCCATTTCGCCTTCGACTTCGCGAAGCTTTTGCATTATGACCTGTTTTGCGGTCTGCGCAGCTATACGACCGAAATCCTTTGAAGAAACTTCTTCGCAGATTCTGTCGCCCACTCTGTATTTTTTGCTGATGTCGCGGGCGTCCTCAAGGCTGATTTCCGTATCTTTATTCTCGACAGTCTCCACGACTGTCTGATATGCGAGAATTTTGATTTTGCTTGTCTCGGGAAAGAGCTTTACTTCGATTGCTTTCGCAGTCCCCGTATGCTTTTTATAAGCTATTACAAGTGCCGTTTCGAGAGCCTCGATAAAGACCTCGGGCTTAATTCTCTTTTCGTGTTCCAATGCTTCTAAAGCCAAGAAAAAATCTTTTTTGACAATTTCTTTCTTTGCTGCCATTAGGGTAAATCCTCCTAAACTATTTCTTATTCAAATCTGACCAAGGGACGCACGAGCGCGACTCTTGTCATTTCGAGTTTCAGATCTTCTTTGTCCGCTGTTTCGATAATCAAAAAATTTTCGGCTTTTTCTTTGAGTATCCCTTCGTACAGCTTTTTTCCGCGCAGAGGCGCATACAGCTTTACTTCCACTTCTTTGCCGTAATTGCGCTCGAAGTCGCGTTGTTTTTTGAACGGACGGTCGAGTCCCGGAGACGATATGTTAAGCACGTATGCCTCCTTTATAGGGTCTGCTTCGTCGAGTATTGGATTGACGGCGTTATGGACAAGCTCGCAGTCGTCGAGAGATACTCCGCGCGGAATGTCGATAAATACGGTCAAGTTCATCTGTCCGTATTTTTTTACGTATTCGATGTCGACTATCTCGTAGCCGAGCTCTTCGATTTTCGGACGCAAAAGCTTGTCTATGATTTCGGTTGTCTTTTCGCTCATATGCCTCTCATAAGCATTGAGAGCGGACCGCCAAGCCCACTCTCAATGTCTACCGTATTCTTACTGTAATTATTATATCACCTGCGAAAGGAAAAATCAAGCGTTTTGCATAAGTTTTATGAGATTGATGAACACTTCCGCCGTTGCCAGAGCGTCATATATTCCACGGTGTGCACTTATGTTTTCTATATGAAAATAATCCGTCAGATACGACAGTTTGTATTTTTTCAACGTCGGCACATATTGTCGTGCCATAGTCATTGTATCCATCATGTCGTTATCGAAGTATATATTTTGACGGGCGCCGTTAACCGATATGAAGCCGTAATCGAATTGCACGTTTTGTCCCACGAGCACACAGCCGTGACTGTACTTATAAAAGTCGGGCATCACTTCATCGATAGTGGGTTGCCCCATTACGTCGCTGTCTTTTATTCCCGTAAGTTTGATGATTTTTTCGGGTATCGGAAGCTTTGGATCTACGTATGTATTAAACGTGTCCGTAATTACTCCGTCGACGATTCTCACTGCGCCTATTTCGATTATCCTGTCGTTTTCGGGAGCAAATCCCGTGGTCTCCAAGTCGAACACGCAAAATGTTTTGCCGAGCATGAATTCGGGCGGAGGCTCTGCCACGTCAAACAGGTTGGTCTGCTTTACTACACGGTACGGCTGCGGGAATACTACATGATATACGTCGTCTACTTCGCGGCGCAAACGATTGATTTTGAAATCCGTAGGAAGCGTGCAAAGCGATATTTCGCGCAGAAAGAAAGTAAATGAGCCGGGTCGCATTTTGTCCTCATTGATCTTTCCTTTAGCAACAATCTCTTTTCCGTCTTTCAAAAGCTTTATCTGTTCTTCTGTTTTTTTTGTCGGAAAGTATAGACAGCTTATTTCTTTAGTGAAGTCACGCAAATTGAATTTATAGAATTTACGCTCCGGATTGTCCTTTTTGGAAAGCTCGCGAAAGCCAGAAATCGAGCCGCAGAGAGTGATGTTTTCACATTCGCGGAATGCGTCCTCGATATATGACGCCGCGTCATATATCACATTGCCGATAAAGGCTTCTACGTTTTGAGGTCGAATCGTTCTGCCCGTTCCGATACTTTCGAGAGAAAAACGGCTTTTCTCTTCTTCCATTTCCTTTTCGAATTCTTCTATACTTTCGTCTTCTTGTCCGCTCACATTCAAAAACATGACGTCTATGTTTTCGCAGTAACTGCTTTTTATGTGCGCCTCTATTTTTTTGCCTGCGCTTTTTTTGTTGCAGTAGTCTACGAGAGCGGCGTCTATGCGGAATATGATTTTGACGTCGTTGCCGTTAATTTCCGTGGATATGCTGCGCTCGTCCAAAACGGTGGCAAGCATGGGAAATTGTTTCAAATATTCCGTAATATCTCGCAAAAAGAAATCGCGGTCGAAATGGCTTTTCACGAACTTAATTTCGATGTTCGGAACATCGCCGTCGAAAGCACGCTTTGCGCCCGACAAGATATCGTCGCGTGCCGAAAGTATACTTTTTTCTTCTTTTTCAGGATAAGCGAACGTGATTATAAGAAGCGATTCATCTATGACGAACTTTGCGTTTCTAAGCTTAAGACATTTGTATTTGTCATTGGTAACTTCGTTGAATTTTTCGTTAAATGTTTGCAATCAGCTCACCCACCATTTGTTTAAACTTTGCGACGGCTTGTTCATACTCGAGTGTGGCGAGCACCTTGCCTTTTTCGAATATTACAGCTCTGCCGTTGCCGCCCGCGATTCCTATATCAGCGTCGCTCGCCTCACCCGGTCCGTTCACCACACAGCCCATTACGGCAATCTTCAAACGCTTGTCTACGCCCTTGACGAGCGTTTCAACTTCATTTACGAGTGCGGACATATCGTAGCGGCATCTCGAGCAAGTCGGGCATGAAACTATTTCGCAATAATTGCGCAATTTGAGTGCCTTCAAAATGTCGAGCGCGGCATAAACCTCGTTTACGGGATCCCCGGTGAGAGATACTCGTATCGTATTGCCTATTCCGTCGGCAAGCAGCGATCCTATTCCTATAGCGGATTTCACGTTTCCCATACCTACTCCGCCCGATTCCGTCACTCCTATATGAAGCGGATAATCGCAGGCGTCGTTTAAAAGTCGGTATGTTTCTATCATCGTTGCGACGTCGGAAGATTTTGCGGAAATTACGATGTCGTCGAATCCGTAACGCTCGATAAGGGAAACTCCTTTCATTGCACTTTCGAACAGAGCTCTTGCACTTCTGCCGTATTTTTCCGCAAATTCTTTCTCTACGGAACCGCTGTTGACGCCGACGCGAATAGCCGTTCCGTTTGCCTTGCACGCGTCAACGACGGCTTTTACTTTGTCGCTTCCGCCGATATTTCCCGGATTTATGCGCACCTTATCGAAGCCGATGTCACAGCATTTTACGGCAATCCGATAGTCGAATTGTATGTCTGCGACAAGCGGCACATCCTTAAACTCGGCAAGCAACTTTTTTGAGCACGCCAAGTCCTTTTCGTCCGTAACGGCAAGGCGTATTATGTCGCAGCCGGCGCTTTTTAGGGCGCGTATCTGTTGTTGGCAGGCCTCAAAGTCAGATGACGGACAGTTCAACATGGATTGAACCGAGACGGCGTTGTTTCCGCCGATTTCAATCGAGCCTAAGCTTACGTTCTTTTTCATATTGCTCCTTCAATAGCTATCCGCAAGAAAACAGTCCTATAAGATCGATTACTATTACCAATCCGAACAAAAGCACGAGACCTGCGAAATGGATTATATTTTCGACCTTTTTATTTACGGGCTTACCTCGAATCCATTCTATGGCAGTAAACACGACCTTCGAGCCGTCCAATGCGGGTATCGGAAGAATGTTGAATATTGCGAGATTGCTTGCTATTAAAGGCAGCCAAATCAAAATGTTCAGCCAGTTCTGCGACGCTATATCGGCAAATGCGCTAACGGTGCCTATCGGACCGGTAAGAGCCGTCAATTTGATTTTTCCCGTCAAAAGCTGTCCGAATGTTCCGAGAATCATCCAGGAAAATTTGATGGTTATGGGCACGGCATATAAAAACGACGCTCCTATTTGCCCGCTGACATACTCATAACGCGTCTGAAAGCCGAAGCCCGAAAAACTCCGTTCTTCTCCGTTTTCGACTACTTTGATTTCTTTTTTGGTAACATTGAGTTTTATTTCGTTACCGTCGCGAATGACCGTCATTACTACCGTTTCGCCGAGCTGTATCTCGCTTGTGAGGTCGGAGAAGCTGTTCATTATGTTGATTTCTCTGTCGTCTACTGCAACTATGCGGTCGCCTTTTACGAACGGATTATAAACGCCGCCGTCGGAAGTTGTGAAAACATCGTTTACGGTGGGGCTCGCGTAACCGACGATAAGAATATAAAAGAACGAGAAAATTATCGCAGACAAGAAATTCAGAAGCGGTCCCGCAATAAAAACGATTATGCGCTTCCAAGGCTTTTGTTCGTCGAATAAAAGATAATTTCTTTTTGTTACGACGGAATCTGCGGAAGCGTTCGGCAAATCGCTTGATTGAACTGTTTCGGAATTTTCGTCTGCCGTCGCTTGAATTTCGGCTGTGTTATCAACATTATTTTCGCTCGGCGTATCGCTCTTTTTGCCTATGGTGGTTCCGTCGGCGTTGTCTTCGCCGGTAAATGCACAATAGCCTCCGAGCGGAACAAGGCGAAGAGTGAACACTTCCCCGTTCTTCTTTTTTTGAAGAAGCTTCGGCCCGAATCCTACGGAGAATTCGTCGATTTTGAACTTTAATATTTTCCCTGCGATATAGTGTCCGAACTCGTGTATAACGACCATTAAGAGCAAAATCACTATGCCGAGAACAATATACAAAATGTATTTGAAAATTTCCATTAAAAACTCTCCGAAATTCAGGTATTCTCTCTCATAAGTTTTCCGTAAACGATATCGAAGGTTTCGTATATTTCTTCAAGAGTCGGATCTTTGATTATCTGCGCCCGTTCGAGAGTTTCGGATATAATTATACTTATGTCCGAGAACCCTATCTTATTATCGAGAAAAAGACTTACGCAGGCTTCGTTCGCCGCATTGAAAATACACGGAGCATTGCCTCCAATGGAGAGGACCTCTTTTGCGAGTTTCGGAAGCGGAAAAACACGTTCGTTCGGAGATGAAAACGTAATGTCTTTGTCAAACTCGAAGCGTGCGCTTTCAAGAGGAAGTATATTCGGATAAGTGAGTGCCGCCTGAATGGGAAGTTCCATATTAGGAGACGCGAGCTGGGCGACTATGCTTCCGTCTTTATATTCGACCATAGAGTGAACTATGCTTTGCGGATGTATTATATAGTCTATTTTATCTGTATCGAACAAAAAGCGCGCTTCGATGATTTCGAGCGCTTTGTTCATCATGGTTGCGCTGTCGACCGATATCTTTCGTCCCATTTTCCAAGTCGGATGATTGATTGCCATTTCGGGCGTCACTTTTTCGAGAAAATCTTGAGATTTTCCGTAAAAAGGACCGCCGCTTGCGGTAAGGATTATTCGCCTTAAATCGTGTCGATTTCCCGCTCTAAGACACTGCCAAATCGCGGAATGTTCGCTGTCTATCGGACGAATTTCCTTTCCGGATTTTTTTGCGGCGTCCATGACAAGTTTTCCGCCCGCAACCAAAGATTCTTTATTTGCAAGCGCGACGGTAGTACCCGTCTCTATTGCTCGCATAACCGCTTTCAGACCGCACATACCGACAACAGCAACAACAATGATATCTATATCGTCACGTGCTGCAATTTCAACGAGAGCATTTTCTCCGCCTGTGAGCTCGGTATTTTCAAAGCTGTTTTTTGCCGACGAATATGCGCCCTCGTCGCATATTCCGACTATTTTCGGTGAAAATTCTTCTACTTGTTTCTTTAGGGCTGCAATATCCGAATTTACGGAGAGCGCAACAACTTCGAAATTATCGCGGTATCTGCGAACGACGTTCAGCGTCTGCCGACCAATGGAGCCGCTGCTTCCGAGAATGGCTATTCTTTTCATACCAAAGAAATTATATTCATGTAAATAAACAGGAATACCGAAAAGATTATCATGCCGTCGATTCGGTCGAGCAGACCGCCGTGACCCGGTAAAATTTTTCCGAAATCCTTGATGTTGCAGTGTCTCTTAATATAGGAAGCGATCAGGTCTCCGGCTTGTACGAACACAGCTCCGCCCACGCCTATTACGAGGTAATGAACTATGTTTGTGACGGAAGAATCACCGATAGGCGCCAGCCCGAGCCAGCCGTAAATAGAAAAAAGCAAGAGTATTGCTCCGCCTATAAGACCGCCCGCAAGACCGCCTATCGCCCCCGAGATCGTCTTGTTCGGGCTTATCGACGGGCAAAGCTTCGGACCTTTGAATGTGGAGCCCACAAGGAAAGCAAGCGTGTCAGTAAGGCAAGGAATAAGGAACACGAAAAACAGCGACGCATTTCGGAAAGCATTAGGCAAATAATTCAGACCGAGCATATAGACCATGAAGGATATCGGATATGCAAGCGTCAAAATAGTACTCATCGCATTGCTCATGGTCTTATTCTTATTGAACATCGTATAAACGACGCATATTATTATACATATAAGCAAAACGCCGAAATAAGCGGTTATACCGCCAGATCCGATAAAGTAATGCGTAAGCACGAAAGCAATATAGCCCAAAAGTACGTAGACGAGAACAAGCTGGTCGTACGGCTTTGAAAAGCGATTGCTTATTGCGCGAGACATCTCGAGCCCCGCTCCTATCATAAGGGCTACGGCAAAAATATCGAATGCAAAAACAGTGACGGTAAGGCTGAGTGCCAAAACGCCGGCATAAATGGCAAATATAATCGTCCCTGTCAAAAACCTGTTTGCTTTCATTTAGACTTTTCCGTATCTCCTATTTCTTTTGGCATATTCAGAAAGTACATCGACAAGCTCGTTTCTGTCGAAATCGGGCCAAAGCGTTTTGGTTACTACGATTTCGCTGTAAGCTGCTTGATATAACATAAAATTGCTCAAACGACATTCCCCGCTTGTGCGAACTATCAGATCCGGATCGGGTAAATCCGCAGTGTATAAATACCGTGCGAATTCCTCTGAAGTAACGGTTTTACCGTCTTGAACGCATTTGTTTACAGCTTGTAGTATTTCGTCTCTGCCGCCGTAATTAAGAGCTATGTTGACAACGGCTTTTTTTCCGTCGGAACTTTCGCGCAAAACTTTGTCGAGGCTTTCACGTATGTCCGCGGCAAAAAAAGACAAGTCGCCCATAAATGTTACTTTTACGCCCTCGGCAATCAATTCCTTGAGCATATCGTAAATGTTGTCGCGAATAAGCTGCATGAGCGCATCTACTTCGTCTTTCGGTCTAAACTTGTTTTCCGTGGAAAAAGCATAGACGGAAACGACTTCTATTCCCATGTGCACGCAATCGGAAATCACTTTGCGCATGGTTTTCACGCCGGCTTTGTGTCCGGCCTTACGCGGCAACATACGTTTCGATGCCCACCTGCCGTTTCCGTCCATTATGAACGCTATGTGGCGAGGAAGCTTTGTCTTGTCGAGTCCGTTGTAAAGATCTTTAGACTTCAAGAATTTCAGCCTCTTTGTCCTTGAATAGCTTTTCGGTGTTTTCTATGGCTTTGTCCAAGATTTTTTGTATATCTTTTTCGAAAGAAGCCACGTCGTCTTCGGTGATGACATTGTCCTTTTTGAGTTTCTTAACCGCTTCGAGAATGTCGCGGCGCTCGTTGCGAAGGACTACTTTTGTGTCCTCGGTCGTCTTTTTGATCTGTTTGCAAAGCTCACGACGCCTTTCCTCCGTAAGCTGCGGGAAAGTCAGTCGTATATTTTTGCCGTCATCCGAAGGGTTTATACCTATGTCGGACGAGGATATCGCTTTGTTAACGTCCTTTATTGCGCTTGTATCCCACAGCGAAATCATGAGCGTGCGCGCGTCGGGAACGGTTATGTTTGCCATTTGGTTGAGCGGCGTGGGAGTTCCGTAGTAATCTACGACTATTTTGTTTAATATCTGCGGATTTGCTCTTCCCGCCCTGACCGTGAGCAGATCGCTTTTAAGATGCTCGACCGTCTTTGAAATTTGAGATTCGTACTTTTCGAATACGGATTTAACTTGAGGATTTTCTATACCCATAACTGCCTCCTGACTCTTAATTATAACCTATTATATCAAATTATCGAAAATAAAACAACTATATCAGCTTATTATTGTGCCGATTTTTTCGCCCATAGCCGCTTTTATAAGTCCGTCCTTGCTGTTGAGAGCAAAAGCAATAATGGGGATTTTGTTTTCCATGCACATCGTCACGGATGTCATATCCATTACATTTAGCCCCTTATTCACAACGTCCATGTAGGAAATTTTGTCATACTTTACGGCTTTCGGATTGGTTTTGGGGTCACTGTCGTAAACGCCGTCCACATTTTTCGCCATGAGGAGAACATCGGCTTTGATCTCCGCCGCACGCAATGCCGCACCCGAATCGGTGGAAAAGTACGGATTACCCGTTCCGCAAGCAAATATTACGATACGCTTGCATTCGAAGTGACGAAGAGCTTTTCTCAAAATGTACGGTTCGGCAACGGCGGGAATGCTCAATGCCGTCTGTACACGCGTGGGTACGCCTTTTTTCTCGATCGCATCTTGAAGAGCCAATGCGTTCATGATAGTTGCGAGCATACCCATGTGGTCAGCCGTGACCCTGTTCATGCTTATGCCCTGGCGTCCTCTCCAAAAGTTACCTCCGCCTACGACGACGGCGACATCCATACCCTTGGAGTGAAGCTCGACAAGCTGGCTTACGACGTGTTCGACCATATCGGGATTTATGCCTGCTCCGTCCTTGCCGGAAAGCGCCTCTCCGCTTATTTTCAACAATACTCTTTTAAACATTATTTCCTCCGAACTCAAGTGACTAAAATAATAGGACACATTTTTTGACGTGTCCTATTTGAATGTTTATTTCTGCAATTTTGCGATTTCTTCGGCGAAGTTTTCGTTCTTCTTTTCCAAGCCCTCGCCCATAAGGAAGCGTTCGAAGCGAACTATCTTTATTTCGGCGCCGAGAGCCTTTGCCGTTTCGTCGACAAGCTGGCGTATCGTTTTGCTCGAGTCCTTCGCGAAGTCCTGATCGATAAGACAGATTTCCTTGAAGAACTTTTTGATTCTGCCGCCTATCATCTTTTCAACGACCGCCGCAGGCTTGCCTTCGTTGAGAGCCTGTGCCGTGAGAATTTCTTTTTCGTGCTCGGTCTCCGCTGCGGGAACTTCGCTGTCGTAAACGTACTTGGGCGAGAACGCCGCAATGTGCATAGCTATGTCATGGCACATAGTCTTGAATGTTTCGTTATTGTTCAAATCTTTGCTTGTGGCTACTTCGACAAGAACGCCGATTTTGCCGCCCATGTGGTCGTATGCTTCTACGAGACCTTGTTTCGTGGATATCTTGACAAATCTTCTGAGCGATATCTTCTCGCCTATTTTTGCCGTTGCATTGTTTATAAGGTCAAGTACGGTACCGTCGGGGCTTTTTGCGGCAAGGAGCTCATCCACCGTCTTTACGTCGTTTTTGCAAACTATTTCGCCTATCTGACCGCAAAGAGCGACAAATGCGTCGGCTTTTGCGACAAAGTCGGATTCGCAGTTTACTTCGACCATTGCACCCGTTTTACCGTCTTTGGCCACCATGGGATAAACCGCGCCTTCCGAAGCGATGCGCGATGCTTTCTTCGCCGCAATGTTTACGCCCTGCTCTCTAAGATACTCGGCTGCCTTTTTCATATCGCCGTCCGTTGCGGTCAATGCCTTTTTGCAGTCCATCATGCCCGCACCGGTCTGCTCTCTCAATTTTGCTACGTCTTTAGCTGTAAATGCCATTTTAATTACCTCTCTGAAAACCTTACGCGTTCTCGCCGCTATTTACGGGAGCCTCGTTTGTCTGTTGCTGCGCCGTTTCTTTTGCTGCCGCCTCGGCTTCGGCTTGCTTTCTTGCCGCAAGACCTTCTTCGCCTTCCTTAGCTTCGATTACGGCGTCTGCCATAGCGCCTGCAATGAGTTTGATCGCGCGTATAGCGTCGTCGTTGCCTGCTATAACATAGTCCACTTCGTCGGGATCGCAGTTGGTGTCTACGAGTCCGACAATGGGTATATTGAGACTTCTTGCCTCGGCAACGGCAAGATGTTCCTTCTTTGTGTCTACTACGAACAATGCGCCCGGAAGAGTACGCATATCCTTTATACCGCCGAGGTTTTCCTCGAGCTTGTCTCTTTCGGCAATGAGTTTAATGACTTCTTTTTTGGGAAGAAGTGCGAATTCGCCGAGTTTCTCCATTTGATTGAGCTTGTTGAGACGCTCGATACGGGAACGGATCGTAGTGAAGTTCGTAAGCGTGCCGCCGAGCCAACGCGATTTCATGTAGAACATACCGCATCTTTCGGCTTCCATCTGAATTGCGTCCTGAGCCTGTTTTTTGGTACCGACGAAAAGAATGGGCTTGCCTGCAAGAGCGACGTCTTTTATGAAAGCGTACGCTTCATCGATGAGACCGACTGTCTTTTCGAGATTGATGATATATATATCGTTACGCGCGGTATATATATACTTCTTCATCTTGGGATTCCACTTGCGCGTAGGGTGACCGAAATGCACGCCTGCCTCAAGCAGTTGTTTCATAGAAACAACATTGTTTGCCATAATATTACCTCCTGTTTGCTCCTCCCCGCTCATCAACTCGACCTTTATACGCATTGCATGAAAAATTTACATATGCGCAACAGAAAGACCGATACGATACGGGTGTGAATTTAAACCTGTACAAGTATATCACAAGAAATCGGATTATGCAACTGTTTGCAAACCGTAAAATGTGAAAATTTCGCGATTTCGAAATTATTTATGATCGTGGTGATGTCCGCAATGGCACTCACCCGTTTCGCCTTCGCACTCATCGTCGCAATCGCAGTCGTCTCCGCAACCGCAACAATCGCAACCGCCGTCCAAATCGGAGACAACTTTTACGTATTCGGCGAATACTTCGTTTAGAAGGTCCTCGTCTCCTATGGGCAGAAACGTGCTTTCCTCTTCGTTTTCGCCTTGCTGAACTTCGAAGATTATCACCTCGTTGTCCTCGAGTCCTTCCATGGGTTCGGTGGGTTGAAGCAATTCGTAAAGCTTATCGTTGTACTCAACGCCCGCAATCTCGTAAAAGTCTACGGGGTGCTGCTCGTCGTCATAGAGCGTCACTATGCTTGTTTCGTCAAAAATTTCGACATTGTCTTTTTTCATAATATTCTCCTTATTTTACCGTACGGTCGAGATAGCTTTGCAGAATCAGTCTCGCCGCCATGCTGTCTAAAAGCTGTTTGCGTTTGTCTCTCTTTACGTTTCCTTCTATAAGTATGTTTTCGGCTTCCACGCTTGTCAAACGTTCGTCCTCGAGGATCACGGGAACGGCGCACACGCGCTCCAACACTCTGGCAAAAGCCCTGGTCTTTCGAGCGCGTTCGCCCTCGCTCCCGTCCATATTGAGAGGAAGTCCGACGACTATTCTGTCGACCTCGTTTTCTCTTGCGACGTCGGCAATGTAATCTATTGCGCTCCTCATCGAACGGGTTTTGAATGTGGGAAGCGGACTTGCTATAAGTCCGAGCAAATCACTGATTGCGAGTCCCGTACGAACGTCTCCGTAATCAACGCTTAAAATTCTCACAGTGCCGTTTACCGCCGAAGCATATTTACTTTGAGCTTAGCCCAATATGACAATATTATATCATACCTTTCGAAAAAAGTCAGCTGTTTTTCGCATATATTTTTCGAATATTAAAAACGCGTCGCAGGTTGCAACGCGTTTTGTTTTTCTAAAGTAATGGTCGGAATTATTGCATATCGCTTTGCTGCGACGAAGAATCCGACTGCTGCGAGAGCTTGCTCATGACGGCGTCTTCCGCACCGGAGATTGCTTGGCGAACTTTATTGTTCTTGCTTGCCACATACATACCGAGCGCGGCGCCGAGAGCCATTCCCATAATCAATTTGCCACTCATAATTCATACCTCCTGTATTGTATCTGTATTATTTGCAGAAAACGATATAATTATGTCGGGCGGACATATAAATGGCTGTCAAGCGCCTTTTTTCTTTTTGTAATTTTCGAGATAGTCGTGAATTGCGGCTTTGATCGCCTCTTCGGCAAGTACCGAGCAATGGAGTTTTTGCGCGGGCAAGCCGCCAAGCGTTTCGACTACCTGCGCATTTGTCACTTTAAGCGCCTCGTCTATGGTTTTTCCTTTTATCATGCTTGTGGCAACGGACGAAGTGGCGATGGCTGCGGCACAGCCGAATGTTTGAAAGCTTACGTCGCGAATTATGTCGTTTTCGTCTATCTTCATGAAGATTTTCATGATGTCGCCGCAAGTGGCGTTTCCTACGGTGCCCACGCCGTTGGCGTCTTCGAGCTCACCGACATTTTGCGGATTTGTGAACTCCTGCATTACTTTTTCGTTATACATATTTTTTATCTCCTTTAAACTCACTGAACAGCGGCGACAAAGCCCGCAGATCGTTCACAGCTTTCACTACGTTTTCTATTGTGTAATCCACATCGGCATCCGTAGTATATTTACCGAACGAAAATCTGATCGAACCGTGAGCCTTTTCTATAGGCAATCCGGTTGCAAGCAGTACGTGGGACGGATCGAGAGATCCCGACGAACACGCAGATCCGGACGAACACGCTATGCCCGCCATATCGAGCCTTAATAGCAACGATTCGCCCTCAATAAATTCGAAAGCGAAATTCGCATTTTGCGGCAGACGTCTTTCCCTGTCTCCGTTGTATACGACATACGGAACTCTGCTTTCGATACTCTTGACAAAACGGTCGCGCAACTTTTTTATTTTTGCCGAGTTTTCGTTCATTTCCGCAAGCGCGATTTCGAGAGCCGCCGCAAGTCCTACGACCTCGGGAACGTTCGTAGTACCTCCGCGCATGGAACGCTCTTGATGCCCTCCCGTAACCAGTTTATCGGGCTTGATTCCGCTTCTTATATACAAAACGCCGATTCCCTTCGGACCGTAAAACTTGTGCGCGGAAAAGGTGAGCAAATCTACATTCCATCCGTTAATGTCGACGGGTATGGAACCCATTGCTTGAACGGCGTCCGTGTGGAACAGAGCTCCGTGTCTGTGCGCAATCTCGCAAAGTTCTTTAACGGGCTGGATTGTTCCTATTTCGTTGTTGGCAGTCATGACGGAAACGATCGACGTATCGTCGGTAATGACGTTTTCGAGCGTTTTCGGTTGAATGATACCGTTGTTGTCCGGAGCAAGATAAGTTACTTTAAAGCCCTCATGCTCGAGCTGTTTTGCCGAATGCATAATCGCGGCGTGTTCTATGGCGCTGACGATAATATGTTTACCTTTTCGAACATACGCGTTTGCGGTGCCTTTGAGAGCCCAATTGTCGCCTTCCGTGCCGCCCGAAGTGAAATAGATCTCGGTGGGCTTTACTTTTAAAAGCTCGGCTATTTTTCTCCGCGCGGAATCCACGGCTTGAGCGCCTTCGCGACCGAAGCCGTGCAAGCTGTTTGCATTTCCGAACACCTCTGTAAAATAGGGCTTCATTTTTTCGAACACGCGCTCGTCTACGGGCGTGGTTGCCGAATAATCCAAATAAACTTTTTTCATAGAAAATCCTCTATTACACGCATTTATAATCGTCTATCATATTTTGAAGGCTTGTCTGTTGTAGTACGTCGTGTATGCTGTCCGACAGTTTTTTGAATATTCTCTTATTCGGACAGTAGTCGTCGCGACAGGTGGAATTGCAGTGATATTCGAAATTGTCGTCCATTGCGTCCAATATGTCTCCTACGGAAATTTCCGATGCCGGTTTCGAAAGACTGTAACCGCCGCTCATGCCGCGAGCGCTGTCGACGATGCCGGCTTTACGAAGCTTTATCATGAGCTGCTCGAGATATTTCAAACTCAATTCCGATTGCTCGCTTAGCTTTGTAAGTGACACGGTGCCACCCGCTACGCCGAGCAGGAAGCACACTCGCAAGCCGTATCTTGACCTGGTGGACAGTTTCATTGCGTTCCTCCCGATTAAATCGACTATAGTATAGCTTAAGTATTTGCCGATGTCAAGCAAAATACCCTATCTTTTCGATAGGGTATTTTGCGAATTTACTTAATTTCAATAATCAAAGGTTGTCGAGTCCGTCATACAAAGGATATTTTTTGCATAAAGCGGCTACTCTTTTGCTTACGCTTTCGAGTGCGTTTTCACGCTCGTGCACCGTCATGGCAATGAGCTTGCCTATTTCGACCATGTCCGCTTCCTTCATGCCTCGAGACGTGACTGCCGGAGTGCCTACGCGAATACCGCTTGTGACGAACGGCGACTGAGGATCGTTGGGAATGGCATTTTTATTAACCGTAATGTGACATTCGTCCAAAAGGTGTTCAAGTTCTTTACCCGTTATGTTTGCGTTTGTGAGTTTTACGAGCATGAGATGATTGTCTGTTCCGCCGGATACAAGTTCGAGCCCTTCGGAAATGAGCGTAGAAGCGAGGGTTTTGGCATTTTTCACTACTTGTTGCTGATATGCTTTAAATTCGGGAGTTCCCGCTTCTTTAAACGCAACGGCTTTGCCGGCTATCACGTGCATGAGAGGTCCGCCTTGACTGCCGGGGAAAACCGCTTTGTCTATTTTCTTGGCGAGCTCTTCCTTGCACATGATCATTCCGCCTCGAGGTCCGCGCAATGTCTTATGCGTTGTCGTCGTGACGACGTCGGCATAAGGCACGGGGCTCGGATGCTCGCCCGCAATTACAAGACCGGCTATGTGTGCGATATCGACCATGAGATATGCGCCCACTTTGTCCGCTATTTCTCTGAAACGCTTAAAATCGATCGTGCGCGAATATGCGCTTGCGCCTGCAAGTATAAGCTTGGGCTTGTGTTCGAGCGCGAGCTTTTCCACTTCGTCGTAATCTATTGTTTCCGTCTTGTCGCTCAATCCGTACGGAACGATTTTATAATTCAGTCCCGAAAAGTTTACAGGACTGCCGTGCGAAAGATGTCCGCCGTGAGCAAGGCTCATGCTGAGCACGGTGTCTCCTACGTTCAGAAGCGCAAGAAATACCGCAAGATTGGCATTGGCGCCGCTGTGCGGCTGGACGTTTGCGTGCTCGCATCCGAACAGACTTTTTGCGCGCTGTATCGCCAAAGTTTCCACTTCGTCGACGAATTGACAGCCGCCGTAATAGCGCTTGCCGCTGTAGCCTTCGGCGTACTTGTTCGTGAGATGAGAGCCTACTGCCGCCATCACCGCGCTGCTTACGAAATTTTCGCTTGCAATGAGCTCGATGTTGTTTTGCTGCCGCGACAGCTCGCGCTTCATGCTTTCGGCAACTTCCCTGTCCGTCTTTGCTATTAGTTTGAGATCAATCATTGGTTTCTCCTATATGATTATTATTTTCGATTATTTTTTTGACTGTCGGCATAAACGCAGAGTTGCGTCTTATAAGTCTGTCGAATAGAATTATCAGGCACAGTCCGATCAAAAGCGCTCCGATAATAGACGGAATTTGAACGTACCATCTGTAATTTGCCGTTATTATAACGGCTGCAAGCATGAGCAGAAGCGGCGCAAGAAACAGAACGAGCGACGAGCCCTTAATCGATCTCTGCGGCATTTCGACTATCACGCTGTCTCCCGCCCTACATTCCGCTTCGAGTCGCGCATTCATGCGAACGGTATTTCTGCGGTTGAACGAGCACGCTTTGCAACCATCGCACTGCGGCTTGCGTTCGAGCTCTATGACGGCAAAATTCTTTTTCACTTTGATAACTTTGCACTCTTCCGTTATCGGTTCAACAGGCATTGAATTACCTCCCGAGCGAGCACACACCCCATCATTGCGGGTACATACGAAATGCTTGACGGCGGCACGGAATTTGTTATTGCCGGAGTCGTTGCGCATACCGTGCGGTGATTCGTTATTCCGGCTTTGCGGAGCGCCGAACGTACGGCTTTTGCAAGTCCGTCTCCCGATGTGGAAAAGATGTCGACAGCTTTGAATTCCGTATACAGCCGATTTCCCGCTCCGAGAGCCGAAATACAAGGAATGTTTCTCGACTTACATTCGAGAATCAAGTCGACTTTGTCTTTTACGCTGTCGATCGCATCGACACAATAATCGAACTTACGCGATGAAAATATTGTTTCGGCAGTGTCTTTCGAAAAACGTATTTCGAGTGCGTCAATCGATAAATCGGGATTTATATCCCGCAGACGATCGGAAACGACATCGACTTTTGCAAGACCTACCGTAGACTCGAGAGCGATGATTTGACGGTTGATATTCGTGACGTCGATATCGTCGCAGTCCACAACGGTAATGACGCCCACGCCGCAACGCGCCAGCATTTCGACGGCATAACCTCCCACTCCGCCGACGCCTACAACAAGCACACTGCTGCTTTCGAGCTTCTTTTGCCCGTCGTCTCCTATGAGCGCGTTGTTTCGAGCGAATCGGTTCATGAATCGGAACCGATAGCTTGTGCGAGATTTTTAAGCTGTGCTTCGAATATATGTCCGTCGGACAGTCTTTTTACGGACACTTTGCCGCTTGCCAATTCGTTTTCGCCTATGACAACGGCATATTTTGCACCTATTTTATCCGCATATTTAAACTGCGATTTCAGACTGCGTCCGTTGTATTCGGTATCGGCGCTTACTCCGGCGGCTCGAAGCTCTCGCACCGTTTTAAGACATTCGTCGACATAAGACGGGCTTTGACTCATTACGAAAACTTCCAGACTCGGGGCTTCTCCGAGGCTCAATCCGAGCGCTTCCGTCAAAAGAAGCAGTCTTTCGAGCCCCAAGCCGAAGCCGACACACGGCGTTGCTTTTCCTCCTACCGATTCTACGAGATTGTCGTATCGTCCGCCTCCGCATACGGTGCCTTGCGCGCCGAGTGCAGTCGTAACGAATTCGAACACTGTTTTCGTATAATAATCGAGACCTCTTACGATGTCCGGATCGATCTCGTAAGGAATGTCGGCGTCGTCGAGATATGCTCGCAGAAGCGCCATATGTTCCTTGCAATCGTCGCAGATATAATCTATTATACGAGGAGCGCCCGAAACGATCTCTTTACACCCGGGAACTTTACAATCTATTACCCGAAGCGGATTCTTCTCGAAACGTTCGCGGCACGTCGGGCAAAGAGAGTCGAGCTTCAAAGCGAGATATTCTTTAAGCGCGATATTGTACTTTTCGCGGCACGTCGGACAGCCTATGCTGTTCAAACGTAGCTTTAATTGTTCGATGCCGATTGCCGACAGAAAATCATAGGCAAGCTTTATGACCTCATAGTCCATGACGGGGCTTGCCGATCCGTAGACCTCTACGCCGAACTGGTGGTGCTCTCTGTATCGTCCTGCCTGCGGATTTTCATAGCGGAAAACGGGTGTGAAGTAATACATCTTGAGCGGCAAGGAATTTGCCTCGAGCGAATTTTCCACATAGCTTCTCGCTACACAAGCCGTGCCTTCGGGCTTAAGTGTAAGAGACCGACCCGCTTTATCCTCGAACGTATACATTTCCTTAGACACAACGTCGGTATTGTCTCCTATCGAGCGCGTAAAAAGTCCCGTATGCTCGAATGTCGGCGTGCGTATTTCCTTAAAACCGCCGAGCGCACAAACTTTGCGGGCAATACCTTCTGCATATTGCCACTTGTAACTGTCCTGAGGAAGGACGTCCTTTACTCCTTTGGGAATTCTGATCATCTGTCTGTCCTTGCGATTATAAAATGAATTTGCGCAAATCGTGTTTCTTGATTTGCTTGCTCAAATGGTCCTTAACATATTTTGCGTCGATGACAACGTCTATCATGGGATGATCGCCGCTCGCATTGAAACTGACGTCCTCGAGCAAGCTTTCCATAATAGTGTGAAGCCGTCTTGCGCCTATATCTTCGGTCGTTTCGTTTTCTGCGACGGCAACCTTGGACATTTCTTCTATAGCGTCTCGCGTAAACTCGAGATTTATATTGTCGACCTTCATAAGCGCCGCATATTGTTTCGTGATTGCGTTGTCGGGAACGGTGAAGATGTTGACGAAGTCCTCATACGTCAGACTGTTGAGCTCGACAACTATCGGAAAACGTCCCTGAAGCTCGGGAATAAGGTCATTTATTTTGCTGATGTGGAAAGCGCCCGATGCAATAAAAAGAATGTAATCCGTCTTTATGGCTCCGTACTTTGTCATAACGGTGCAACCTTCGACAATAGGCAAAATATCGCGTTGAACGCCTTCGCGTGAAACATCGGGACCGCTGCGGCTTCCCGACCCCGCAATTTTATCTATTTCGTCGATAAATATTATTCCGCTCTGTTCTGCGCGTTTGACGGCTTCGGTGTTAATGCTGTCGGAATCTATAAGCTTTTCGCTCTCTTCCAATATAAGCAGCTTCATCGCTTCCTTTACGGTAAGCTTGCGTTTCTTTTTTCTTTTGGGAAACAATCCGCCGAACATATCTCCGATATTGATTTCCGCACCCGTGCCCGGAATGACTTCCATGGGCTTCGGCATATCGTTTACTTCGAGTTCGAGAATCTGGCTGTTGAGCTTTCCTGCTCTCAAATCATTCAGAAGGTTTTGCTTCAAAACCTTATCGGGCGTTTCGCCGCTTTGCTTTTTCTTGGCGGTATAAAGTACGTCTACAACTTTGCTTTCCGCGTCGGCACGAGCTTTTGTTTCGACCTCGGCAAGCTTCTCTTCCTTTACGAGACGAACGGCGACTTCGGCAAGATCCCTTATCATGGATTCGACGTCTCTGCCGACATATCCGACTTCGGTGAACTTTGTCGCTTCGACTTTGATGAAAGGAGCGCGAACGAGCTTTGCGAGTCTTCTCGATATTTCGGTTTTACCTACGCCCGTAGGACCTTTCATTATGATATTTTTCGGAGTGATTTCGTCTCTGATATCGTCGGGAAGCTTACTTCTGCGATATCTGTTGCGTAGCGCAATAGCTACAGCCTTTTTGGCTTCGTGCTGTCCTATGATATATCTGTCAAGTTCGGCAACTATCTGTTTGGGGGACATTTCCATGGTTATACCTCCTCGACCGTAAGATTGCCGTTTGTGAATATGCAAATCTCGGAAGCTATTCTCATAGCCTCTACTGCGATTTCGCGGGCAGACATCTTCGTATTCGCTTCGAGAGCGCGAGCTGCGGCAAGCGCGAAATTTCCGCCGCTTCCTATGGCGCATACTCCGCTTTCGGGCTCTATGACGTTGCCCGAGCCGTCTACGATGTAAAGCTCGTTTGCATCGGCAACTATCATCATAGCCTCAAGCTGGCGCAAAGCTTTGTCGCCTCGCCATAGCATGGCAAGTTCTACGGCGCTGCGCATGAGATTGCCGCTGTATTTATTCAGCATTTCTTCGAACCGCTCGGAAAGAGTAAATGCGTCGGCGACCGAGCCTGCAAATCCCGTAATTACTTTTCCGTCGTATATGCGGCGCACCTTTACTGCATTTCCCTTCATAATGAAGGTTTGTCCGCCCGTAACTTGTCCGTCTCCGGCTATGACCGTTTTGCCGTTTCTTTTGACGGCAACAATCGTCGTACCTTTAAAATCCATGAAATCTCCTTCATTGCCGTAAAACACGGTGCCTCGGCAAATCGATTATTTTTCTTTATTATAACATTAAAAGTTGTAGCAAACGCTACTTGCGGCTATCGCCGACGTTTTACTCCGTAAAACAACTTTTTGTTGAAATACGGGCGCGGATTTGCCCTTACAAGCAAGTAAATCCACTTGTATTATAACATCAAAACGAACAAAAAACAAGTTTTTTACACGAAGCTTTTGCTGTTTGCTTTTAATTTCTCTTCACGCATTATTTGCGGTCAAATTGTCCGATTGAGATTTCAGGCTCTCTTTATACGAGCAATTTTTGTTTCCGCATTTTATGAAGGTGCCTGCCGACGTGGTTTTTTCGACAAGGAAACTTCCGCATTCAGGACATTTGCCTTCGATAGGTTTGTCGCTCGAAGTAAACTTGCATTCGGGATAGCCCGTACATCCGTAAAAAGTCGACCGCTGCAACACGATTTTTTTGAGCGGCTTACCGCACTCCGGACAGGGTGGCAAATTTTCGACAACGTCGGGCTTGTCTTGCTTCAGATTCTTGATGTTTTTGCATTTCGGATATCCCGGGCAGGCAAGAAACGGACCGAATTTGCCCTGTTTAATAACCATGGTTCTTCCGCATTTTTCGCATTTGACGTCCGATTCCTTGATTTCGGGCGGCGCTTTCGGTTCTATTATGTTACCGTTGCTGTCGATGTTCTTTGTGTTTTTGCATTTGGGATAGTTCGGGCACGCAAGGAAACGTCCGAATCGTCCGGATTTGATTACCATTCTCGCGCCGCAGTTTTCGCAGACAATATCGGTGGGTTCATCCGGCTCCTTCAAACTGAAGCTGTCGCCCATGGCGATAGCGATTTTTTCTTCGAAACCGTTGTAGAACGATCCGACTACTTCCTGCCAAACCTTTCCGCCGTCTTCGATTTCGTCAAGTTCCTCTTCCATTTTTGCGGTGAATTTGACATCCATGACTTCGGGGAAATAGCGAATAAGAAGGTCGACTACTTCTTTTCCGAGCTCGGTCGGCTTGATATATTTGCCGTCTTTTTCCGCATAAGCTCTCGAGAAAAGTATTGTGACCGTCGGCGTGTATGTCGCCGGTCTGCCGATTCCCTTTTCTTCCATAGTCTTTACGAGGCTTGCTTCGGTAAAGCGTGCGGGCGGTTTGGTGAATTTCTGTTCGTACTTGTATTCGACGAAATCGAGTTTTTCGCCTACAGTGAGTTCGGGGAGCTTGACATTGCCG
This sequence comes from uncultured Christensenellaceae bacterium, assembly GCA_910587445.1. Classification (GTDB taxonomy): domain Bacteria; phylum Bacillota; class Clostridia; order Christensenellales; family Pumilibacteraceae; genus MGBC157735. Next base: position 57,688 of record CAJULE010000005.1, read on the forward strand.
CTTTCGTCATCCTCTTTTTCTTCATTGTAAGTATTGTAAACCGCAGTATATCCTGGGAAAAGCAAAGTCTTGCCGACGACGCGGAAGCCGTATTCGCCTGCCGTTATGTCAACGCTCATGGAATTGTAGGTCGCTTCGCTCATTTGGCTGGCAAGAAATCTTTCGTATATGAGCTTATATAACTTGTAATGATATTTATTCAGTGCGTCTTTCACACTTTCGGGAGTGCGGATAAGAGATATCGGGCGTATTGCCTCGTGTGCGTCCTGAGCGCCTTTCTTTGTGAGATAGACGTTCGGTTTTGTGGGAATATATTTGTCGCCGTATTTTTCGGTGACGTATTTTCTCGCCTCGTTTTGCGCGTCGGCGGATACGCGCGTAGAGTCCGTACGTATATAGGTTATGAGGGCAACTTTTCCCTCTCCGGGTATGTCGACGCCCTCATAAAGAGCTTGAGCTGCCGATGTCGTTTGCTTAAGCGACATTCCGAGCTTGTTCAATGCGTCCTGCTGCATGGTGCTCGTTATAAAAGGCGCAGGCGGTTTGGATTTGGTAACGGATTTTTTTATGTTCGAAACGATATAATCTTTGCCGTCCAACTGCCGAATTATATCTTCTACTTCCTGCTTTGACTTCAGCTTGATTTTATTCTTGCCCTTGGTTTGCAATCCGGCTTTGATTTTAAAGTCGTCTTTGTTTTTCAGAATCGCGAAAAACGGCCAGTATTCTTCGGGCTTGAAATTTTCGATTTCGCGCTCGCGTTCCACTACGAGACGAAGCGTCACCGACTGTACGCGTCCCGCGCTCAGCTTACTTTGAATCTTTTTGCACAGGACAGGCGAAAGCTTATAGCCTACGAGCCTGTCGAGTACGCGACGAGCCTGCTGTGCGTCGACAAGACTTTCGTCTATTACGCGCGGGTGTTTCAATGCATTCTGAACGGCTTTTTTGCTTATTTCGTTAAATTCTATACGAGCGGGCTTGTCCTTCGGTATGTCGAGCAAGTGCGCTACGTGCCACGATATGGCTTCGCCTTCGCGGTCCGGGTCGGTTGCGAGCAAAACGTCTTCGGCTTTGGACGCCGCGGAAATAAGATCTTTTACGGTGTCCTTTTTGTCGTCCATAACGACATACTTAGGCTCGAAATTCTTTTTGACATTTACAGCCAAAGATCTTTCGGGCAAGTCTACCACGTGCCCTTTCGTCGCAAAAACCTTATATCCCGCTCCGAGATATTTTTCTACGGTTTCTTTTTTACCAATACCCTCGATAACAACCAGCTTCACTTTAAATGACCACCTTTATTCTGCCAAACAGTATGTCGACGCAAGAGTTTTCTTTATAACTTGTTTGAGCTCCAGCGTCGTCAAAACCGTTGTGAGCTCGACAATGTTCATTCCGAGCTTCAAACAGATTTCGTCGGCGTGTAAACCGCCGTTTTGCAATAGATTATATACTTTTAATTCGGAATTGTCCAGCGTAGCGACACGGTTTTTTGTATTATTTTCGTCGAAATCGACATTTAAATCGTGTAAAATATCTTTATAGCTCATTACGAGCTTTGCTTCGCCGCGCGAAATCAGAGCGTTTGTTCCCGAAGCACCCATTCTGTCGATGTTTCCGGGGACGGCATATACTTCCCTGTTTTGCGAGTTCGCCAAATCCGCGGTAATAAGCGCACCGCTTTTGTCCTTTGCTTCTACGACGAGCACACCGTCGCTTAAGCCGCTGATGATTCTGTTGCGCTCCGGAAAGGTGTACTTTGTCGCAAATCTGTCGGGAGGATATTCTGTGATCACCAACCCTTTTTCGCACACCTCTTCGAATAAGCTCTCGTTGCAGGCGGGCGTAAAACAGTTGATTCCGCTTCCGAGCACTCCTATGGTTTTTCCGCCTTCGCTTAGAGCCGCCCGTTGGGCGTATCCGTCGATTCCCATAGCAAGTCCGCTCACTATCGTAAAATAAGGAGACAGTTCTTTGGCAAATTTTTTTGCGGCGTTCTCTCCGTATTGACTGCTGTGACGGGTTCCCACTATGGCAAAACACCTTGTGGATAAAAGATTTATATCGCCGCGGTAATAAAGGACGGCGGGCGGATCGACTTCGCGTTGCATCAGCCGTTCGGGAAACCTGCCTCCTGCTCGCGTTGCTACGCCTATGCCCTTTTTTGCAAGGGCGGCAAGCGAAGAATCGATATAGTCTTCGTTTCGGAATTGTTTTAATGCCTTGAAGCTGTCGCGCTTTCCGAGCGACGTGGTGCGAAGGATGGTTTCGCAGTCGTTCCAAAATTCGAGCGGCGAATACTGCTCGAGTATTTTGTTGATCGTTCTCGGAGAAATGCTCGACAGCGACAACCAATAATATATTTTGCTTTCGTTAATGCTCATTCGTCAAGCTGTCTGTCCAGACTTCTGTACTGAATAGCCTCCGCTATATGATTGCTCTTTATGTTTTCGCTCTCTTCCAAATCGGCAATTGTTCTTGCGACCTTAAGCACGCGATTATATCCGCGTGCGGAGAAGCCCAGCTTGTCGAAAGCGACTTCCATAAGCTTGTTACAATCGGGACTCAGCTTGCAAAAGGTTTTTTGCATACGGTTCGTCATGTTTCCGTTTGCGTGAATACCCGTTCCCATGAATCGCTCGGTCTGTATTTTTCTTGCTCTGTCGACACGTTTTTTGATTTCCGCCGAAGATTCCGCCGTCTCTGCGGAAGAAATATCTGAATATGTAACATTGTCTACTTCGATGTGCATATCTATCCTGTCCATCAAAGGACCCGACAGTTTAGAAAGATATTTCGTTCTTTGCGACTGTGTGCACGTACATTCCTTTACGGAAGAGCCGAGATTGCCGCACGGACACGGATTCATGCTTGCCACAAGCATGAAATTCGCGGGATATTCCACCTTCATAGACGCTCTGGATATGACTATCGAGCCGTCCTCGAGAGGTTGGCGCAAAGTTTCGAGCACTTGCCTCGGATATTCGGGAAGTTCGTCCAAGAAAAGGACTCCGTTATGCGCAAGACTTATCTCTCCCGGGCGAGCATTCGCTCCGCCGCCAGAAAGCGCCACGTTGCTTACCGTATGGTGAGGGCTTCTGAACGGGCGCGAGCCGACAATGCCGGCCTTGCTGTCGAGCGTCCCCGCCACGGAGTGGATTTTTGTTGTCTCGAGGATCTCTTCGAGACTCATGTCGGGCAAAATCGACGGAAGGCACTTTGCTAACATGGTTTTTCCTGTGCCCGGAGGTCCGATCATGAGAATATTGTGTCCGCCTGCCGCGGCGATTTCGAGCGCACGCTTTGCGGTGAATTGTCCCTTAACGTACTTGAAATCGTTTTCCGGCGACGTCCTGTGCGTCATACCCGACAGCGGTCTTTGTCCGACGGTCGGTATTTCTCCGTTGCCGCACAAAAAAGCCGCAACTTCGGAAAGCGAGGTCGCAGCATATGCCGTAACGCCGTTTATGTAAGCAGCTTCGGCTTCGTTGTCCTTTGGTATGATTATATTGTCGTAGCCCTTATCCAGCGCGGATATGATAAGGGGCATAATGCCTCGGACGCCTCGCAGATTGCCGTCGAGAGAAAGCTCGCCTAAAAAGACGAACTTTTCGAGTTGCGATTGAGAAATCTGCTCCGTAGACGCCAAAATTCCTATAGCGATCGGTAAATCGTAAAGAGGTCCTTCCTTTTTGATATCGGCAGGAGCCATGTTTACGGTTAGCTTTTTATGGATGAATTTGAAGCCGCTGTTTTTAATCGCGCTTTCGACGCGCTTTATGGATTCCCTGTTTACCGCGTCGGGCAAACCGAGTACATCAACACTCGGCATACCGTTGCTGACGTCGGTTTCGATACAAACTTCGTATCCGTCGATACCGCGCAAGCCGAAGCTTCTTACTTTGGACAGCATTTTATTTCTCCTATTTTTTGAACCACAGTGCAAGACTTTGCAGCGGATCGGCGTCGGCTTTTGTCGGCAGAACCTTTCTCTTGCCGCTCATGGAAAGATCGAGAAGTACAAGCGTCGAATAAAGATGGGTAATCACGGCAAGAACCGAGCATATTATGGAAACAGCCATTCCCGCTCCGCTGTCGAGCAAGACCGAACCGGTATAGAAAGAGGTTTCGAACATATAGTCGGAAGCCAAGTTAATATAGCCTGCGCTTATAAGTACGGAAGTTGCGTTGACGAACGTAATAAGCGAGAGCATAGCGAATACTTGCAGGATACGCTTGTCCTTAATCAAGACAAAGGACATCAAGAGCATGGCAAGCACAGGCACGAGAGAAAGCGCCGAAAACCCCACGTAGTATGTTGCAAGAGTAAATACTATATATGCGCCGAGATAGACGAGATTTGCTCTGTTCTTTTTGCTGAGATATATTAAAAGTACGATACCCAAAATAAGTACGGCAAATATTACGGCAAACACCACGGTCGGAAAAGCAGAACCCAAAGAGTCGCCGTTTCTGCCGAAAATATTGAATATTCCCAGAGAATTCGTTCCGAACGTAGATGCGGAAGAAAGCGGTTTCAATCCGAAGTTATAGATCCAGCCGAAAAAGCTTGCGCCGAAACTGCCGATGAACGTAGGAAGCGAAATCACATATCCGAGTATCACGGCAGATACCAAATATACGGGCGTTCTTATGACCTGACAGGCGTCGGGATTTTTCCAAATTTCCGAAGCGGGGATTTTTTCTTTTATCGTTTTGGACAGGGCTTTGACAAACCCGTATACGATAAAGACCGCAAACAGAGGAAAGAGGTATACTGCTTCCTTCATGACAAGCAAGCTTGCCGTATATGAGGCAAACAGGCCGAGAATATTTTTCGTCGCCGTAAAATACATACAGAGAATCAATGCAAGGGACAGAAGTGAATATACGCTTCCCCACACCGACGAAGAAATCATAAATATGGGGGTAAGCAGAAAGATTCCGGAAATTACGAGTGCGACATAGCCGTTGACATATCTTTTCGCAAGTCTGTACAACACACAGGCGCTTGTTATATCTGCGGCAATAAGCGGAAGCTTTACGAATACTACCATGGCATAAGATGCGGAAGTTATGTTTGCCGCATTTGAGATCAATCCCAAAAGGGAATATATTAAAAGCGTGAGCGGATATAGAAGTATGCCTTTTGCGCTGTAGTATTGCGAAATGCCGTTTCTGCCCACATACTCCATCGCCTCCGCAATCACATCGAAGTCACCGCGATGACCCTTGATAAGGAGCATGAAAACAATGCGCAACAGTATTCCGCCGAAAATAAGCAAGGAAAGCACTTTCGTGAACAGCCGTTCGTCTTTAGGCTTATCGTTTTTGTCTTTGCCGAGAAATTTTACGAGCAACCACACGCCGACGACAATCACGGCAACCGTCATCAGTCCCACTATCACGGCGAATAATATATCGGTCGCAACCGAATTCATTCCCGCATTCGCGAATATCGACACTTAAAAACACCTCTCTCTGTTATCTTGCTTTTTGATTATAACAAATATCGACGACAAAAGCAAATATATTCGTATCGAAAACAGAAAGATGAAAAAGAAAAACACGACAAGGTTGAAAACTTGCCGCGTTTTAATTCGATTTTAATGTTAACGTACTTCTTTGATTTTAGCCGCCTTGCCGGAAAGCTTACGCAAGTAATAGAGCTTTGCGCGTCTGACTTTGCCGTGCTTGACGACCTCTATTTTAGCTATTCGAGGGGAATGTAAAGGGAAAGTTCTTTCCACGCCCACGCCGTACGAAATACGTCTTACGGTGAAGCTTTCTCTTACTCCGCCGTTCTTCTTTGCGATAACGACGCCGTCGAATGCCTGAAGTCTTTCTCTGCTGCCCTCCACGACCTTGACAAAGACCTTTACGGTATCGCCGACTTCGAAGGTCGGGACCTCGGACTTCATGTACTCTTTCTCGATTGATGCGATAATTCCTCTATTCATGACTACCTCCTGTTCGTTTGCGTACGTTCATTAGCAAATCCAATTATCCGATTCTAAGCGGAACGCACGAGTCACAGCAAGTATTTTACCATAAATAATTTATTTATGCAATCATTTTGAGCAAAATATAAAAACTTTTTCATATTATTTTAAGCATATTGCGGACTTTTTCTGAATTCTTCGACAAAATCGAGATAACGATCCTCGAGGATCGCCTGACGGATTTCGTGCATAAGGTTTATAAGATAGGTTATATTGTGCAAGCTCAGCATACGTCCGCCGAGAATTTCATTCGTATTTATAAGATGGCGAAGATATGCTTTCGTGTAATTTTTGCAACAGTAACAATCGCAATTCGAATCAAGCGAAGAGAAGTCTTCTTTGTATACGCTGTTTCGGACGGTAACTTTTCCCCGAGACGTGAAAGCCAACCCGTTGCGCGCCGTTCTGGTCGGTAAAACGCAATCGAACATATCTATTCCGCGAAGCACTCCTTCCACAAGGCAATCCGGACTGCCTACGCCCATGAGGTAGCGAGGCATATTCTGCGGATAATACGGTTGCAATTCGTCCATTATGGAGTACATAAGAGGTTTCGGTTCGCCCACGGACAACCCGCCTATCGCTATTCCGCATTCGGCGTAAGGAAGAGTTTCCCGAATGGAAATTTTACGCAGTTCGGGATACATATTCCCTTGAACTATCGGGAATAACATTTGACTGTCGTTTTTGTGATGACTTGCGCAACGCTTCAACCACTCTATAGTTTGCATCATTGCCTGTTTCGAATCGTCGAAATCAGCTCCGTAAGTGCTGCATACGTCGAACGCCATGATAATATCCGCGCCGAGACTGTGTTGAATGTCCATTGCGTATTCGGGCGTTATCATGTGGCGGCTTCCGTCAATATGCGACGCAAACTGCACTCCTTCGCTGTTGATTTTACGAAGTCCCGAAAGCGAGAATACCTGAAATCCGCCGCTGTCCGTAAGGATAGGTTTATTCCATGCCATAAACTTATGCAGCCCGCCTGCGTTTTCGACAAGCTTGTGCCCGGGCCGCATATAGAGATGATAACTGTTGCTCAGAATTATTTCCGCGCCTGCGGTATTTAAATCTTGCGGCGTCAGTGATTTGACCGTTGCCTGTGTGCCTACGGGCATAAAGACGGGCGTTGTTATCGTTCCGTGCGGAGTGGTGAGTTCACCTACTCGCGCTCCGCTCTGTTTGCATATATGTTTTACTTTGTATGTGAATTGACTCATGGTTCTCCGAAATGTTTAAATGAAAAGACAGCTGTCTCCGAAACTGAAAAATCTGTATTTCTCTTTTACCGCCGTTGCGTATAAAGCAAGCGTTTGCTTTCTGCCAAGGAAAGCGGACACAAGCATTATCAATGTCGACTCGGGCAAATGGAAATTCGTAATAAGTCCGTCGATGACTTTGAATTTATACGGAGGATAAATAAAAATACTTGTGCTCTCGCACTTTTCGCAAAGCCTTCCGTTCTCATCCGCAGCGCTTTCGAGCACGCGCACCGAAGTCGTGCCTACGGCGATGACTCTTCTGCCTTCCGCTTTTGCCCGATTGATCTTTTCTGCGGCTTCCGAACTTATCATATATGCTTCGCTGTGCATTATGTGTTCGGTGATCAGTTCGGTTTTCACAGGTCTGAATGTACCGAGTCCAACCTGCAAAGTGACCTCTGCGATCTCCACGCCGATGTCGCATATCTTCTTCAACAACTCGCTTGTGAAGTGCAGCCCTGCCGTCGGTGCCGCGCAGGATCCGGAGTTTTTGGCATAAACGGTTTGATAGCGCTCCGAATCTTTAAGCGGTTCATGGATATAGTGAGGCAGCGGCATTTCTCCGAGCTTGGAAAGTATGTCTTCGAATACGCCGTCGAAAGCGAACCGAACTATGCGCGCCCCCTCTTCGCTGCATGATAACACCAGAGCGGAAAGTTCGGACGAAAACTCTATTGTTTGTCCCGGCATGGCTTTTCGCGCCGGCTTGACAAGAACTTCCCAGTCTGTCAGATTCAGTCTTTTGTGAAGCAGAAACTCGACCTTTCCCCCGCTGCTCCGATGACCGTGTATCCTTGCGGGAATAACTTTTGTATTGTTTACGACAAGCAGATCTCCCGCCTTCAGATAGTCGACGAGATCGCTGAAACGGCGGTGTTCTATCTCACCCGTATCTTTCCTGTAAACAAGCATTCTCGCGGCGTCACGGGGCTCTACGGGCGTCTGTGCGATAAGTTCCTGCGGCAGGTCGTAAAAAAAGTCGCTTGTTTTCAGATTATTCATTGCTTTCTCCGTCGGCGTTTTTGTCGAAAAAGCAGAGCTGCTCGCGTTGCTTTTGCGACAGTGAAATACCGAGATGTTTATACGCCGCAGGCAGGCAAACTCTTCCGCGCGGAGTACGCGTTATAAAGCCGAGCTGCAACAGAAACGGCTCTATTACGTCTTCTATAGTGACGCTCTCTTCTCCCGTGGCTGCCGCCAAAGTGTCGAGTCCGACGGGACCGCCGTTAAATTTTTCTATTATTGCGCTCATGATTCTTCTGTCCGTGAAGTCGAGTCCGAGCGCGTCTATTTCGAGAAGCTCGAGCGCTCTGCTTGCTATCGGCATAGTTATTATGCCCTCGCCCAATACCTGCGCGAAATCGCGTATGCGCTTCAGAAGGCGGTTGGCTATTCTCGGCGTCCCGCGCGATCGTCCCGCGATTTCGAGACAGGCGTTCTCTTCTATGTCAATACCGAGTATATTCGCCGATCTTTTAAGGATGACGGCAAGTTCGTTCGCTGAATACATTTCGAGACGGCATATCACGCCGAAGCGGTCGCGTAAAGGTCCCGTGAGCATACCTGCCCTTGTCGTTGCGCCTATAAGCGTAAACGGCGGCAGGTTTATGCGCATACTGCGCGCACCCGGACCTTTGCCTATAACTATGTCCAGCGCGAAATCTTCCATGGCGGGATAAAGCACTTCTTCTACCGAGCGGTTGAGACGATGTATTTCGTCCACAAAGAGAACGTCGTTAGGAGCGAGCTTGGACAATATTGCGGCGAGATCGCCTGCTCTCTCTATGGCAGGACCGCTTGTTATGCGAAGCTGTACGCCGAGTTCGTTTGCAATGATGTGTGAAAGAGTGGTCTTTCCGAGTCCCGGCGGACCGTACAACAAAACATGATCGAGAGCTTCTTTTCTTTTTTTCGACGCTTCGATGAAAATCTTGAGATTGTTTTTAATTTTGTCCTGACCGACGTATTCTTCGAGTTTTTTCGGACGAAGCGAACTGTCGAGCTCGCTGTCGATCGGAGTCTTTGTGCTTGTAATAAATCTGTCGTCTTCGAACATACCTAACTCCTGAGAACCGCCATAATAATTTCTTCGGTCGTCATACGCTCCTTACCCTCTATGCGAGAAAGCGCCGTTGCCGCTTCCGAACTGCCGTAACCGAGCGACATGAGCGCAAGTAAGGCGTCATCGTTCGAAAAGACGTCGACAGCATTAGCCGCGTTTGAGATAGCCGTCGCGTCGGCTTTGATTTTACCTTTAAGCTCAAGCAATATACGTTCCGCAGTCTTTTTTCCTACGCCCTTTATACCGCTGAGCACAGAAGCATTCTGCGAAGCAATGCAATTCGCAAGCGTATGCGAGTCTACGCCTCCGAGTACGGCAACGGCAAGCTTGGGTCCGATTCCGGAAACGGTCGTAAGCAGAGAAAACATTTCTCTTTCCGCCGAGTCGAAGAAGCCGTATAAAGTCAGACTGTCTTCTCTCACGACAAGCAGAGTTTGCAGCTTTGCTTCCGTACCCACGGTGAGCGAATCGAGACATCGGGACGAAGCTACTACTTCATATCCTATGTTGTTACATTCTATTACGGCACTTGCGGAACCTACCGAAGCGACCGTTCCCTTGATATACGCCAGCATTTGCGTCTCCTTTTAGTTCAGTATCCTTGCCGAGTATTCGGGCATTCCCGCATGGCAGATTGCGGCGGCAAGCGCGTCGGCGGCGTCGTCCGGTCTGGGCTCGACGCGCAAATTCAGAAAAGTCTTGACCATATATTGCATTTGTTTTTTGTCCGCTCTTCCGTTACCGGTCAACGCTTGCTTTATCTGAAGCGGCGTGTACTCATACAACCGTCCGCATTCCTTGATCGCGCATACGAGTATCACTCCGCGAGCTTGAGCGACTTTTATGCCCGTAGTTATGTTTGTATTAAAGAACAATTCTTCCACACTCACTGCGTCGGGCTTGAACTTTCTGATTATTTTCGTCAGCGCCTCGTCAAGCATGGCAAGCCTTACGGGTATGCTTTCGTCCTTCGGCGTCTGTATGGTCCCGTAATCCACGGCGCGGATATTCGAACCGTTTTTTTCGATGACTCCGTATCCTATTGTGGCATAACCGGGATCGATACCTAAAATAATCAAAACTTTGCTCCTGAATTTTGTTGATATTTATTTAAAAATGTATTATTATTATAGTAATTTATTTTTTATGTTGTCAAGCAGATTGACGACTGAGGAGCAATTTATGAGCAAAATGAAAATACTACTCGCCTATTCCGGAGGATTGGACACGACGATAATTATTCCGTGGCTTAAAGAAAATTATGATTGCGAAGTCATAGCGGTCGCTGCCGACGTTGGTCAAGGCGAGGAACTCGCTCCGCTCAACGAGAAAGCAATCAAAAGCGGAGCTTCCAAAATATTTATCGAAGACTTGACGAGTGAATTTGTTTCGGATTATATTTTCCCCACGCTGAAGGCAGGCGCGGTTTATGAAGGCAAATATCTGCTCGGCACATCGTTTGCACGTCCCATTATAGCCAAACGTCTCGTTGAGATCGCAAAGCGCGAAGGCGCACAAGCAATCTGTCACGGTTGCACGGGCAAAGGCAACGATCAGGTGCGTTTCGAGCTCGGCATTAAGGCGCTGGCTCCCGACATGAAGATCATAGCTCCCTGGCGCATTTGGGACATAAAGTCACGCGAGGAGGAAATCGAATACGCAAAGGCACGCGGACTCGATGTTCCCGTCACTAAAAGGCACCCTTACTCCATGGACAGAAATATTTGGCATCTCTCTCATGAAGGAAGCGATCTCGAGGATCCTTGGAACGAGCCCAAAGACGAAATGCTTATGATTTGCAATCCGATTTCCAAGACGCCCGATAAGCCCGAATACGTCGAAATAGAATTCGAAAAAGGCATACCCACGGCAGTAAACGGCAAGAAGCTTTCCCCCGTTAAAATTCTCACCGTCTTAAACGAAATAGGTGCAAAGCACGGAGTCGGAGTCGCAGATATGGTGGAAAATCGTCTCGTCGGCATGAAGTCGAGAGGCGTTTACGAAAATCCCGCCGGCGAGATACTTTATTATGCGCATAGAAACCTCGAGGAAATCACCCTTGACAGACAGACGTCGCATTATAAAGAAGTGGTTGCCGTTAAGTTTGCCGAGCTTGTATACGACGGCAATTGGTTCACGCCGCTTCGCGAAGCGCTCAGCGCTTTCGTGGACAGCACCCAGGAAACCGTTACGGGCACAGTGCGTCTCAAACTTTTCAAAGGGCGCATAAGCGGCGCAGGCGTGAAGTCTCCCTATTCCCTTTACGATATGGAAATAGCCACTTTCGGTGAAGACGACGTTTACGATCAGCGTGATTCCGAAGGCTTCATAAATCTGTTCGGTCTGCCTCTCAAGGTGAGAGCGAAAATGCTTCAAAAACATAAAGAGGGCAAATAAAATGAAAATGTGGTCAGGACGTTTTAAAGGTGCTCTCGACAAGAAAGCCGATGCGTTCAACAGCTCGCTTTCTTTCGATAAGCGTCTTTATAAGCACGACGTCATGGGCAGTATAGCTCACTGCACGATGCTCGGCGAATGCGGTATCATACCGAAAAACGAAGCCGAGCTCATATGCAAAACTCTGTCCGAGATCTTTTACGATATAAAGGACGGAAAACTGAAAGTGAGCGGCGCCGAAGATATTCATATGTTTATCGAGGAAGAACTGACGGCGCGCATAGGAGACATCGGCAAAAAACTGCATACCGCACGTTCGCGCAACGATCAGGTGGCTCTCGATATACGGTTGTATCTTCGCGAAGAGCTTGACAATATAGCTGTACTGCTTCATTCGCTGATTAAAGAGCTTATCAAGCTTTCGGACGAAAATCTCGATACCGTCATCGCCGCATATACTCATTTGCAAAAGGCTCAGCCGACTACGCTCGCTCATTATTTTATGGCGTATGCGGAGATGTTTTTGCGCGATTTGCAACGTCTTTCCGACTGTCGTTCGCGCATAAATATCATGCCGCTCGGAAGTTGCGCGTGCACTTCGACAACCTACCCTATCGATCGCAAGAACGTAGCCGACCGTCTCGACTTTGCCGATATTACGCACAATTCTCTCGACGCCGTATCGGACAGAGATTTTGCCGTCGAATTTCTTTGCGCCTGCTCGATAATTATGATGCACCTTTCGCGGTTTAACGAAGAAATTATCTATTGGGCAAGCGACGAATTCGGATATATAGAGCTGGACGACAGATACAGCACGGGCTCGAGCATTATGCCTCAGAAAAAAAATCCCGATATGAGCGAGCTCATTCGCGGAAAAACAGGACGTTGCTACGGCGATCTCATGGCGCTTCTCACGACAATGAAGTCTTTGCCGCTTGCATACAATAAAGATATGCAGGAAGACAAAGAAGCGCTGTTTGACGCGATTGACACCGTCAAATTGTGCCTCGACGTATTCACAGATATGCTTCCGACCTTGAAATATAATAAGGAAGCATTGCGGAACGGCGCGGATAATGGCTTTACCTCCGCAACGGAGTGCGCCGACTATCTCGTAAAAAAAGGATTGCCTTTCAGAGACGCCCATGGGATAATCGGTCATCTCGTCCTGTATTGCGTCGAGCATGGAAAGCGTCTCGACGAGTTGAGTATAGGAGAATACAAGAGCTTCTCCGAACTGTTCGAAAGCGATATAATACACTGTGTAAAGGCAGAGAATGCAGTGCAAGGACGGAAAGCCGTCGGCGCGCCGTCCGATAAGTCGGTCAAGGCGGAAATAAAGCGTGCGGAAAAGCTTTTACGTTCGTATTTTCCCGACGCACAATAAAACAAAAACAGGTTTTAAAAGGACGACAAGTTTGTCGTCCTTTTAATTTGGATTTTTTCAGTTCTTTTTCCCCTTTTTATTTTCCACTCCGTAATCCGACATTGCTTTCATTCGCTCCCTTCCCATTTTCATGCTTTCGGAAAAGAATTTATGGTATTCGCTTTTGCGTATCAGACTCGCGGTTTTCAAGTCGAACAGATATTCCGTTCCGCTGCTCAAGCAATGCGGTTCGTCATCCGGAAGAAATCGGGAAAGATTGCTTCCGTGTGTCCGATCGAAATTGAAGTACATGGTGCGTATTATTCCCGAATTGAAGAAACTTAAAAAACTGTCCTCCGGCGAGAAAATCAAATGGTCGACAAGCACGACGTCAAGTGCAGCGAGCGCGTCGATTATAAGATCCGTAAGTCCTATATCCTGTTTCGACGGCAACATGACTCCGCCCGGATGATTGTGCGCAACGATAATTTTTGTTCCGTGATGTCGGCAGACCGATTCCATAATGGCTGGTATCGAGACATTGCTTGATGTTGCCGTTCCCCGTGCCGTCACGCAATCCACACCCAATATTCGGTCCGAAATATCGAGAGACATCACATACATGGTTTCGGTATAGATGTGCTCGAAATGCATCTTCAAATAGTCCAAAGCGGCATTTACGCTTCTTATCGATTCCGGCTTTATGCGTGTAAGTTGAGACTTTCTCGAGATCGCGGGAATGCCTTTGAGAAAATATGCGACTCGTCTCGACATTCCTTTTATTTTGGAGAGATCATCCACGGTTGCCGAAAATACGCCCGACAGCGAACCGAACGAGCGCAATAAACGGTGCGCCACGTCGTTTGTGTTTACTCTCGGCAATGCGGCAAAGAGAATATATTCGAGCGCTTCCACATCTGAAAACGTATCAAGCAGCTCATCTTTGTCCGCTGCGGCATAAACTCTCTTACGGTGTCCCGAATGTAAGTCGCTGTCATCATCATGCTGTTTGACTTTTGGCGGTGCGGACTGTTTATATTCATCCTTTGCCGCTGCCATTTCTATGATTTTGATAAGATTTTCGTCAAATATGTCGTCTCTTTCTCCGAAGTCGTTGCCCATAAGTGCCGTTCTCTCCCTATTTTCTGATCTCTCCGTTGCCGCTGATCATATATTTGTACGTAGTAAGCTCGGGAAGTCCTATGGGTCCTCTCGCGTGCAACTTCTGAGTAGATATGCCCATTTCCGCCCCGAATCCGAATTCGAAGCCGTCGGTAAATCTCGTGGAAGCATTTACATAGACGGCGGCACTGTCCACGCCGTTTAAAAACTTACCCGCTTCTTTTTCGTCACCGGTAATAATAACGTCGCTGTGGTGCGTGCCGTATTTATTGATGTGAGAAATCGCCTGTGCTGTGTTTTTCACAACTTTTACGGAAACAATCAAATCTCCGTATTCCGCATACAGGTCTTCTTCGGTAAGAGGAATCGCTTTCTTCCAAACGGCTCTTGCCTTTTCGCAGGCTCTTATTTCCACCCCGTTTTTGCTCAATGCATCGAGTATATGAGGCAAAAATCTATCGGCGCAGCTTTCCTCTATAAGTATACTTTCAAGCGCGTTACATACCGAAGGACGCGACAATTTGCCGTTTAAAATAATGTCGGTCGCCATATTCAAATCGGCGCTCTTTTCTATATAGGCATGGCAGTTCCCTGCGCCCGTTTCGATGACGGGTATATTGGCGCTTTCCACGACCTTGCGAATGAATGAGCCGCTTCCTCGAGGCAATAAAACGTCAACCACACCGTGCTGTTTCATAAAAAGCTCCGCGCCTTCATGGGAAACGTCTTCAATGAGCTGAATTGATTCTTGCTCGTAGCCGCAACGCTTCAATTCCGACTTTATTATTGCGACAAGCGCGCGGTTTGTATTTATTGCGTCCTTGCTTCCGCGAAGAACTATTGCGTTGCCGGTCTTTATGGCGAGACATATGGCGTCTGCCGTAACATTCGGACGAGCTTCGTAAATCATTCCGACAACGCCTATGGGTGTGCGCACTTTCTTTATGCGTATACCGCTTTGCGCTGTCCATTCGTCAATGACTTCGCCTATCGGATCGGGCAAGACAATGAGTTTCTTTATCCCGTCGCTCATCGCCATAAGTCGATCGTGCGTGAGTTTCAGGCGATCGATAAAATGCGCAGGCTTATCTTTGCACTGCGATAAGTCTATGGCGTTGGCGGCTAAAATCTCATGTTCGAAAGAAGTCAATGCCGCAGAGACGGCAGAAATCATGTTGTTCTTGTCATAAGTAGAAAGAGCAGCCATATAACCGGCATACTCTTTTGCTTTCAAACACTTTTCGATTATGTTGTCTTGCATTATTCCTCGTCCTCGGTTTCGGGGAGATTTGCATTGTGGTATACGTCCTGTACATCGTCATTGTCATCGAACATATCGAGCATACGCGTAAACTTCTCGATTTCGACATCGTTTAAATCGACGGTGTTGGAAGGTATTTTGGATACCTCTGCGCTTAAAAATGAATATCCCTGTTTTTCGAGAGACTCCCTTACCTGCGAGAATGCCGCGACCGAAGTGGTAATTTCATAGCTCTCTTCTCCCGCATTGAAGTCGTCGGCGCCGCAGTCGATTGCTGTCATCATCATTTCGTCGTCGTCCATACCCGGCTTTTTTTCAATGACTATTACGCCTTTTGTATCGAACATATAGGACACGCAACCGTTGGTTCCCATCGAGCCTCCGCACTTGTCGAATATGTGCCTGACGTCGGAAGCGGTCCTGTTTTTGTTGTCCGTAAGGGTTTCGACAATCACGGCAACGCCGTTTACGCCGTAACCTTCGTACGTAATGCTTTCGTAATTGATATTACCGAGCTCGCCGCTGGCTTTCTTTATGCTGCGCTGAATGTTGTCGTTAGGCATATTCGCGGCTTTTGCTTTGGATATGACGTCGCGAAGCTTGGCGTTCGACGCCGGGTCTCCTCCGCCGAGTTTGACCGCAACGGCGATCTCTCTGCCTATTTTGGTAAATACCTTACCGCGGGCGGCGTCGGTCTTTCCCTTAGCTCTTTTTATAGTGGCCCATTTGCTGTGTCCGGACATATTTTTTCCTCACTATTATTTAAATTATTGAAATACTTAAACCAATACATTGCAACAGACGCGCTTACGGCTGCGTTTAAAGATTCGACGCCTTCACACATCGGCAGAGATACCGTAATATCTGCTCTCGCCTTCAGAGCGTCGCCGATACCGTTGGCTTCGTTTCCTATTACGAGACAAAGCTTCTTATCCGTAGGCATTTTCGGGACTTTGCGAATATCCGTTCCCCTTGCATCGGCACAGACGACAAGATAGCGGCTGTCTATCTCCGCGTTAGGCAAAACAAAATTACAATGAAAAAACGCTCCCATGCTGCTTCGGATGGTTTTGGGATTATATACGTCTACGCAATCGTCAAGCAAGATATCCCTAAAACCGCAAGCAACCGCCGTACGTATTATCGTACCGAGATTGCCGGGATCCCTAACTCTGTCGAGGTAAAGACAAAAATTGCTTGTCGGTTCGATTATGTACGGTGCGATGGGCGCGATTGCCATGATTCCCTGGCTGTTCACGGTGTCGCAATTTTTTTCGAACAAAATGTCGCTCAAAACCGTCGCATTCGGAAACCGAACAAGATACTCGCTTGCCTTGCTTTCCGCCAAAATAATTTTAAGTTCGGCGGGATTGTTCGAAAAAGCATCCTTTACGAGCCTATACCCTTCAAGAACGAACTTTCCCGTTTCCTGACGATATTTGCGTTTCTGGAGCTTTCCTATCGCTTTTACAAGTGAATTATCCGCCGAACTTATAATGTTCATAAATTATTCTGTTCTGATATATTTATTTTGCCGCTGCCGCCGTTTTTGCAAGCGCCGAAAATGCCGCAGCGTCGTTTACCGCCATGTCGGCAAGTATCTTGCGATTGAGATTTATTCCGCTTACCTTAAGTCCGTGCATGAACTTGCTGTAGGAAAGACCGTTCATTCTCGCCGCAGCGTTTATTCTTGCTATCCAAAGCTTTCTGAAATCGCGCTTTTTGTTTCTTCTGCCGATGAACGCATACATCTGCGACTTCATGACGGCTTCTCTCGCTATACGGTACGAACGAGACTTCGAGCCGAAATAGCCCTTTGCAAGTCTCATTATCTTTCTACGTTTCTTTACTGCATTTACTGCTCTCTTAATACGCATTGTGCTTGTCCTCCTACTTCTGAATCATGTTTCTTATGGTCGCCGCTTCTTTGTTGGACGCCATGTATGCGCCTTGACGAAGCGCCATTTTGCACTTGCTGGACTTTTTCGTCAAGATATGATTCTTTCCCTGCTGTCCGCGCTTTACCTGACCGGACGCTGTTACGCGGAAACGCTTTTTAGCGCCGCTGTGACTTTTCATTTTAGGCATTTTTATATTCCTCCATCAATTCTTTTTCGGGTTTAATATCATAATAATGTTTCGCCCTTCCGTGGTCGGCTTTTTATCCATTACGCAGACGTTTTCGACGATTGCGAAAAAGCGATTCATGACGTCGACGCCGATGTCGGCATGGGCTTGTTGGCGACCTCTCATTCTTATCGAAACCTTGCACTTGTCCCCGCTCGACAAAAACTTTGCGGCTTGCTTTGCCTTGGTTTCGAGGTCGTGCGTATCGATAGTCATCGAAAGCCAAACTTCTTTCAGCTCGCTTGTCTTTTGGTTTCTACGCGCATCTTTTTCTTTTTTTGCGGCGTCGAACTTAAACTTTCCGTAATCCATGATTTTACACACGGGCGGAACTACGGTGGGACTGATTTTAACGAGATCGAGATTCTTTTCGTCGGCTATTCTGTTTGCCTGCATGGCGCTCATTATTCCAAGCTGGACGCCGTTTTCGTCTATGACGCGAACCTCGCTGTCTCTTATCCTCTCATTGATTTCGATATCCTTGATATTAATTGTTTTATCCTCCACAAAAAATATGAGCGGGCAAATTGCACCGCTCATAAAAACTTTCAAAACAAAGTATTTATTTATGCGTTACCGCTTCGAAAATCTTGCGGTGAGATACAATCTGCTTCCAACGCTATAGATTATAACACTTAATTGTACGGCTGTCAATTGTTTTCGCAAAGAAATTCACTGTCAGTTTGCTTTTTTCTCGATTTCGTCGACGACTTTGTTTTTGAATTCGGAAAGCGACATTGTACCGACATCTCCGTCTTTGCGGCTTCTCACCGCAACCGATCCGTCTTCGACCTCTTTATCGCCTACTACAATCATATAAGGCACCTTTTCGAGCTGTGCTTCGCGGATTTTGTATCCCACTTTCTCATTGCGCAGATCGACCGAACATCTTACGTTCGCAGATTTGAGCTCTTCTTCGATTTTCTTTGCATATGCGGCTACCCTGTCGGTTATGGGCAAGATCTTTACCTGCATGGGCGCAAGCCATACGGGGAAATTGCCCGCATAATGCTCTATCAAAATTCCGATGAAGCGTTCAATCGAACCGAAGATTGCGCGGTGTATCATTATGGGGCGATGTTTTTGACCGTCCTCTCCGACATACTCGAGATTGAAGCGTTGCGGCATTTGAAAATCGAGCTGTATCGTTCCGCACTGCCACGTTCTGCCGAGACTGTCTTCGAGGTGGAAGTCGATTTTCGGTCCGTAAAATGCGCCGTCGCCTTCGTTGAGCTCATAATCGAGCTTCATCTCTTCGAGCGCCTTTTTGAGGGCTGCAGTCGCAATTTCCCAATCTTCTTCGCTGCCCATGCTGTTTTCGGGACGAGTGGAAAGCTCGACTTTATATTTAAAGCCGAACCGACTGTAAATCTTGTCGGTAAGCCGAACGACTCCTTTGATTTCTTCGGTGATTTGCTCCGGTAACATGAATATATGCGCGTCGTCCTGAGTGAAGCATCTGACGCGGAATAAGCCGTGAAGCTGTCCGCTTTTCTCGTGCCTGTGAACAAGACCCATTTCCGCCATACGCAAAGGAAGATCCTTATAGCTGTGGGGCGACAACTTGTAGACCAGCATACAGCCGGGGCAATTCATGGGCTTAACGGCGCAATCGTCCTCGTCTATCTTCGTGGTATACATATTGTCCTTATAATGATCCCAATGCCCGGAATTTTCCCAAAGCGTACGGTTAAGGATAATCGGCGTCTGAATTTCCACATATCCTTCCTGACGGTGCAACTCTCTCCAATAGTCGACAAGCGAATTTTTGAGAGCCATGCCGTTCGGAAGGAAAAACGGAAAGCCTCTGCCTTCGTTCATGAGGGCAAACAGACCGAGCTCTTTTCCGAGTTTTGTATGATCGCGCTTCTTCGCCTCCTCGAGCATTTGGAAATAAGCGTCCATTTCGGATTTCTTGTCGTATGCCGTAGCATAAATTCTCGTGAGCATTTTGTTCTTTTCGTTGCCTCGCCAGTAGGCGCCCGCAATCGACATGAGCTTAAAGCATTTGATTTTTCCGGTAGACGGCAGATGCGGTCCCCTACAAAGATCGTGAAACTGACCTTGCTTATAAAGGGTGATTTTTTCGCCGCGCGGCAAATCCGAAAGTATTTCGAGTTTATACGGTTCGTCGAAGCCTCGCATCATCTCTTCGGCTTGTTCTTTGGTGACTTCTATACGTTCCATGGGAAAATCGGCTTTAATTATATTCTTCATTTCCTTCTCTATTTTATCGAAATCCGAAATAGAAATCGGAGAAGAAAAATCGAAATCATAATAAAAACCGTCGTTCGTTGCCGGTCCTATGGCAAGCTTTGTCGTCGGATAAAGATTTTTGATTGCCTGCGCAAGGACGTGCGCGGCAGTATGTCTGTATACTCGGCGCCCCTCCTCATCTTTGAACGTCAATATTTCGAGAGAACAGTTTTTGGTAATAGGTGTGGAAAGATCTACCGTTTCTCCGTCAATCTTGGCGGCAAGCGCATTCCTTGCAAGACCTTCGCTTATTTCGCGCGCGATATCGTATGCGGTCGCGCCCTTTTTTGCCTCGACGATCGAACCGTCTTTCAATGTTATTTTCATAATACCTCCAAAAAAATCCCTAAAGCATAACAGCTTTAAGGACGATAATTTACCGTGGTTCCACCTTAATTCATTGTGAGCATTGCTCGCAATCTCGATATGTTTAAATTCGTTTTAAACTTACGTTCCTGTGCGGTGGTTTCATAAAATCGAATTTGTCTGTCGCTCTCAGCCGTGGCGACATTCTCTGTGAACGCCTTACGAAAATTACTTGTCCGCATTACGGAAATTCAACTATTGTTATTATATGACCGATTTCAAACAAAGTCAAGCATTTTTACATTACTGCGTCTAAAAGAAAGGGGTTTGGACATAGATCGGGAGAATTATGTCAAGCATAGTAATTAAAAATTCTCGGTAAATAGATCTTTTAATTCGGAAACGCTCTTCAAGCTTGGCTTATCGCTCTGTTTCGAGGTCGCCAAAGTCAATACGTTTACTTCCGCTGCTTTTGCCGCAATGAGCACTTTTCCGCATTCTCGTGCGGTTGCTCCCGTGGTAAACACGTCGTCTATAAGCAATATGCGCTTACCCTTAATATTTATGGGCGTGTCTTCGCTGTTTCGCGCCATAGCTATTGTGCCGGTAACCGAGTGCTCACGTTGTTTTGCGTTTTGACGGGCATTACTTTTTGTTTCATGCGTCTTTATAAGCAGTTCTTTGACTTCGCAGCCCGTAATTTTGCCGAGAGCCCGAGCAAGCTCTTCGGCTTGATTGTATCCTCTTTTGCGCTTTTTCTTGAAAAACATGGGTACAAATGTTATTATGTCAGACATAAGACTATGCTCGTAATATGTATCGGCAAGATATACGCTCAATTCTTTCGCCAGATATTTGCAATTTCCGTACTTAAGGCGATGAATGAGCAACTTAACATTATTGCAGTAAATAAACGGAGCTCTCGCCAAACGAAAGCTCCATTCTTTGTTTTTACAGTCCGTACAATATCTCGACCCTACTGTCATATTTCTGCCGCAGGTCAAGCAAAAATCGGTATTTTTGTCAAGCTCACAATTTTTGCACACGGGATACTTGCTTGTATGCGGAATATCGCATCCGCATACAATGCATTTTATTCCCGATGGAAAGAATACGTCGTTAAGTTTATCGAAAAAACTCACTTTACTTCAGTCGCAATGTTTCTCTTGCTATGACAAGCTCTTCGTTTGTCGGCACTATATACACCCCGACTTTGGAACTCGGTTTGGAAAGCTTTGTGCATTTGCCTCTTTCCGGACTTTTGTTGCCCTCGAAATCAAAATCTATTCCGAGATATTCGAGTCCGCTCATTACACGCTCGCGAACTTCGGGAGTGTGCTCTCCTATTCCGCCGGTAAACACTACGCAATCGAGTCCGCCGAGCGCCGCGGAGTAAGCGCCTATATATTTTTTGACTCTGTATGAGAACATATCAATTGCAAGACGTGCTCGCTCATCGCCTTTCGCAAGCGCGGCAGTCAAATCTCTGAAATCGGATCCAATGCCGCTCACGCCGAGGACGCCGCTTTTCTTATTTAAATAATCGGTTGCCTCGTGTATATTCATGCCTGTTTTATCCATAAGATATTCGATAACGGCAGGATCGATATCGCCCGAGCGCGTCCCCATGACAAGTCCTTCGAGCGGCGTAAGTCCCATGGACGTATCGATACATTTGCCGTCTTTTACGGCGCTCACGCTTGCGCCGTTGCCCAAGTGGCAAATCACCGCTTTGAAATTATCTCTGTTTAAAAGCTTTTTTACTTCGCCGGCGATAAACAGATGACTTGTGCCATGGAAGCCGTATTTTCTGATCTTGTATTTTTTGTAGTCCTCGTACGGTATGGCGTACATATACGCATAATCCGGCATTGTAGAATGGAATGTCGTGTCAAAAACGGCAACTTGCGGTGCATGAGGCATTGCCGCTCTGCACGCCTTTATACCCATTATGTTGGGCGGCATATGAAGAGGTCCGAGATCGATGTTGCTTTCTATGCGCTTTAAAACATCGTCGTCGATTTTTACGCTTTCCTTGAATTCCTCGCCGCCGTGAAGGACTCTGTGCCCGACAGCGGCGATATCCGTCATGGATTTAATAACGCCGTATTCCTTATGCACAAGAGCGTCGAGTACAAGCTTTATTGCTTCCGAATGCGTGGGCATGGGGGCCTCTATGCGAACCTCTTTAGAGCCTTTATGGATCAGCACCGAATGCTCCTGCCCTATGCGCTCGCATACGCCTTTTGCGAGAACGCTTTCGTTTTTCATTTCTATGAGTTGATATTTAAGCGATGAACTTCCCGCGTTTACAACCAAGATTTCCATACCTTCCTCCTATTTGTACAATGCCTGAAGCGCGGTCATTGCCACTACGTTTACGACGTCCTCTGCGCTGCAACCGCGGGACAGGTCGTTCACCGGCTGATTGAATCCCTGACAAATTGGACCGACAGCCTCTGCGTTGGCAAAGCGTTGAACCAATTTGTAACCTATATTGCCGGCTTGCAAATCCGGGAAAATCAGGACGTTTGCATGACCTGCGACTTTGCTTTGCGGCGCTTTGAGTTTCGCTACCTTATCTACTATTGCGGCGTCAAGCTGAAGTTCTCCGTCGAGTTCCAAATCGGGTGCGATCTTATGGGCAAGCTCGGTTGCTTGAGCGACTTTATCCACAAGCTCATGCCGAGCGGAGCCTTTCGTCGAGAACGAAAGAAGTGCGACTTTGGGAGATATTCCCGCAATACTCTTTGCGCTTGCCGCAGACGCGACGGCTATGTCCACAAGCTGTTCCGCGGTCGGATTGGGGTTCACCGCGCAATCGCCGAACACAAGTACGCCGTTATCGCCGTAAGTACTACCCTTCGGCAATACCATAATAAAGCAACTGCTTACCGTATTTATGCCGGGGGCGGTCTTTATGATTTGAAGAGCGGGGCGAAGAACGTCTCCGGTGGCGTTTATAGCGCCCGCAACCATTCCGTCTGCTTCCTTGGATTTGACCATGAGCACGCCGAGATACAACGGATTTAAAACAAGCTTGTCCGCATCGGACTTTTGCATTCCTTTTGCCTTGCGAAGTTCGTAGAGCAATTCCGAATACTTTGAAAGATCGTTTTTCATTGGATCGAAAATGTTTACACCCGATAAATCAACGCTCGGACATTTCTCGGAAATAACGTCTCTGTTTCCGATCAATGTAACTTTTGCGATTTTTTCCGCAACTATCATTCCTGCGGCTCGGATGATTCTTTCCTCTTCTCCTTCTGCGAGAACAATGTGCTTGCGGGCTTTTTTAGCCTTTTCCCTGACACTTTCCAACAGTGTAGACATAAAAATAACTCCTTATATGTTAAAATTGATGATTTATTTTAAATTCTGTGTTATAATGACACAGTGTAAAACCAACTCGGCTTTAACAACATGAAACTTGTCGGTAATTTATAAAGACCGTCGTCACCTTGCGGAAACAAGATGTTTACATCGAAACCCATGGCAAAATACCGTTCAAGCATTTTCGAATATATTATAACTCAACAAAAAGAAAAAGTAAAATGTTGTGAAGCCGAAATTTAAAATTGAGGAAGAATTTTTATGAAATGTTGCGCTTTGATTTGCGAATATAATCCGCTTCACAACGGACATTGCTATCAATTGCGTCGTATAAAAGAACTTACGGATTGCGACAGGATAATTTGTATAATGAGCGGAGATTTTGTTCAGCGCGCCGAACCGGCTATTGCCAATAAGCTTGCTCGAGCGAAATGCGCCATTCTAAGCGGTGCGGACATGGTCGTGGAACTGCCGCTGCCCTATGCAATCGGAAGCGGAGAATTGTTTGCAAAAGGCGCTGTGGAAATTTTGAAAAATTTGCCGAACGTACACTGTCTCGCCATGGGGTGTGAAACGGACGATGTGCAAGCTTTGAAAACACTCGCAAAAATTCAACTCGAAGAGTCCTCGCTGTTCAAAAAATTGCTCGACGAACATTTGAAACAGGGGTTGTCGTATGCGCGTAGTTATGCGGCGGCAAGCGAAATAATGGGCGAACATAGCGGATTATTGCGTGATATGTCTCACATAATACTATCAAAACCGAATAATGTGCTCTGTTTGGAGTATTTGAAAGCACTTAAGCGTCAAAATGTAAATGTCGAACCGGTATTCATAAAGCGTAAAGCCGATAAAAAATATGTCGATGAAAAAATAGAAATCACATCATCGTCAATTATACGCAAGAGAATCGCCGGCGGTTTTATGGAAGACGTTTCGAATGCAATTCCATGCGCGTCGTTTGAAATGCTTGTTAAAGAGCTTGCCGAGCATTATCCCCGACCTCAAACATATTCCGATATTGTATTGTTCGCTCTGCGTAATATGAGCGTGGAAGAAATACGAAACATTGCCGAAGTAAGCGAAGGATTGGAAAATCCTATAAGTAAAGCGCGTTTCGATGCGGTCGATTTAGATAAACTCATCGAGCGAGTAAAAAGCAAGCGTTATACGGAAAGCAGACTCAAACGGATATGTCTTCAAGCTGTTTTTAAGCTAAACAACGGCACTATGACAGACATAACACACCCTTATTCTCGCATAATTGCCATAAAATCGGATTTTAAAGAGTATTTATCTCGGCTACCGGATACATTTTATATTCAAACACAAGGAAGCGAATCGATGTCAAAGAGAATGTTTATCGAATTGGAAAAGCAATCGATGGCTCTTTACGGTCTCATAACACACAACGATGAATATGCGTTCCCCCCTCGTCTGATAACGGTTTAGTCGCCCAGCAGTTCGAGAATTCGAGGCATTGCGGCAATTGCAGCTTCATAACCGTATTGCACGGACTTCAAGTTTTCGCCGTTAAAGTCCAAAATGGATCTGTCGCCCTGGTTCGGCGTTATGATCAAATCCGCCTCCTTGATTTTCTCCTTATTTCCTTCCCAATCCATAAGGCGGTATATCCGTTCGAACATTTTGACAAATCCCCTATTGCGAACAAAGTCGCTTTCGGGACTGCCCAAGGCATCCACGGCTATCACTACGTCGGCACCCATGCTTTTTGTTGCCGCAATCGGTATTCTTTCCAAAACACCGCCGTCTACGTATACGATGTCTTTATTTTTTTCGACCGCATGGAACAGTATCGGTATGGACATACTTGCGCGCATGACGTCGATTACTTTACCGCTGTCGAAAACAACAAGCTTCCCCGTATTGACATTGCAAGCCGTCGCTCGAAAAGGAATGTCGCATTCCTCGACGGTCTTTTCTCCTATAAGTTTTTTGACGATATTTATAGCTTTTGCGCCCTTGAGAAAACCATTGTTTTTAAATGAAATATTTATATCCATTATGGCTTTCATTGTGGATTTCGCCGTCACTTCTTTCATCTTTTCGACGCTGACGCCTGCAGCATAGCAACCGCCCACGAGAGCTCCATGCGAGCAACCCGCTATGCAGTGTATGGGAATGTTGTTCTCCTCGAAAGCCTGTAATACGCCTATATGACAGAATCCTCGTGCTCCTCCGGAGCCGAGAGCCAATCCTATTTTTTTCACGCTCATGCACCCTCTTTGTTTGATTGTTAATATTATATCCCTTCCGCAACATCGTATATAAGACGTTCGGTCTTTTCCCAACCTATACACGCGTCGGTTATGGATTTACCGTACACGTTGCCGTCGGGAGTCTGATTGCCGTCTACGATATAGCTTTCAATCATAAATCCCTTTACAAGCTCGCCGAATTTCGCACACGACTTAATATTGGCGACTATTTCTTTCACGATACGTTCTTGTTCGAACGGATTTTTGTTGCTGTTCGAATGATTGGTATCTATTATTACGGCAGGATTTTTAAGATTTTGTTTGGTATACATTTCATAGAGTCGCATCACGTCTTCGTAATGATAGTTTGGCATATTGTTGCCGAAAGAATCGACGCACCCCCTGAGCACCGCGTGTGCATACGGATTTCCGGAAGTCTTCACTTGGTAATTGCCGTATTTGAATTCACTTGAGATTTGGGCGGCATAAATGGAATTCAATAGCACGGGCATACTTCCGAACATCGGGTTTTTGACGCCGACCGGCACATCCACGCCGCTTGCCACTAGGCGATGCTGTTGATTTTCGGACGAGCGAGCGCCGACCGCAACATAGCTTAGCAAATCTTCGAGGTATTCGTAGTTTTCGGGATATAGCATTTCGTCCGCCGCAGACAATCCGCTCTGCTCTATGCTTTTAATATGCAGGTCGCGAATCGCCATTATGCCCTCTTGTATGTCTGTTCCTTTATGCGGATTCGGATTATGAAACATACCTTTGTATCCGTCGCCGCGGGTTCGAGGTTTGTTGGTGTAAATGCGCGGAACTATAAACAACTTGTCTTTGACCTTATCGGATATGGCCGCAAGGCGCGATATATAATCGAGAACGGCGGCTTCGTTATCCGCCGAACATGGCCCTATTATCATAACTTTGCGATTATCCGTCCCGCCGATGATTTTTTTAAGCTGCGAGTCTCTTTCCGCTTTTGTTTTTCGTCCGACATCGCTCAATTTCAATTTCGATTTTGCTTCTTCGGGGGTTAATATTTTTTTAACTTTTTCAAACATTTTAAGCTCCGCGTAAATTTGACGTGATTATTGTGAGTTTTTCTTGATAATGGTTGCTCCCCGCAATTCTTCTCTGTTGTTGCGGATCATTGTAAGGGTGGACAAAAGGAATTGCTCGGTGTCCTTAAATGTACCGTCGAGATGATCTTTGGTATGGTGAACCAAAGCATCGCATTGCGCGTATGCGTTATCGATAAGCCTTTGAGCTTCAAGTTCCGCCATTCTCATGATATCCGATTTGTCTATCATATGCTCGGCGCGTTCTTCGGCTTCGCGTATTGTATTCTTGGCTACGACATCCGCATTTTCCAATATCTTTCGCTTGTTCTCCATGATATACTCGGATTCGCGCAATGTCGCGGTCAAATTAGTCTTTATTTTAACTACTAAGTTATAACACTTATCGAGATCGACTTTCTTTCCGAACAATCCGCCTTTTTTATCGGAAAGTTCGGTTTCAAGTTCATTCAGCAAATTCATTATATCCATAAAGCGACTCCGTTATGATTTATATAATTTTGAAATTGTTTTTTCGGCATTATGACAGACATAGCCCTCGAGATTGCCTCCGAGAGAAGCAATTTGCCTGACGATAGATGACGAAATGTGGCTCACGGAACTACTTGAAATCAAATAAATACATTCCAAGGCTTTGTTCTGCTTGCGGTATACTTCCCCGAGCGGTTTTTCATATTCGAAATCGGCACCGCCGCGCAATCCTCGTATTATGACGTTGACGTTGTTCTCCGTCGCAAAGTCTGCGAGAAATCCGCCGAATGATTTTACCGATACATTGTCGAGTTTAGCAACCGAAACGGAGGCGATTTCCATGCGCGTATCGAGGGCGCGCGCGCAGGATTTTCCGTTGTCGGCAGCCACTGCGACTATAACTTTATCGAATATACAGGACGCTCTTTCGACTATGTCGAAATGTCCGAGCGTGAACGGGTCGAATGTCCCGGGAAATACCGCAATATTCATTCGTTGTCTCTCCCATAAGTAATGAAGGTTAAAACGGTATTACCGCAACACCTCTCATCTATTATAAATCTTTCGTCGTCAATTTGCAACTTATTTTCTATAGAATGCTCGATTATAAGTATGCCGTTTTCGGCAAGCAAATCGTTTTCTATAACGGAATCGATAATTTTCGGCTCGATTCGCAGTCTATACGGCGGATCTGCGAAAATCACATCAAACTTCCTGCCTTTCAACTTCTTTGCGGCCGATATAAAATCGTTGTGATACAATTCGAAATTCGTCGCTCCTACTTGCCGCAAATTATTCTTAGTCAGTTTAACGCTGCGAGTATCTATGTCTATAAAGACGACAAGTTCCGCGCCTCTCGAAAGAGCCTCTATGCCGAGAGCTCCCGATCCGCTGAAGAGGTCGAGTACTTTCCCGTAATATACGTCCTTTGAAAAAAGTATATTGAAAAGCGTTTCTTTGATCCTGTCGGTCGTGGGACGCACATTGTTTTCCTCCGGCGAAAACAGCTTTTTTCCCTTATATTTTCCGCTTATAACTCTCATAATCCGTCTCCGAATAACCGCGTTGGAGTAACGATGATATCAAGCTTGATGTCGTGTGCCTCTCTGTCGAAGAATTCGCAATATTGTTCGTCATAGGCAAGTCCGATCTTTATTCCTTCGAAACTCTTTAAAAACCTATCGTAATAGCCTCCGCCGTAGCCTATGCGAAAGAGTTCGTCGTCGAATGCGAGCAAAGGGATAACCGCGCAATCGCACGCAAAATTAGCCGAACTCATATTTTCGCCTCCTTTTAAGTTCCCAAGCTTGTCCGTCAAAAAAGACTTAGGCATTTTATCAAGCACTATTACAGACATAATACCGTCTTTTGTATGCGGAATGCATACTTTTTTATCGGTTGAAAGCAGCTGTTTGATTATCAGGTGTGTATCGACCTCGTTTTTCATAGATACATATACAAAAAAACTGTCAAAGCCAAAGCGGTTGGAAAGGTCGAAAAATCTATCGCGGATCGAAAAATCCTTTTCCTGTTTCGATAGAATATTTGCCCTTATATTTTGATAATGTTTCCGCAAAAGCTCTTTATTTGTAAACATATCTTCTCTCCACTCTTTCGCCCAATGAAGTCAATACTTCATATACGATTGTGCCGTATTCCTCGGCAAGCTCAACAGCGGGCATCTCTTCGCCGATAACACATACGCTGTCTCCGACTTCGGCAGACGCGTTGCTTATATCCGCCATGCAAAAATCCATGCAGACCTGCCCTACTACGGCACAGCGCGTTCCGTTTACGGAGACACACCGGCTTCCTTCGATTATTCTTCTGTAACCGTCTCCGTATCCTATTTGCACTACGGCTATACGACAGTCCCTGTCTGTTTTATACGAGCCATAACCTATATGCTCTCCTTTCTTGACATTTCGTATTTTCACTATGGGCGCATAGACGCTCATAACTGGTAGCAGCGACTTGTGACTGCCGTATCCGTACAAAGCCAATCCGACGCGAATAATGTCTCCGTGATAGTTTTCCGGCAGCACCAACGCATTGCTTGCGCAA
Organism: uncultured Christensenellaceae bacterium; assembly: GCA_910587445.1. GTDB lineage: Bacteria > Bacillota > Clostridia > Christensenellales > Pumilibacteraceae > MGBC157735. The sequence goes on from CAJULE010000005.1 coordinate 87,033, forward strand.
CAATGCGTTTTTGGGATCAGATCTTTGTATTCCGCGATAGCCGTTTGAAAGCGTTTGAATTGATGTTCTGCACATTCTTTGCTGTCCGAATTGAAAAAATGCGTGCTTGCACCCAAACAATTCAAGTTGTTGTGTCTGACATAATTCATTATTTTGGGCAGTTCTTCCATGTCGCACCCGAGTCTGTTCATTCCGCTGTTGACTTTTATGTAAAACGGAGCTTTGGGGTTGACCTGTCTTATGATTGCGGCAGAGCTTTCGCTTCCCACCGAATAAACCACATTCTCATGCGGCAATATTTGGCAACCGTCACTCACCTCACTCAAAACAATGATGGGCTTGTATACAGCATATCCGACGAGCATTTCCGCCTCACCGAAAGTAGCGACGCAAAATCCGTCCACATACGGTTGCAAAAATGTTGCCACACACATTCCGTGCCCATATGCATTTGCTTTGACTACTGCGTAGATCATGGCTTTTGTGCGACTTTTGATTATTTGCAAATTGTCGTACAAAGTCTTTAAGTTAACTATTGCCTTAAGCGTCTCCATATTTCCGCTCCGCTCGAATATTACAGATTTCATATATGCCGCGAAAAACGGAAAAGTTAAATATCAATATTTCATTTCTTTGGTTTTGAGCTTTGCAAGCTGAAGTGCAAGCTGAGCCTTTGCCATTTTGTATTCTTTCATCGATTGCGCCTTTTTGATTTTATCGTTCAGTAATTTTACTTCTTTGTTCGTTTCCTCCTCGTCCACTTCATACGGCCATTTACACGTTTGCACAAGCAAAGTAACTTTATCCGCAATGCGGACAAAACCTTCGGAACAAGCGGCTTCCATTTTTCGTCCGTTTTGCGAAATAAATACGATTCCGGGTGAAACTATGGCAACCATAGGCAAGGTGTGATACAGTATTTCGACTTCTCCGGTAGGAGTGTTGAAAATAAGCTCTTCGACTTTTCCGTCGAAAAACATACGATCGGGCGTAATTATTTCCAATGAAAACTGCTTGAGCACTTCCTGTTTCCTATCCTTTCGATTTTGCTTTCACGTCGTCCAAATCACCTGCCATGAAAAACGCAGATTCGGGGAACTTGTCGAATTTGCCGTCGAGAATTTCTTTGAAACATTCTACGGTTGTTTTTACATCGACATACTTCCCTTCCATTCCGGTAAATGATTCCGCCACAAACAAGGGCTGAGAAAAGAATCTTATTATTTTTCGCGCACGATATACCGTACTTTTGTCCTCGTCTCCGAGCTCTTCCATTCCGAGTATCGAGATAATATCCTGCAACTCTTCGTATCTTTGCAACACTTCCTGCGTTCTGCGTGCGACGTCGTAATGCTCTGCGCCTACGATTTCCGGCGTAAGTATTCGGCTTGTGGATTCAAGCGGACTTACTGCGGGATAAATTCCCTGCTCGACCACGCGACGCGACAGCACCGTGGTGGCGTCCAGGTGCGAAAATACGGTGGCAGGCGCCGGGTCGGTCAAATCGTCGGCGGGAACATAAACCGCCTGTATAGACGTAATAGAGCCGTTCTTTGTGGAAGTAATGCGTTCCTGCAAAGCGCCCATTTCGGTGGCAAGCGTAGGCTGATATCCGACCGCAGACGGCATTCTTCCCAAAAGAGCCGAAACCTCGCTGCCCGCTTGTACGAATCTGTAGATATTGTCTATAAAAAGCAGTACGTCCTTATTCATTACGTCGCGAAAATACTCGGCAACGGTAAGTCCCGTAAGCGCAACTCTCATTCTTGCTCCGGGCGGTTCGTTCATCTGTCCGAACACAAGCGCCGTATTTTTCAACACGCCGCTTTCTTTCATATCGGCAATCATTTCATTGCCCTCTCGACTTCTTTCGCCCACGCCCGTAAATATCGAATAGCCGTCGTGTTCGTGCGCCACGTTGCGTATGAGCTCCATAATGAGGACAGTCTTTCCCACGCCCGCACCGCCGAACAAACCTATCTTACCGCCCTTTGAGTAAGGAGCCATTAAATCTATTACTTTTATTCCCGTTTCGAGAATTTCGGTCGTAGGCGTTTGGTCGTAAAATTTCGGAGCCTTGCGATGGATCGGCCACATTTTATCGCTTTGAACAGCGCCTTCATTATCTATAGGCTCTCCGAGCACGTTTATTACCCGCCCCAAAACGCCCTCTCCGACGGGTACGCTTATGGGACTGCCGCTCGCATATACGTCTAACCCTCTGGAAAGTCCCTCCGTTGCTTGCATGGCAAGACAACGGGCTATTCCTCCGCCGGAATGTAAAAACACCTCCAGGGTGCGATAGCTTTCGTCACCCATATCGATAAGCAATTTTTCACGTATTTTCGGCATATAATATCCGTCGAACTTCACGTCGACAACGGGACCGATTACGGAAACTATCTTACCTTTTAAAATGTTTTCACCGTTCACTTTCATTTTTTCACTCCGGAAGCAGCCGTCATTATATCGGTTATTTCACTCGTCACCATGCTCTGCCTTGCCCTGTTATACTCGAGCTTCAACTTGTCAAGAAGCTCGTCTGCGTTTTTAGTGGCTCCGCTCATTGTCGCACGACGCGCGGAATGTTCGGCAGCCTGAGATTGTAACAGACAACCGTATATAATCCCCGTAATGTATTGCGGTATGAGCCTGTTTAACACGCAATCGGGAGAAGGCTCGTAGTACAACTCCTTAAGGTAATTTTCTTTTTGCGGAGTTAAATCTTCTTCGTTGCAAAAATCCGCGCTGACGAGTGGCAACAATCTCATGTTAACAAGCGACGTTCCTTCTGCCGCTTTCAGTCGAGTATATACAACGAAAGCTTCGTCTATCAGGTTTTTATCGAATTTTTCTATTATGAAATCGGCAATCTCGGCAGCATCTTCGATTGTCGGTTCGAAAGTTGCCGTACAAAAATCATCAAAGAGCTCGAATTCTTTTTTTGCAAAATACTCCTTTACAGTTTGACCCACCGCAATGATTTGAGCATCTGGCTTGCCGTCGATTATTCCGCAAGCATAATCGCATATGTTGTGATTATATCCACCCGCAAGACCTTTATCCGAAGCGATAACGACATATGCCGCACGAGCGGTGTTTCGCGTTCGAAAACACGGATGGATCCAAGAGGACGTATGGAGAACAATGTCTCCGATGACAGCTCGCAGTGTTTCGAAATAGTCGGAATTTCGCTCGCTTTTTTCTACGGCTTTACTCATTTTCGAAACGGAAATGGTATCCATTGCGCCTGTAATCTTGCGAGTGTCCGAAATGACTTTCATTCTCTTTTTGATGTCCGACAGATTGTTCAATGCTCGTCTTCCTTAAAATAATAGTCGGCAAACGTGCGTACTTCCCTTTCGACAGTCAATCCCGCGTCCATGTCCATGTCATTGGTTTTTTCTATTTCATCCACGATATCTGTGCAGTGAATATCCAAATATTCGGTAAATGCTTTAACGAAATTGCTTACGCTGTTTGTCGGAATATCCTTGAGAAGCTCTTTCATTGCTATATACAGCACAATAATTTCGTGAGCCGTGTCATAATGACTTCGAACATTCTGCTTCAAAGCTTCCGTAATGCGCGCTCCCTTTTCAAGCATTGCAGTCGTTTCTCTGTCAAGCTCCGAGCCGAACTGCGCAAAAACCGACAGCTCTCGGTATTGCGACAAATAGAGCCTCAGTTTTCCGCTGACCTTTCTTATTCCCTTTACCTGGGCGCTGCCGCCGACACGGGACACAGACAGTCCGACATTGACGGCTGGTCTGACTCCGGCATTAAACAATTCGCTTTCCAAATATATTTGACCGTCGGTAATCGAAATTACGTTCGTCGGAACATAAGCCGATATGTCTCCCGCTAAAGTTTCGATTATCGGCAACGCCGTCATGGAACCCCCTCCGTGGGAGTCGTCAAGCTTTGCCGCGCGCTCGAGCAGTCTCGAGTGCAGATAGAAGATATCTCCGGGAAAGGCTTCGCGACCCGGCGGCCGCTTTAAAAGCAAACTCATTGCGCGGTATGCGACCGCGTGCTTGGACAAGTCGTCGTAAACAATGAGAACGTCTTTTCCCGAATACATCATTTCTTCGGCAATGGCGCAGCCCGTAAACGGCGCTATATATTGCAACGGCGCGGAATCATGTGCCGTCGAACAAACCACACAAGTGTATTCGAGTGCTCCGAATCGCTCGAGTGTGTGCACCACGGACCCAACCGTGGACGTCTTTTGTCCTATGGCGACATATACGCAATAGACGTCTTTTCCCTTCTGATTGAGAATAGTATCGATTGCGATAGATGTTTTTCCTGTTTGTCTGTCGCCGATTATGAGCTCTCTCTGCCCTTTACCAATCGGAATCATGGAATCTATGGCAAGAATACCAGTCATAAGCGGCTCGTTCACTTTGGCGCGGTCGGAAATAGACGGCGCGGGCATTTCTATTGCACGCACAGAAGAAGTCTCGATATCTCCGAGTCCGTCGATAGCGCTCCCGAGAGGATCAACGACGCGTCCGAACATCTCTTTTCCCACAGGCACTTCGACGATATGCCCGGTTGACTTAACGAGCATATTTGCCGAAACGCTGTCCTCGTCGTCGAGAACTATCGCGCCCACCTCGTCCTCTTCGAGATCGAGAACGATTGCACGATACTTTCCTTCCACATCGAGAAGCTCTCCGTACTTGGCGCCGGGAAGACCTCCTATTTTGATTACGCCGTCTCCCGAAAAAAGCACTCTGCCCGTAGAATGTGATTTATAGTCGGGAGAATACTCTTTTATTTCGGAAAACAAAGCGTCGCTTATTTTTTTGTAATCTATCTTGTCCATACGCTCCACTCTACTTCAAGTTGCGCTTTATGACGGCAAGCTGACCGCGCACGGAAGCATCGTAATATCTGTCGCCGTCAATAACAAGTATCCCGCCTATAAGCGACGGATCGATGTCGTAAACAAATTCGACGGATTCCGTATGTTTACTGCGAAAGGCGTTTTCGACTTTGCTCTTCATTTTGTCGTCAAGCGTATCGGAAGAAATGACTTTGATTGCGCTCATCGCTCCTCCCATTGCTCGAGACACTTATCGATTATTTTTTCGTTATCTTTTTTGTCAATCTCACGTTCGAGCACTTTCTCCGCAATATCGACGGCAAGCTTACTTACGGTTTCGCGATAATTGTTTTTCATGCGCTCCTTCTCTGCTTCCGTTTCCCGTTTGGCGCTCTCTATAATATTTTCCGCCTGCTTCTTCGCTTCCTCTATGGTTGCCTCGGATTTGATTTTCGCCTTATTAGCGGCTTCGACGCTCGCTTTTGCAACTTCTTCTTTTGCTTCGAGCATCATTTTATCATACTTTTCTTTCGTTTCCACAGCTTCTTTCTCGAGCTTTTTATTCTCTTCGAACACGTCGTCCATTTTTTTCTTGTGATTCGCTATAAGCTTTTTAATGGGCTTATACAGCAAAAAACGCAATGCGACAATGAGTATGAGTAAATTGACCGTGTGGAACAAAATCTCCCACCAGCCGAGACCGAGGCTTTCGAATACATTAGCGCAAAGCGGAACAAACTCCGAAAGAGTTTGCCGCATAGGTGACAAAAACAATATACCGCTCATGATATCGAGTCCTACATGACGATAGTCAGAATCGCAATGAATACGCCGTAAATTGCCGTTGTTTCGGCAAATGCCAAGCCGAGCAGCAACGTGGTGCGTATTTTCTTTTCGGCCTCGGGCTGCCTCGCTATGCCTTCCACAGCTTTGCCTGTTGCGATACCCATACCGATACCCGCTCCGACGCCCGTAAACGCGGCTATGCCGGCGCCTATCGCCGCATACTCGCCTACTGCCGAAATCAGCATGGACACAGCGCTCAAAACAGTCATTAAAATCGTACTCACTGTATAATACCTCCGTTATTCCGTAGCTTCCGAAATAAAGCTCATTGACAAAAACATAAAAATATAACTCTGTATAAGTGCGTGAAATATCGTGAATATCACGGACGCAAGCGCCGGCAATGCTATTTTAGCAAACCATGGCAAGCTGTAAATAAGATGCATGATCAGATATCCGGAAAACACGCTGCCGAACATTCTCAGAGCCATCGAAAACGGTATGACGATATCGGTCAAATCGTTTATCGGATTGGCGAATCGCAAAAATCTCCGCCACTTTTTTTCTTTGAATCCGTAAAAATTGATCAGAATAAAAGTCGTTATTCCCAAGGCAAGCGTTACATTCAAATCACTCGTAGGCGGTCTGAGCCCGGTCATTTCGAGTAAAGTCCCGATACATATGAAAGCCGCGGCGGCAAAATACCAAGGCGCTATAAACCTGCTGTTATGCCCCACTGTGGAGACCGCATTATCCTCGAACATATTGACGAGAGCTTCCAAGAGCAACCGAAAGCCCGACTTTTTGTCGTAGGTCTTATTCCAACGCGGTATGAACGCAACGCGCACCACTACAGCGAAAAGTATCAATACCACAGTAGTGATTGCAGCCGAAATCATAGTGTCCGTAATCTTAAACGGACTACCTTCGAAAAATATTGTTTTCGGTTGCAACGAAGGCAACTCCATTTCCGATCTTGTTTCGATCATAATTGCTCCGTGTCTAAACTTTATCGATACAATTTTACACCCGCAAAAAATATATTGCAAGTATTTAAGCACACAAAACTCTCGAATAGACGTGAAATTTTCGATTACAAATTAAAATGCGTTTATCTCAAGCGATTGTATCACCTTTGAATATTGTGCCGAATTTATAATGCTTTTATTTTGTCAGCAATATTTGAGATAGCTGTCGAAAGCGTCTTCGATGTGATTTATTTCGCCGCTTTGAATAAACACTTCGACGACGTCGAAACGAACGGGCACATCGTAAAGCCTGAAACGCTTTATGTATTGCGCCGCAACTTGACTGATCTTTTTCCGCTTAGAAAAAGTAACGGCTTCGGCAGGATACCCGTATCCGAGCCCCGAACGTGTTTTGACTTCGGCAAAGACAAGATCGGTTTCGTTTGTGACTATAAGATCGATTTCACCTATATCCGTTCGATAATTTTTGTTTAAAATGCGATAACCTTTGCTTATAAAGTACGCTTCTGCGAGACGCTCGCCCCCGTCGCCTATTATTTTATTATCTCTTTTCGACATTTTCGAATTTCCTTATGAAAGTGCGACGGTGTATAGGACAGCTTCCGATCGTTCCGATTGCATCGGTGTGCACTTTTGTGCCGTATCCCTTGTTTTTGGAAAAGCCGTACTGCGGATAAAGCGAATCGTATTCTCTCATTATTCTGTCACGCGTAACTTTCGCTATTATAGACGCGGCAGCTATATTATAGCTTTGAGCATCGCCTTTGATAAGCGATTTCGAAGGAACCGAAAGTTCGAGCTTTACGGCGTCGATAAGCATAATCTCGGGCTTAACAGTCATACCGTCGAATGCCCTTTTCATTCCGAGTTTCGTGGCTTCCAAAATATTGATTTCATCTATTACATCGTGCTCGACAATACCCACTCCGTAAGCAAGCGCTTTGGAAATAATTTCGTCGAACAACCGCTCTCTGTTTTTTTCCGATACTTTCTTGCTGTCGTTGATCCCGTCTATCATCGAATCGAGCGGCATTATGCAACAAGCGCAAACAACAGGACCGGCAAGCGGTCCTCGCCCGGCTTCGTCCATTCCGCCGACAGTACAGGAGAAAGATTTATCGTATTCGAACAATTTAGATGTCGTATTAGATGTCGTAATCATCGGCGCTCTCCAAAGTTATTTTACCGAGTCTGCCCTTTCTGAAATCGTCGAGCAATGCGCTCGCCATTCTTTCGGTATCAACGACGCCGCCTTTAAGAATAAAGCCTCTGCGACGCGCCGCAGCTTCGAGAAATTCCTCACCCGACATTTTTTCGTCGACGCTATACCTCGACGCGAGCAAAGATTCGTCATACGCATTGATTTCGTCGACGAACGCCAATGCCAATTCGAAAATATCGACAACTTCGTCGCGTATGCTACCTATAAATGCCAACCTTTTGGCAACAGTCTGGTCGGTCAGCTTCGGGTATAACGTCCCGGGTGTGTCCAAAACTTCGAAATAATCGTTTACTTTTACCCACTGTTTTCCGCGCGTTACTCCGGGCTTATTTCCCGTAACGGTTTTGGACGAACGACAGAGACAGTTGATAATCGTGGATTTACCGCAATTAGGAACCCCTATTACCATTGCGCGTATCGTGGTTTTAACGCCCTTGTTACGGTACTTTTCGAGCTTTCCGCCGCACAGTCTTTTTGCCGCAGAAGCAATCGCATTTGCGCTTCCGGAGGTCGTACCGACTGCGGTCACAGCCAACGAGCGCGAACCCGAAAGCTTTTCGATCCAAATCTTCAGCCTGTTCTCGGCACCCAAATCAGCTTTATTTAACACGTAAATGACGGGCTTTCCCGCCGTCAATTTGTCAAACTCGGGATTTAAACAGCTGTAAGGAGCTCTCGAATCGAGCACGTATACAACGACGTCCACGAGCTTTATGTCACCGCTCATCATGCGCATGGATTTCGACATATGACCGGGGAACCAATTTATGTTCATTTATCGTCCTCCATAAGATCGGGGCGCAGCTCAAAAGTCAATTTATCCGATTGTTCGCGCCGCCATTTTTCCACATTTGCGTGATGTCCGCTAAGCAGAATATCCGGCACTTTCATGCCCATGAATTCGGACGGTCGAGTATACTGCGGATATTCGAGACGATTGGACGCAAAGCTTTCGTCCCTGTTTGACTGTTCGCTTCCGAGCACGCCGGGCAAAAAGCGCGACAAGGCGTCAATCGTAACCATGGCGGCAAGTTCTCCGCCCGTAAGAACATAATCGCCTATAGAAATCTCTTCGTCTATACAGAGATCCAAAACGCGCTGATCCACGCCTTCGTAATGACCGCAAAGCAGTATTATATCGCGATTTTCCGCGGCGAGCTCACGCGCAACGGCGTCAGTAAGCCGTCTGCCTTTCGGCGACATATAAATACGTTTGCATTTTCGCTCGGGATCGACGGCTTGAAAAGCGTCGTAAATAGGCTGCGGCATCATTACCATGCCCGCACCGCCGCCGAACGGATAGTCGTCGCACTTTTGATGCCTGTCCTTAGAATATGCACGTATATCGACGGCATGAAATTCGAGTTTGCCGCCGTCGATCGCGCGCCCTATAACGCTGCTTTTCAGACATTCGAACATTTCCGGAAAAAGAGTCAATACTTCAATCTTCATAGACGCTGACCGATCCGAGTTCGCGGGAATCCGCAACGATTATTTTTTTGTCGGTGTCCACCGAAATAAGCAAACGCTTCAAAAAAGGAAAACGGAATATCTTGCCGTCGGGTGAACGCGCAGTCATGACGTCGGCGGAGCCGTAATTATCGACGCTTGTAACGGTGCCGAAAACATTGCCTTCGGTATCGATGATTTTGCAATCTATCAAATCGACGATAAAATAACTGTCGTCCTTGGGAGTAACGGCATACAGACGGTCTATGCGGACAAACTTTCCTATGAATTTTTCCGCTTCGTTACGATCGTCTATACCTTCGAGCTTCAAAAACACATATCCGCCGATCCTGCACGATTGAATTCGAAAAAGACGATCGTCCAAATAGACCGCACGCAATTTGCGAAAACGCATCGGATCGTCGGTAAGGGGCTTGATTTTAAGTTCGCCCCTAACTCCTTGCGGTTTCAAAACTTCGCCGACAACGATGTAATCCATAAAAATCTCCGCATAAAAACCGAGGAAGGTCTCGCCTTCCTCAAAGCCTTATTCTACTTCAATAATCTCGACCGAGCACTTTTTGCCTTGCTTAGCTGCCGCAGCTTTCACTATGGCGCGAATCGACTTGGCAATCCTACCCTGCCGACCTATGATTTTGCCCATATCCGATTTCGCCACCGAGACTTTGACAACGTCGTTTTCTTCGGTGACTTTAACCTCTTGCGGACAATCGACAAGCTCTTTAACGAGATACTCAACAAGCTCCGTCATATCGAATTAGTCCTTCTTTTTCTTCTGAACTTTCGTCTTTGCGGGAGCTTTCTTGCCCGCTTCGAGAACACCTGCCTGAACAAGCAAACCCTTGACCGTATCGGTGGGCTGAGCGCCGTTCGCTATCCACTGCTTAGCCTTATCGGAATCTATCTTGACTTCCGCAGGATTTTTGAGCGGATTATAAGTACCTACGATATCGATAAATCTGCCGTCGCGAGGCGAACGCGAATCAGCCACTACCACGCGATAGAACGGGGATTTTTTGTCGCCTAATCTCGTCAATCTGATCTTAACTGCCATTTTTCTGTTTTCTCCTTGAAAAAATTATTTTTATATTTATCGCCTAAAAGGAAGCCTTTTGCCGCCTTTCATTGCCCGCATCATATCTTTTGTTTGGTCGAATTGCTTCAACAGCTGATTAACATCCTGAATTGTCGTGCCGCTTCCCGCCGCGATCCTTCTGCGCCGTGACGACTTGATAACCTCCGGATGCTCGCGCTCGTACATGGTCATCGACTGTATAATAGCCTTGAATTTTGCCAAGCGTTTTTCATCGATGTCCTTTTCGCTTATCTTCATGTTCGGACCGAGTCCGGGCATCATGGAAATAAGCTGAGATAAATCACCCATTTTCGACAGACTCTCGAACTGATTCAAAAAGTCGTCGAGCGTAAAACTCGATTCGCGCAGCTTCTTTTCGAGCTTCTGCATCTCCTCTTCCGTGACAGCTTTCTGCGCCTTTTCTATGAGCGTAAGAACATCGCCCATGCCGAGAATACGCGATGCCATTCTGTCGGGATGAAAAGGCTCTATATCGCCCATTTTCTCGCCTATGCCGCAAAACTTTATGGGCTTTCCCGTCACGGCCCTTATCGAAAGAGCGGCGCCGCCTCGCGTGTCGCCGTCGAGCTTGGTAAGAATTACGCCCGTGATATCCAGCCTGTCGTTGAATGTTGTCGCAACCGTTACGGCGTCCTGTCCGGTCATGGCGTCCACGGTAAGCAATATCTCCGTGGGCTTTACCTCGCGTTTTATATCTTCGAGTTCCCGCATGAGGTCGTCGTTTATGTGCAGACGACCGGCAGTGTCGACTATTATCGTATCGTAACCCTTCTTTTCCGCGATCTTCAGCGCCTCGAGAACGGTCTTATAAGGCTTTTGCGTACCGTGTTCGTACACTTCGGTATTCACGCTTTTACCTACGACTTGAAGCTGATTTATAGCCGCGGGACGGTATATGTCGCCCGCTACCAACATGGGCTTTTTGCCCTGCCCTTTAAGCATAAGAGCAAGCTTACCGCACATTGTTGTTTTGCCTGCGCCTTGAAGTCCGCACATCATTATGATCGTAGGCGGTTTCGGAGCCGTTTCTAGTCCGCTTCCGGTACTGCCCATGAGCTCTACGAGCTCTTCATTCACGATTTTAATTACCTGTTGTCCGGGCGTGAGACTATTGAGAATTTTTTCTCCGACGGCTTTTTCGCTGACCCGCGCGACAAAGTCCTTTACGACGGGGAAATTGACGTCGGCCTCGAGAAGAGCCACGCGAATTTCACGCATTGCCTGCTTTATTTCGAGCTCCGTCAACTTGCCGCGCGACGTGAGCTTGCTGAAAACATGGCTCAATTTTTCGGATAAACTGCTGAATAAACCCATAAATATCTCCGCGATAAAGTTAAATGCTTTTTATTATGTCGCCTATCTTTTGCTTAAGCACAGTCAAATCGTTCTCATCGAGACAATTCTCGAGATCGCTTTTCAAGCCGTCAAGCTTGTCCTTTGTTCCGAGCCGCCGCTCATACTCTAAAAGAGCTTCTTTGCCCTTCGTCACCGAGTCGCGAACGGCTTGCCTCGATATACCGCAATTTTCGGCAATTTCACCGAGCGACAGATCGCAGTCGTAATAGCTGCGTATCATGTCGCGCTGATTTTCCGTTAAAAGCGCTCCGTAAATCTCGTTGAGTATTCCGATGCTTAGATCCTTTTCCATACAATGCACAAGAGGTGTAAAGCATTTTGACTTTACACCTCTATTCTACACCATATTATTTTGTTTGTCAAGCTTTTATCACACTATGGCGTCGACAAAATTTTCCGCATCGAAGTCTTCGAGATCGTCTATCCCCTCGCCCACGCCGACATATACCACGGGGACTTGAAGCTGCGAAGAAATAGCAAGAACGACTCCGCCTTTTGCCGTTCCGTCGAGCTTTGTGAGGATAATACCGTCGATATCGATCGCCTCGTCGAATATCTCGACTTGAGAAATTGCGTTTTGTCCCGTCGTCGCATCGAGAACTATGTAGTTGAGCTGCATGGCGTTCGGCATTTCTCTCGAAACTATTCCCGAAATCTTTTCGAGCTCGTGCATTAGATTTTTCTTGTTATGCAGTCGCCCGGCAGTGTCCACAAGTATTACGTCGGTATTCTTGCTTTTTGCGCTTGCGATTGCGTCATACACTACGGCTCCGGGATCCGCGCCCTCGGCGTGTTTGATTATGCGAACGCCCGCGCGCTCCGACCAAACGGTGAGCTGATCTGCGGCAGCGGCTCGGAAAGTATCTCCCGCAACCATAAGGACCGACTTCTTTTCCGCCTTAAACTTCTTGGCAAGCTTACCTATAGCGGTGGTTTTTCCGACTCCGTTTACTCCCGCAATAACAATGACGAGAGGATATTCGTATTCGGGCTTTGGATTCTCTTCGAGGATCTCGACCATAATATTTCGCAGCTCGTATTTGACGTCCTCGGTCTTTCTGATGTATTTTTTATCTACGACTTCACGAAGCCGAGACATTATGGCGTCAGTCGCGCTCGCTCCGATATCCGACGTCAAAAGAATCATTTCGAGCTCGTCGTAAAAGTCGTCGTCAAGCACGCCGCCCGTAAAGAGCTTGTTCAGTTTATAACTGATTGCGTCTTTCGTGCGTTTCAGTCCCTCTTTGATTTTGCTGAAAATACCCATTATTCTGTCTCCTAAATACTTTCGGCAGCGGCAACGGCTTCGCTCAATTTGACCGAAACTATTTTACTTACGCCTTTTTCCTCCATTGTAACGCCGTAAAGATTGTCGGCAAGCTCCATCGTAGGCTTTCTGTGTGTAATTACTATGAACTGCGTACCTTCGCTGAAACGTCTGAGATATCTTGCGAAACGTCCTGCGTTCGCGTCGTCAAGCGCCGCCTCTATTTCGTCGAGCACACAGAAAGGCATGGGTTTCAAGCGCAATATCGCAAACAGTATGGCGATCGCCGTAAGAGCACGCTCGCCGCCCGACAAAAGCGAGATCGACTGCAATTTCTTTTCGGGCGGTTGAGCAATGATGTCTATGCCCGCTTCGAGCGGATCCTCGCTCTCGAGAAGGACCAAATCCGCAGTTCCTCCGTCGAAAAGCTCTCTGAAAATTTTTATGAAGTTTTCACGGATCTGAACGAACTGAGACGTGAAACGCTCGAGCATTTCGTCGCTCACGTCCTTTATTATCTTGACGAGATCGGCAGCCGCCTTTTCTATATCGTTACGCTGAACATCGAGTTTGTGGTATTCTTCATACTCCGTCTTGCTCTGTTCAATCGCCGCAACATTGACGTAACCGAGGGACTTTATCTGCCTCTTCAAACGGTTGGCTTCCGTCTGTCCTTTCTCTGCATTGAAATCTGCGATCTTGTATTCGAGACACTGCTCGTAATCGAGATTATATTCCTCGAATATATGTTGTTGCATTTGCTCCATGTCGGTATCGACCATGACAAGCTTAAGTTCCTCGTCGCGAATTGCGTTCTGTATCTGAGTTCTGTCCTCATGCTTTTGCGTGCGCAACGCATCTACACTTGTCAGTTTTTCCTGAAGCTCGGCCCTGAATGCGTCGAGGTTGGTTATGCGCGAGCGCAAAAAGCTGACTCTCGATGAATTTTCGGGCTTAAGCATACCGCGCAAATCGTCGAGCTGCTTGTTAAGCTGCTCGATAAGCACAGTGTTTGCCGATCGTTGTTCCTCTTCTCGCGCAAGTTCGTTTGTAAGAACGGTCACATTGTTTTCGAGACGGGAAAGTTCCGTTTTAATGGTAGACACGAGATTTTCCGCCGTAACCACAGAAACATTGCACGCGGCAAGCTCTTCCGCTATTTTTTCTCGCTTTTCTTTGAGCTCGTCAAAGCGCTTTTGTCCTTCCTGCGAATTGTCGGCAATCGTCTTTTTCTTTTCTTCTACAGTCTTTTCGAGATCGCCTACGGAGTTTATGTCGTTCTCTATTGCGGCAATTCGATCTGCGTTTTGCTTGATTTCCGCATTGACGACAGATAACTGTTCGTTGAGACTGTCCTCGTCGTCAATCGTCTTATTCAGTCCTTCGGTCTTAGAAGCAAGTTCTATCTCATAGCCGTGCAAAGTTTCTCTTCCCGACTTCAATTTACCGCTGACGTCCTGCTGTTCGGCAATAACCGTATCTCTTTGCGCATTCTTGGTTTTTAATTCGGACTCGCATTTTTCGAACAATGCCTGCGACTCCTCGAGCTGCCTTTGATTACCGAACAGATTAGCCACTTCGGCTTTTTTGCTTCCGCCCGTCATGGATCCCGACGGAGCAATTATGTCTCCTTCGAGCGTAACTATGCGGAACGAAAATCCCGTTTGACGGGCAAGTCTTACTGCGGTGTCCATATTGTCCGTAATAACTGTGCCGCCGAGCAAACTTTCGACGACTTTTACATATTCTTTATCGCATTCGACAAGATCCGAAGCTATACCGAATATGCCGGCTCCGTTTAAAAATCTCTTATATTGACTGTCTATAGAGCGAGGCTTTACGGAAGAAATCGGCAAAAACGTAACTCTGCCGAAACGCATTCTTTTTAAATAAGCTATCAAATATTTGGCATCGTCTTCCGTGCGCACGACAATATTTTGCATTGCGTTTCCGAGAGACATTTCTATAGCTGTCTCGAATTTCTGCTCGACTTTCAAAAGCTGTGCGACAACGCCGAGAACGCGCGAGGCAACTTCCTTGTCCTTCATTCCCTCTTGAAGCAGATTCTTTACGCTTCCGTTGTATTGGTCGTAAGACTCCTTCATCTGCTTCATGAGATTATATCGCGAACGAGCCGTATAATAACTCGCATTCGCTTTTTCGATTTCGTCCGCAAGCCGACCCGCTTTCTGCAAAAGTTCGGAATTGACTTCCTGAAGCTTCGACAGCTCGTCCTGCAAAGCATTCTTCTTCGCAATGAGTTGCGAACGCTCGTTTTTGCCTGCTTCGATAGTAGCAAGCAACACGTTCATATTGGACTCCAAAAGTCTCTTTCTGTCCGTAAGAGAGCCGAGCATTCCGCTTAAGGCGTTCTTTTCCGCAACGAGACTCGACATATTGGTTTTGATTTCCGTCAACCTGTTCAGTGACTTTATGTACTCGCTTCTTGCCGCGCCGAGCTCATCCTCGTATGCCGTGGATTCCTTTACGATTTGAACATAAGCGCTGTTCAACTTTTCTTTTTTGGCACGCTGGCTTGTGAGCTCGAATTCTTTCTTGTCGAGTTCGGCTTTGCCGACGGCTATCTGTTCGGCAGCTTCGTTTAACTCGGCATTATGCTTTTCACTGCTTGCGAAAAGCACATTATTCTGATTATTCAAATAATTCAGTCTTTCGATGAGCACGTTTATTTCGCCGCTCATCTTTTCTATTCCGACGCTTAACGATAATTCCTCATCCCTAAGCGCCGCAATATTATCGTTTACGGAGCTTTGATTTTGCAAAGCTTCTTCATAAGCGTTCTTTGCATTCGTATACTCTTCTTCCGCCTGCGCCAACTTTTCCTTCAACACGTCGAGACGGTTTTGAATTGCTGTTTTCGAGGCTTCCGTAGTTTCGTATCTGTGTATGTAAAGATTGATTTCGTCTTTACGCAATTCTTCCTGCAAATCGAGAAACTTTCTTGCGACTTCGGCTTGTTTGGTGAGCGGCTCGAGAATTCTTTGCTTTTCGGCAAGAATATCGTTTACGCGAGATAGGTTCTCCCTCATGCGCACAAGCCGCCTTTCCGATTCGCTCTTTTTTGCTTTGAACTTGGATACGCCTGCCGCTTCTTCGAAAATGGCGCGTCTGTCCTCCGGCTTTGCGGAAAGCAAACTCTCGACTCTGCCCTGACCTATAATGGAATATCCCTCGCGTCCCATTCCGGCGTCACGCAAATAATCGGTGATCGTACGCAAACGGCAAGGCTGCTTGTTGAGATAGTATTCGCTTTCACCCGAGCGATATAATTTACGCGTAATTACTACTTCGTCGTATGTGAGATCCGAAAACCATTTTTCCGTATTGTCAAAGTAAAGAGAAACTTCGCACAGCGACAGCGACTTGCGGCTTTCCGTACCCTTGAAAATAACATCCTGCATGGATTGACCGCGCAACAATTTGGCGGACTGCTCTCCGAGCACCCACCTTATGGAATCGGCAACATTGCTTTTACCGCAGCCGTTCGGTCCGACGATACCGGTAATACCTTCGCCGAATTTTATTTCGAGTTTGTCGGCAAACGATTTAAAGCCGCTAACTTCGATTTTTTTGAATTTCAAACTCAAAAACTTATAACTCCATGAAATTGTCTTGCATTATTGTATCATCTGCCGTATGTCGAAGTCAACCTATTTCATGGGCTTGACCTTCAAAAATTCCAATGCTTTTTTTGCCGCGTTTTTCTCCGCATCTTTTTTACCGAATCCGAAACCTCGTCCGACCACGGCACTGCTTACGCTGACGTCCGACACGAATTCCGGCTTTTTGGAATTGTCTTTTAGCTCGGTTTTATAAATAATCGCGCCGAGTTTTTTGCTCTGTACGTACTCCTGAAGCTCCGACTTATAATCTCGTCTGTTTTCCGTATAAGCCTTCAAATGACTGTTAATAAACCTTTCGCATTCCTCTACGGATCCGCTGTCTATATAAATAGCCCCGACTACCGCCTCGAATAAGTTGGACTTGAATTTGACCGACAGAGCCACCTCTTTTTTAGCACCTTCTCCCATTCGCAGGTATTCGAATATTCCCAAATGCTCGACGGCAAGAGCAAGCGGCTCTCTCGAAACCATCCGTTTTCTCTCTTCAGTCATAGCGCCTTCGTTTTTACCGCTCAAATAGAGTTCCCTTGCGATAATGAAGTTCAAAACGCTGTCGCCGAGGAACTCCATACGCTCATTGTCCTCGCAACCGTGCTCGTTGGCATACGATGAATGCGTAAATGCTGTTTCGAGTATTGCGACGTCGGAAAAACGATAGCCTATACGTTTTTGAATTTCAGTCAAATATTCACTGCGCATTATCGCCCAACACACTCAATTCACGCGAGATGTTTTCGATAAGCTTCTTGTCCGCCATTTTAGCCGTTTGAAGCACAGCAGCTTTTACCGCAACGTCATTGGATCCGCCGTGCGCTTTGACAACCACCTTTTCCACACCGAGGAACGGCGCTCCGCCTCGTGTGTTATAGTCCATGTCGTGCTTAAGCTGCTTAAACGCCTTTTTCATGAACAATGCGCCTATCTTTGCCGAAGTCGAACTCATAACGGCTTTTTTAAGCATACTCATTACCATGCTTGCCGTACCTTCCACGCTTTTGAGAAGCACATTGCCGACAAAGCCGTCGGCGACCAAAACGTCGTATTCGCCCGTCAGCGCGTCGCGTGCCTCCATGTTGCCGACAAAATTTATAGGAAGTTCCTTTAAACGCTTAAAAACTTCCTTAGTAAGCTCGTTGCCCTTTTTGTCCTCCACACCCACGGAAACAAGCCCGACTCTGGGATTTTCCATATCGAACATAGCCTTCATATAGCAGCTTCCCATGAGCGCGAATTGCGTCAGAAATTCCGGACGGCAATCCACATTCGCGCCGCAGTCGATAAGACACACATTGCCGCCTGTCTTTGTCGGCAAAAGCGGAGCAAGCGCAGGACGCCCCACGCCTTTTAGTCTGCCCACTTTGAATATTCCGCCCGTCAACACCGCACCGGTGCTCCCCGCCGAAACAAGTCCGCAGATATCCTCACGGGTTTTGAGAAGTTCGAGAGCCTTAACAAGCGACGATTCTTTTTTCGTTTTAATGGCAACGGTGGGCACATCGTCGTTTGTGATCACGTCTTTGGCGTCGATAAGCTCTATTCTTTTATCGTCATGCGGATATTTCTTAAGCTCGTCCGAAATTTGCACGACGTCGCCGACCATAACGATTTCGAGATCGTTTCGCTCGCGCATTGCGTCAATACTGCCTTTGACAAGCGCACCGGGAGAATTGTCTCCTCCGAAAATGTCGACAACTATTTTCATATTACCTCCGTACAAATGAACAGCCCCGATATAACGGGGCCGTCACATTGATTCCTTAACAGAAACTATTTTTTGTCGCTTTTCACATCGATTTTCTTAGCTTCGTCATAATAACCACAAACAGGACAAACTCTGTGTGTGAGCTTCATCTCGTGGCAATGAGAACACTCGGACATAGACGGACTTGCTATTTTCCAATTTGCAAATCTCTTGTTTGCCCTTTGTTTCGACGTTTTATGCTTGGGGACTGCCATCTTAAGCACCTCCTGTCACTTTCTCTCATGCAGCGCACGATAAAAACCGAACGCATAACATTCTTGTGTTAGTATATATCAAACAAAAATATTTGTCAAGTGCTTTTGCATAATTTCTTTTTTCATTTCCGACAAATCGACCGACGCGCCTATTTTGCTCCGTCAAAGCTTTCGCTTGAGTCGTCTTTTGCTGCGTCTTCATTGGCGGACGGCTGTTCCTCTGCCGTTGCCGACTCCGAGGCATCTGCGGCGGAAAAATACTCGCTTTCTTTTACGCCCACGGCTTTATAATAGGAACTGTCTATCTTCACGCGGGGATTGTCCTTAAGCTTCAATATGTCGCTCTTTGTGAGTATTGTTTTTGTCGTAAACCAATCGGGTTTTATCTTCATACCGATATATGCGTATATGCAAACTCCGAGCGCTCCAAATACGTTTACGATCATATCGCCCATTGTATCGTTCAAGCCATTGCCTCTTGCCGAATTCATTATAAATTCACCCGTGGCAGTCGCATTCGGTATTTCCCCTATTATGCTGTCTTGCCACCGCTGCATATTCGCATTTGTCAAAGTGTCGACTGTGTACTCGACTATTTCCCACAGATATTCCGAAGTCATAGTAAAGCAGAACGTGAACAAAACCACGAAAAACGGCGACAGTTTGAATTGAGCTTTAAACATATTATTCAGTATGCTCACGACGGAAAAGCTTGCGAAAGCAATGATGACGCCGCTCGTCGTATGCAGTATTTTATCGAATAATATAAGATGATCGTATGCACGATAAACTTCGCCCAACACAAAGTGGAAGAACAACAGAAAGTATAATACGATCGTTATATAGTTCGGTATAAACACCTTAAAACGCCTTTCGAGCAAAAGAGGAATATTCAGCGTCAATAATGTCATGACGCACATAAATATTTGATTAAGCGTTGTTTCCAAGCCTTCGTGCCTGACAAAATACATTACGACGGAAGCAAGAAGCGTTGCCAAAGTCAGGGCTTGAAAAATCCAATACAGCACTTTGACCGCTTTCGCCTTTCTTATAACAATAGTAGTATCTTTGTTTTCCGAATATTTTTTTCTCACGTTTCACTCCTGAATCATATAATGCAATTTATCTGAAATCAAAAACATATCGAATATATCCGGATTTGACTTCACCCGCTTTCAAGATCGGAGAAACAAAATTCGGTATGTTTATCGCGTTCGGAAAATACTGCGGCTCAAGGCAAAAAGCGTCGCGCGGTTTTAAAATTCGCTCGCCGATTTTCCCCTTTAAATAATTTGCCGAATAAAACTGCAAGCCCGGCAAATCGGTGTATACATCCATTTTCAAATCATTCGACGCCGATTTGACGCAAGCCGCGTGGTTACCGTCGAGGATATAATTATGATCATAACCGCCTGCCAAAATCAACTGTTCATGCGGATTATCGATGTCTCGACTCATCTTCTTGAACGATGTAAAATCAAACGGAGTATCCGAAACGTCAAGCGTCTCTCCCGTCGGAATGTGTTCGCCGTCGAGCAACAAAATTTTATTAGCATAAATCTTCAAATAAGATTCAAGCGCACTGTCCGTACTTTCCAAATCAAAATAAGCATGACAAGTCGGAGACCACAGAGTATCCTTATCGCTGCTTGCAGTATACTTGATTTCAAAAGCATTTCCTTCAAGCGTAAACCGCACGTCAAGGTTCAAGCGTCCGGGAAAACCGCTATCGCCGTCGTCGCTTATAAGCGACATCGTAAGAGGAAGCTCGTCCGTGACTTCAAAAAAGCGGGTATCGAATCCTATTCCTCCGTGATTGCAGTTCTTTCCTTCGTTGGCTGTTATTTTATAAGTTTTGCCGTTCAGAACAAACTCCGAATTCCTTATTCTGTTTGAAACCCTTCCGATCGTAGCCCCGCAATACGAACCGCTGTCGAGCCGGTCGGAAACGGTATCGTACCCTATCACGACATTACGCTCACCGCTCGGAAGACTAAGTTTGATATATTGTACTGCCGCGCCGAAGTCGCTTATTCCGATCTCTACACCGTCACCCTTTAGAATATAGATATACGAATCCTTGCCTTCGAATCGATCATAGAAAATTCTTTCGATCACTTTATACCTCCGAATATATGCCGATACATAAATTAGCCGTTACCGCAACCGATTTATTACAAACCGACTTCGAACTTTTCCATTTGACGATCGAGTTTTGCGTTATAATCCTGTAGCATTTTCAAAACTTTATTTGTTTCATAGCGCTCGTCATCGGTCATAACAATCTTCAAGTCGTCGTTTAATGCTCTTTTCATCTTACAATGGCGTTCGAAATCCGATTTCCCATCTTCGGTCAACGCCAAATATACGTCTTTGTTGTTTCCCAGACGATTGTAACAGCGAACAATACCGCGACTCGCCATTCTTTTGGCAAGCTTACTGACCGCGCCGTCGGTTAAATACAGCAGTCTTGCAATACTCTTTATATTTTTATCGCCTTGTTCACCGAGTATATCTATAACATACATTTCCGTGCTTTTATAGGACGGCATAAGTTGTTTGATCAGCTTAAATTCGATCAAACGCTTCTTGTTGAAAATATCCCATAGGCTTTTTAATATGTCTTCGTTTACGAACATATTTATCAATATCCTCACGTTACAACGTGTTCGTATTATAAACCCAAATAATTTCCGTGTCAACAATTTAATATGGACAAATATTCCTTTCTTACTATTTGCTTGCTGTTTTAAAGCATACAAGCATAGAAAAATGTAAGAAAAATCGGAACTCCGTATGTACGGAATTCCGACTTTCGTTTATCCATTCGGCAAATCAGTTTTTTTCTATGTTCTCGTCCGTGCAATGAATTGTATAAGACCCCACATACGAATCCCAACTATTGCCTTTCTCAACAGCTTCCCACTGTGCTTTCGTCCCATTATATGTTATGTCCGTAATACCCGATTGAATAAATGCCTGGTCACCGAGTTTTGTTACAGAAGTGCTTATCGTTACTGCGGCAAGATTTTCACAATGTCCGAATGCCGATATGCCGATTGCCGTCACATTATTAGGAATAATTACGCTTGTAAGGTTATCGCAACCATCGAAAGCATAAGCGTGAATTTCATATGCAGCTCCGTTATAACCGTTCGGCAATACAAGTTCGGTTTCTTCGCCTGCGTATTCGACGAGATAAGCTTTATTTTCGCGCGCGGTGTAGAATGTATATCCGTCATCGGTTATGTGTATTCCGCTCGGGTCGTTTTTATTATATAGGATGTTGAGCGCATATAAACCGATCTGACCGTATGTCGCAGTCCAAACGTCACCGCCAAGCTCGATTTTCAGGTTTGACAGATTGTAAATTTCCCAAAGCTTTGTACAACCCGAAAACGCGTAGTCTCCTATCTCCGTCATATTTTTCGGTATGGTTATACTGTGCAATCCTATGCAATTGTTAAACGCAGATTTACCGATAGACGTCACATTGTCATGCATTTTAATGCCTGTAAGTTTATTGTGGTTCGAAAACATGAAATCGGTGATTTTCGTCATGCTTTCGGGTATAGTCACAACACCTGCCATTCCGTAAGGAACGTGTATACTCTCGGTGACTGCTTTATTATACAGAATACCTTCTATGGTTTTAAATTCGGGATTGTTTTCTTCGACATCGATACTTTCGAGTTTTTTACAATAATTTATGGAATTCAAATCTATTTCTGTTACGCTTGCGGGAATTTTCAATCTTTTAACAGTATCGTATAGCCCAATGAAAGCCCATCTCCCGATTTTCGTAACGGGTTTACCGTTAAACTCGGAAGCTATTTCCGCTTCGGTCAAATCAACAAGAGCACTATAGTTTTGTTCGACGCTATAACTCGAACCGTCTTCGCTCAATTTGTATTCAAAACCGTCTTCCGTTACTATAACCGTACAGGAATCGCTTACCCCATCCGCCGTTGCCGTAACTGTTGCCGTGCCCTGCGATAAAGCTGTCACTTTCCCATTGTCTATAGTAGCAACGCTTTGCGGCTCAATCGTCCAAATGATGTCCGACGTCGTATTTTCAGGATTGATAGACGCGTCTATCGTTTTGTCTGTTCCTCGTAAAAGAACGATAGGCGTACTGCTCAGATAGATCGATTGTACGGGAACTTTGTCCTTGACGGTAACGGTACAGATTGCGCTTATGTAATCGGCGGTTGCCGTTATCGTTGTCGTACCCGCCGAAACAGCGGTAACCTTTCCGCTTTCGGTAACGGTTGCTATACTGCTGTTCTCTGTTCTCCACGTTACCGCTTTATCGGTCGCGTCGTCCGGAAATACCGTTGCAATAAGCGTTGTCTCTTCACCCGATTCGAGAGTTATCTCGGTATCGCTTAGCGTAACGCTTGTCACGCGAACGGTAGTGTTGCCGTTGTCGCAAGCGACAAGACCGAATATGCAAGCTATCGAACAAACAAGAGCCGCAAGTGTGATGAGCAATTTCTTTTTCATAAAAAACCTCCGTTAAATAAAAAAGTGCGCCAGTCAAAGCCAACGCACGAAAAACGCAAACTCCGACTGTCGCCAAACAAGTTTATATGCAGTACGGGTAATTGTATCCACATAAATGAAATTTGCATTTTTACCAAATTCGCAATATGGACACAATGTAATCTTTTTATGCAATTAAAAAGCCCGTACTCCTAATTAGGGCATATAACTTGTTTGGCACAATCAATATAACACATCTTAGAAAAAAAATCAAATAAAAAAGCCCGATTGCGTTAAAATAAAATAGCTTTCGGAAAACTTTGCCGAAAATATTCATTCTTCCCCTTTTGTATGTAATGAACATATGACAACGCCATCTGTTCGATATACAACATATGCACAAACATTAAAAAAATAATTATTTTTCTTTAATTTCAGTTGACATTGAGAAATCATTATGATATATTATTAGGGTGCTCAAGGGTTGGTTTATGCGTAGGTGTAAAAAGCGCTACGCTTTAGACACGAACATGATCCATTAGCTCAGTCGGTAGAGCACTTGACTTTTAATCAAGGTGTCCCGGGTTCGAATCCCGGATGGGTCACCATTCGCGGATGTGGCGGAATTGGCAGACGCGTCGGACTTAGGATCCGATATCACCGATGTGGGGGTTCAAGTCCCTTCATCCGCACCATAAATAGCTTTTGCGGAAGTGGCTCAGTGGTAGAGCGTTGCCTTGCCAAGGCAAATGTCGCGAGTT
>CAJULE010000006.1 GCA_910587445.1 uncultured Christensenellaceae bacterium
GGCAACCCACCGCCTCGTCGCCTGCTGTCCGTCTCGCTCGCATCTAAGCCGTCAGACTGACGACGTATAAACTTCGCATTTCTGCGTTAAGCTCCGCGCCGTATACTCGCCTGAAGGCTCGAGGCGTTCGCTTCGCATATAATGCTCGCTCGGCTGAGCGGTCGTGTACGATGTAGTACACTCCCTGCGCAAAATCCGCGCCTTCCTCGAACTGCTCGTTTCTAAACCGTCAGAGCCGAACGCTTGCTTTGTCTTGCTCGTTTCTACGCCTTCGGGTGTTTTGGCTTTATCCTATAAAACGCCTTCCATAGAAGGGAAGGTGGCACGGCACAAAGCGTAGCGACTGCCGTGACGGATGAGTTGAAATATCTTAAGGGGAGTCTGATTTTTGTCATTTCGACCGGAGCGAAGCGGAGCGGAGAAATCTATTCCTTGGAAAAACAGTTTATTTCTTGCGGGGTGAAATATGTCAAAAGAGGCGAAAGAGTTCAAAAATTTCCGCAAGGAGATGTATCGCGGAGACGAACTGTACGCGGGCACCGCCGAATTTGTCACGGATATGCTTGTCGGGCAGACCACGGATTTCGCGAAAAAATGCACCGTCGTGCCGCTTGCGGAGGAGTCTCCGTCCGGCAGGCAGGCTCAGTGCCTATGGATTCATGCGCGCGGAACGGACTATGCGCAAGTGGCGTTTTTCGACGCAAAGAGCAGTGAGGCTGCGGAGAAATTGATCGAAAAAGCGAAAGCTTTCACTGCGCAAAAAGGGCTCGGGCGCATTGTGGTCGGACTGCACGGACATCTTAGCTACGGAGTGGGGATACTCACGGGCGCGAAAAGCAAAAACACTTTCGATACTTGTTACAACAAGCTCGGATACTCCGAATATTTTAAGGATTTCGGCACCGTACACACGCTGTCGGCGTACCGCCAAGAAGTGAAAGAGGCGCGGCGGAGGCTTGACGAAGTTCGTTTCGATACGAGCGGCTACGCCGTGCGAAAAGCCGACTTTTCGAGGTTTGCCGAAGAGTGCGAAACAATGCGGCGAATTTGCGACGGAACGATCGGCGAAACGTATCTTTACGAGCCGACCGAGCGCGGACATTTTTACGAGCTTTTGAAGGACATGAAGATTTTGCTGTCGGGCGCAAATCTGCTTTTTCTGACCTACGGTGGCAAAGACGTCGGCTTTTTGTTTTGGCACCCCGATTATAACGGCGCCGTCAAGGCAGGCAAGCCCTATTCCTCGCTTTCGTTCGCGCTATCGTATGCGTTGCGCCGCGGAAAAGTCGACACCGTGAAACTCAATTCGATAGGGGTATGCAAGGGGCACCGCGGCAAGGGAACGCTCGCGCTGCTTCGGGCTTTTGATGATTGCATAGGGGAAAGGTATAAGTATATAGAGACAAATTTCGTGTGGGATTGCAACAAGAAAAGTTCCATGCTGAACAAAAAAATGCTGGGCGAGGTCTGGCGGACCTTTGCCGTATACGAGGAGACTTTATGATAGTCCGTTATGATTCGGTCTCGGAGCTTCCGAATGAGTGGGACTCGGTTGTGGGCGACAACATCTATCTTACCCGCAAATTTTTGGCGTTTATGGAAACGGCGGACCGAGAAAAGAAGACATACTACGGCGTGTATGATTCGTCGGGAAAGCTCGACACCGTATTCGAGACGATAGAGCGCAGAGGCTATAACCTCGGTATGTTCACGCGGTTGAATTTTAAAATCAAGATAACCATGGTGTATGTGCCGCTGTCCGTGACTCGCCCCGGTATCGAGTACGGAGAGTGCCTTGAAGAGGCCGCCGAATTCATACGGGGACTTAAGGGATACAAGATCTTTCTGAATCTTCCCGATATGGAATTAAACGGCTATGCCAAGGGTCTTACCTGCCCCAAATGCGTACTGAAAATCGCGTGGAACTCTTTCGACGAATACATGGATTCTCTGCGCAGCAATTATCGCTATCGCTTTCGCAAGGCGCTCAAAAAAGCCGCGCCGCTGAAACTTCGGTATTTGAACGGCGGAGAAGAGTTCACGGACGAGATGTACAAACTCTACGAGCAGGTGTACGAGAAGTCGCGGATAAGGGTGGAAAAGCTTACGCCCGAATTTTTTCGCGGAGAGTTTTTCGAGATATTCGTGCTCGAGGACGGCGAAGGCGTGCGCGGATTTGTACAGCTTCTCGCAAACGGGGACGAGCTTGTATTCGAATTCGTGGGGCTCGACTACTCGGTGCAATCGAAGTACGACACCTATCTCGCAATGCTTTTGGAAATAATTCGGTACGCCATAGAGCACGGCTTCAAGACTGTGGATTTCGGGCAGACCGCCGACGATACGAAGCTCAAGCTCGGCAGCGAATATATCTATCTTTACGCTTATTTGAACCACAAGAACAGACTCCTGAACGCCGTTTGCAAAAAGCTTGCGCATAGGCTCGAATACCGACCCGTCACGGAAAAGTTCGACGTATTCAAAAAATGAATTGAAAGTACATTCATCGCGTGCTTAGCCGAGCGAAGCAAAGCCGCGGAGCGAAGCGGAGTATGCGGCTACGTTCGGCACGCTGCCTCGGTCGAGTACATTTTAAGCACACTCCCTTCGGCGGCGAGCCGACTGTTGCCCGCCCGACGCGTGACTTTACTTTCAAAAGAAGTAGGAGAAAACATGAAAGTCCTTCTCGTCAGGGTCAGACCGCACCCTCAATCGGTCAATCTGCAAAGCTTTATGGTGTGCGAGCCGCTCGAGCTCGAATACGTATATGCCGCGCTAAAGGCGCACGGGCACGAAGTCGAGATCCTCGACATGATTCTCGACAAGCGGAGCTTTGCGAGAGTGCTCAAAGGCGGCGGTTACGAGCTTGTTTGCTTTACGGGTTACATTACTCATGTGGGAGAAATAAAGCGCCACGCGAGGGCAGCGAAAAAGATACTTCCCCGTTGCATGACCGCGGTGGGCGGCGTTCATGCCGAGGTCGTGCCCGCGGACTTCGAGGACGAGTCGATCGACTGTATTTTGTGGGCGAACGGGCTCGATACGATCTGCTCGATAGCGGACGGCTGTCCGCCTAAGGACGTGCCCGGCGTATACCGAGAGGGAAAGGCAAAGCCGCCGCTTGTGAGAAGAGAGGACGAAATATTCCCCGACAGAACGAGCACGGCGAAGTATAGAGACAGCTACAACTACATCTATCACGATAAGTGCGCCACGATAAAGACGTCGTTCGGCTGTCCATACGATTGCAAGTTCTGTTTCTGTACGAGAGTGTGCGACTACGCGGTGCGGCGGCTCGACAGAGTTATGGACGAGCTCGAGACGATTAAGGAGCAGAACGTATTCGTAGTCGACGACGACTTCACGGCAAGCGACGCCCGCGCGCGGGAATTTTGCAGGCTGCTTCGAGAGCGCAATATCCGAAAGCATTTCATAGCTTTTTCACGCGCGGATTTCGTGACCGCTCATCCCGACACCGTGCGCCTTATGGCGGAGCACGGTTTCGACGCGTTTTTCATAGGGATAGAGTCGTTTCGCGTATCCGAGCTCGACCGATTCGACAAACGGACTACGGTGGAGCAAAACAGCGCCGCCGTCCGCATACTCGAGCAGGCGGGTATGCAGTGCTACAGCGGTCTTATCGTGGGCGAGGATTGGAAAAAAGAGGACTTCGACGCGCTTATAAACTACCTCAACGGATTCGAGCATCCTCTCGTGAACATCCAGCCCATAACGCCCATGCCCGGTACGCCGCTGTATGATTCTTATGACAAAGAGATTACGGTGCCGCGCGAAAAATATCACCTTTGGGATATGGCGCACGTCGTTTTCCGTCCGCAGTTTCTGTCGAAGAGAAGTTACTACTATAATATTCTGCGCGCATACATAAAGACGAGCGCGAACAAAAAACAGCGCAAATTCATTCGCGAAAGATACGGAAAACGAATATACGGGCGCGTCAAGAAGGGCGCGGCGCACATTTTCATGCAGTACCTCGGGCAGATAATCAAGCCCTCGTAAAAGGAGACGCCATGCATAAGATTTTGTTTATACAGCCGACGATCTACGACGACAACGGACGGCTCGTAAAAAAGCGCAAGCAGTATTTTGTCGGACTTGCGCACCCTCTTCTCGCCGCCCTTCTGCCCGAAGGGTGGGAAGCGGAAATATGCCTCGAACTTACCGAAGAGATTCCATACGATACCGACGCCGACGTAATCGGTATCGGCGGTGTGGGGCACGCCGCCAAACGCGCGAAGGACATTGCGATAGAATTCAAAAAGCGCGGAAAGACCGTGTTTATGGGCGGACCCATGGTTTCGCTTGTGCCCGAGCTTGCGAAAGAGTATTGCGACAGCGTGATGATAGGCGATTCGGAAGAGACGATCGTCGAGCTCTGCCGCGACATAGAACGGGGCGAGCTCAAACCGTTTTACCGTAAGCCGCTCACTTCGCTGTCCACGCCGCCGCCGAGATTCGATCTCATCGTAAAGAAAAGGATAGGCGACTTTCTGCCCGTGCAGGCGGGGCGCGGCTGTCCTAACAATTGCTCGTTCTGTACGATTTCGTGTCTGTTCGAGGGGCGGTATATTCGGCGCGATATAGAAGAAGTCGTGCGCGACATAAAACAGATCAAAGCGCTCGGCTTCAAGAAATTCTTGCTCGTGGACGACAATATCGTGTCCGACCCCGAGTATATGCTCGAGCTGTGCCGCCGTATAAAGCCGCTCAAAATGAAGTGGATGAGCCAGTGCGCAATCCAAATCGCCGACAACCCCGTGCTTTTGAAAGCCGTCGCCGACAGCGGCTGTTATGTGCTGAGCTTCGGGCTCGAAAACATAAACCCGCAAGCGCTGCGCGACGTGAACAAGGGCTGGTGCGACCCGCACGATTATCTGCGCGTGCTTAAAACCGTGAACGCCGCAGGCATAGAGGTTGCGAGCGAAATGATAGTGGGGCTCGATACCGACACCCCCGAGTCCATAGAAGAAACGGCTCGATTCGTCGAAAAGAGCACCATAATAGCCCCCAAATTCTATTGTCTCACGCCTATTCCGGGCACGCCGCTCAACAGACAAATGAACGACGCCGGGCGCATAGCCGACGAGAACGTGCTCGAATACAAGCCCTCGAAGTCGGTGCTCAATACTCCGAACATGACGGCGGACGAGATCACCGAGCAGTATTGGAAGCTGTACGAGAGGCTGTACTCCATGAAGAACATTCTGCGCCGCACGCTTTTCAATAAACGCTTTTTGCGGCACCCCGCGCGCACGCTGTTCTTTTTCGGCGTGAATATGATCTACCGTGCGCATATCAAGCGGAGAGTGGCGCCGAATATCTTGTGATCTCCTGCGAGAAAGCGCGGATCTCGAAACACGGCATAAAAAAAGGAGCTTGCCTCGAAATAAGCGAGAAAGCTCCTTTATGATTTTAAGTTTCGTATTTACAGTATCTTCGACATAAAGCCGCGTCCCATTACTTCGTTGGTCGTCGATATGTAGGCGAAGGTGTCGGGGTAGTGGGCGAGTATCTTGCGGAAAGCCGAAAGCTGACTGCGGCGAATGAGGCAGACGAGCATACTCTTGTCCGCGCCCGTATACGCGCCCTTTGCGGCAATCACGGTCACGCCGCGATGCAGTTTTTCTATGATCTCTTTTGAAAGAGCCTCAGGCGATGTCGTAATTATTTCGAATTTCAAGGACGACTTGAAGCCGTTTACTATGAGGTCGTTCGAGCGTGCCGAAGCGAACATTTCGGTGAGAGCCAAAAGCACGGGCGTAAGTCCCTGCCTAAACACGAAGAACGAAATGAACACGACAACGGAATCGAGCGCGAATATAAACCAGCTCACGCTTGCGGCGCTGAAGTGCTTGTAGACGTATGTGGCTATTATATCCGTGCCGCCGCTGCTGCCGCCGACTTTGAGAAGGATACCTATTCCCGCGCCGCCGACTATGCCGCCCGCGACCGCCGCAAGAATGGAGTTGTCGGCGTAAACGGGTACGTTTACTTTTTCGAACAGCAGAAGCAGTCCGCTCTGTATGCCGATACTGATAGCCGTTATTATCGCAAAGCGTTTCGTTATGAGAAAGAATGCGGCGATGAGAAGAGGCGCATTTATGGCAAGCATCCAAATACCGGAGTTTATGCCCGTCGCGCTCTGAAGCATGGTTGCGACACCCGTCGCTCCGCCGGGAGCGAAGTTGTGGGGAATTACGAAGCAGTGCACGGAAAGCGCGCGCAAAAGTCCCGACAAAATAATTGCGCCCGAAATGACGAGCCACCGAAGAGTGGAAAGCTTCCGTTTTTGAGCTTTTTCGGCTGCCTTCGTCTTTTCGTCCTTGAGTTCGGGGTCGATGACGGTGGCGAGTTCGCTATCGTTTGCCGCGCCGTCCTGCGGATTTTCCGTGGTTTCGACAGCGTTTTCGGTAAGATTTTCTTCCATGTTTCCTCCGCGGGAGCTTGCAAGTCGTTTCGCAACTCAACCGCCGTATCTAATTATAGAATACTTCCGTCCGTAAGTCAATCAAAAAAAAGGCGACGAAAACGCGTGTTTGGCGCGGTTTAGCCTTTTCTAAGATAAAAGCCCTGAAAACCGTTTCGGAACTTGAAACGCAGGGTTGACAAAAAACAAGCTTTGTGATATTGTAAAGACGGTATCACGGGGCGGGGTAAAGGAGAGAATATGATAAACATCGCCGTAGTCGAGGACGAAAGGGAATATATCATTCCATGGGCAATTGGCACCTTGCGCTGTACAACTTTTTGCAAAAGATATTTTGACCCCTCCCCGAAAGACCGCATTGCGGTCTTACCTAAAGGGAGAGCTGCGGAGTATTTCGCGGCTCTCTTTTTATATGGAGCGCCAAATAACGCTCTCAAAATCGCATATTGTAAAATAATGTAAACTTTGTGTGCGATTTGTGCACGGTTGAAAAATAAGCGATCAAATATAAAAATCTGCGTAAAAAGCAGCAAAAACGGTTCAAAATCGCAAAAATATTGCGTTTTGTCGCTTTTTATGATTGACAATAATGCGATCCTTTTATATAATTTTATTATAGGCGTGTTTTTGCTTCATTCGGGAGCAATAATATGCCGCCGGCAAAGGATTGATTATATGGCGCTTTAGACGTAGTTGCGCGCAATCGGGCAGATCCGAAGAGTGCCGAGGGGAAAACCTTTACTGTTAGGAGATTCATAATGTCTTTTAAAATTCTCGCGACGGGCAGTAAGCTCGCGGAAAAATCGGTGACAAACGACGATCTGGCAAAAATAATGGATACGTCGGACGAGTGGATCCGCACTCGCACGGGCATAGGCTCGCGCCATGTGTCCACCACGGAAACGGCTTCTTTTCTTGCAATCGAAGCGACAAAAAACGCTTTCGAAAATTGCTCCGTGAAACCGAGCGACATCGATTGCGTCATTTGCGCGACCATGCGCGGAGACACGTATACGCCGTCCGTTGCCTGCGCGGTCGCCGAGGCTCTCGGTATAAATGCGCCCGCATACGACGTAAACGGCGCTTGCACGGGCATGATTTATGCGTTCGATATTGCCGACAGCTATATAAAGAGCGGCAAGTACGATAATATTCTCGTCGTCACGGTCGAGCAGATGTCCAAACTAATCGACTGGACGGACAGGGCAAGTTGCGTGCTGTTCGGCGACGGCGCGGGCGCGGTGGTGCTCGGCAAGGGCGACGGACTCAAGGCGATAAACATTTCGTGCGCTCCGTCCACGACCATGATACACGGCGAAAGCTTTTCGGGAACGTCCATATTCAGCGAACTTCCCGAGGTCAAGCCCGTCCTTCATATGCAGGGACAGGAGGTGTATAAATTCGCCGTCTCTACCATGATGGCGGAGATAGACAAGGTCCTTACCGAAGCAAAGCTCGAGAAGAGCGACATCGATTATTTCCTGCCGCATCAGGCGAATATTCGCATAATAGAGGGCGCGGCAAAGCGGCTTGGGCTTTCCAAGGACAGAGTACTCACGAACATCGAGACTTGCGGAAATATGTCCGCGACTTCGATTTCCGTGCTCCTCGACGAGTACAATCGCAAAAACACGTTTAAAAAAGGCGACAAGCTTTTGCTCGTTGCGTTCGGCGCGGGCATGACAAGCGGCGCTTGCGTCATAGAATGGTAGTGGTTCGCCGCAAGACTTAAGCAAAAAAAGACAATTAAACCCCCGAAAGGGAAAAGGAGATATGATTATGGATACATTGGCAACACTCAAGGAGATTGTAGACGACTACAAGGGCGAGAACATCGCGCTCACGGCAGAGACGACTTTCGACGACATCGGCTTCGATTCGCTCGATAAGGTCGAACTCATGATGCAGGTCGAGGAGAAGTTCGGAGTCGAACTCGGAGACGACCTCGTTGTCAACACCGTAGGCGAGCTTGTAGCCAAGATAGACGAACTTAAAGCGTAAATCGTAAAGCCGTCTTAGGCGCAACTACGACTTTACGGGTAGAGTGGATTTATCGAAAAACAGCCTTTAATAATAGGCAAACCAAACGAACAGACAGTCCGCATACGGCGATGAATGTCCGTTCGGAATCGGATTCGGAGAAAGAAAAATATGTCCAAAGCATTCATGTTCGCAGGTCAAGGCGCGCAGAAGGTGGGCATGGCGAGCGACGCCGCTCATATAAAGCGCGTAAAAGAACTTTTCGATATCGCCGAAAGCAGGCGCAAGGGAATAGTCGAACTCATGCTCGGCGGAGAGCAGGACGAGCTCAACAGGACGATAAACACCCAGCCCGCGATGTTCCTTGCCGACCTTGCATACGCTTATAAAGCAGAGGAAGAGAGCGGAGCGCCAGAAGCGGTCTGCGGCTTTTCCGTAGGCGAAATTCCCGCGCTCGTGTATGCGGGCGCATTGTCCGTCGAGGACGGCTTCGAGCTTATCGACGCTCGCGCGCGTCTGATGGACAAGGCGTGCAGAGAGCACGGCGGAAAAATGATCGCCGTCATAGGTCTCGAGCCCGAAAAGGTCGAGACTCTCGCAAGCGGATTCGCTGACTGTTGGGCGGTCAATTACAATGCGCCGCTTCAGACCGTCGTCGCCGTCGGAGAGAACTCTTCTTCGGAGTTTCTCGCTGCGGTGAAAAGCGGAGGAGGAAGAGCTATCCCCTTGAAAGTATCGGGAGCGTTCCACTGTCCTTTTATGAGAGAAGCGAGCGTCGGTCTCGAAAAGGCTCTCGAAAAAACGAGCTTTAAAGAGCCGAAGATTCCCGTATACGCAAATCTTACGGCTATGCCTTACGAGGGCGACGAGAAGGCAAGAAAGGAGCTTTTGTATAAGCAGGTCTGCTCGCCGGTAAGATTTACGGACACCGTGCGCAATATGTCGGCGGCGGGTATCGACGAGTTTGTCGAAGTCGGTCCGGGCAACGTCCTTACGGGGCTCATTGCAAAAATAAAATAACTCGGAAAACAGCTTAAGGAGAAATTTTATGACGCTGAACGGTAATTATCTTGTCACGGGCGGCAGTCGCGGCATAGGCAGAGCGATCTGTATCGAAATAGCGAAATGCGGCGGAAACGTCGGCATTGTCTATGCGGGAAACGACGTTGCGGCAAACGAGACGAAATGCGAGGTCGAAAAGCTCGGCGCGAAGGCGTGGGTCTACAAGCTCGACGTTGCCGACTTTAATGCCGCAAAGACGGTCGTCGAAGCGGCGGCAAAGGATATGGGCTCCATAGACGGACTTGTCAACAATGCGGGCGTCACGTCGGACAAACTGCTTCTTCGCATGAGCGAAGAGGACTACGACAAAGTGCTTTCCGTCAATCTCAAAGGCGCGTTCAACATGGTAAAACACGTTTCGCCCATCATGATCCGCGCAAGAAAAGGGCGTATCGTAAACCTTTCCTCGGTCGTCGGTCTTATGGGTAACGCGGGGCAGGTCAACTATGCGGCTTCCAAAGCGGGCGTGGTCGGGCTCACGAAGTCCGTAGCAAAGGAACTCGCTTCGCGAGGCGTTACCTGCAATGCGATCGCGCCCGGATTTATAGGTACGGACATGACGGCTAAGCTCACCGAAGCGCAACAGCAGGCAATAACCGCCTCCGTTCCGCTTGCCCGTATCGGCGCTCCCGAAGAGGTCGCGCACCTTGCTGTCTTTTTATTGTCCGATATGGCGGCGTATATTACGGGAGAGGTTATAAAAATCGACGGCGGCTTATACATCTGACGGCGTATAAACGTCGTATGTCTATGTCAGGCTTGCGTTTTGTCTCGGTTGTGTACGTCTAAGTACATTCCACGCGCAAAATCCGCGCCTTCCCCGAACTGCTCGTTTCTAAGCCGTCAGAGCGTTCCTTTATCATTCTAAAGATAAAAACGGTTTCTCAAACCTATGCCGAATCCTTTATCCTTTAAAAAGGGTTTTTAGGGCGAAGCCCTGAATCGTTTAAAGGAGAGGGGTTTAAAGGGGAGAGGAACAGTCGAAAGTTTCTCTCCCCTTTGTCTTTTTCGAGCGCCTTTTCGAAAAAAGGTGCAAAAGGCAAAATGCGCAATGCCGCGTTTGCGCGAAAAAAAGCATATTGCCGCAGGGCAAAACAAGTCGTTTTTTTACTTTTTCGAAAAAAAGCACGTATTAGGAGATCATATATGAAAAGAGTAGTAGTAACCGGAATGGGGGCGATAACGCCCATAGGACTGTCTGCGGGCGAGACCTGGCAGGCAATGAAAGAGGGTAAAAACGGCATAGACCGCATAACCCGATTCGACCTTACCGATTTCAAGGCGACGCTTGCCGCCGAGGTCAAGGGCTTCGACCCCGCCGCTTTCGATATGCCGAAGGGCGTTTCGCGCAAAATGGATCTGTTTACGCAGTACGCGGTTGCGGCGGCGGAGCAGGCGATTGCCGACAGCGGCATAGACGGACATATCGAGCCCGAGCGCTACGGCGTCTATCTCGGCAGCGGTATAGGCGGCATTACCACTCTCATGACCGAACATTCGAAACTTCTCGAGGGCGGCGTGAAAAAGATCTCTCCGTTCTTCGTTCCGATGATGATAGTAAATATGGCAAGCGGCACCGTCGCAATGCGCCATAAGTGCGAGGGGCCGTCCCTTCCCGTGGTCACGGCTTGCGCAACTTCCACGAACGCGATCGGCGAAGCGTACAGGGCTATAAAGCACGGATATGCCGACGCCATAGTCGCGGGCGGAAGCGAAGCCGCGGTAAATCCGCTTTCGGTCGGCGGCTTCATTTCGTGTATGGCTCTTTCGTTCTCGACCGATAAGGACAGAGCGTCGCTTCCGTTCGACAAGGAACGCGGCGGCTTCGTCATGGGCGAGGGCAGCGGCGTACTTGTGCTCGAGGAATACGAGCACGCAGTGGCGCGCGGTGCAAAGATCTATGCCGAACTTGCCGGCTACGGCAATACGAACGACGCATACCATATGACTGCGCCCAATCCCGAGGCTACGAGCAGTGCGCGAGCCATAGAGCTTGCGGCGAAGGAAGCCGGCATAAAAGACGCAGGCGATGTGTATGTGAACGCTCACGGCACGGGCACGGCGCTGAACGACAAGACGGAAACCGCGGCATTGAAGCGCGTTTTCGGAAAAGACGCATACAAGCTTAAAGTAAGCTCGACGAAATCCATGACGGGACATATGCTCGGCGCGGCAGGCGCGGTCGAGGCGATCGCGAGCGTCATGGCGCTCAAGGACGGAGTCATTCCGCCCACGATAAATTACAAAGTCAAGGACGAGGAGTGCGACCTCGACATAACCCCCAACGTCGCCGCAAAAGTTCAAAAGACTTTCGCGCTCAGCAGTTCGCTCGGATTCGGTGGGCATAACGGGTGTCTTGCCTTTAAACGCATATAAGCGGCGAATTATTTACGGCGGCTTATATGCGTCGTAATACGGGCTACGTGCTCCTCGCCGCTCGGGCGCAGTACGATAAAGTACAGCAACCCGAGGGACTCGTCGCCTGTTGCCCGTATTACTCGCATCTAATCCGCCTTAGTTTGTAAGGAACAAGCAATAATTTTTAATCGAAAAAGAGGAGGTCATATTTAAAAATATGGATCTTAAACAGTTGAAAAGCATAATGTCTATCTTCGAGCACAGCGACGCGGATAAGCTCGAAGTAAGCGAAAGCGACGGCGTAAATACGTTCTCCGTCAAAGTGGAAAAATCGGGAGCAAACGTCGTCGCCGTGCCTGCGGGAAGTCCTGCGGTTACCGTTAAGGCGATTGAACCCGCAGCGCCCGCCGAGCCCGACGGAAAGGACGTAGCCGCGAAATCGGACGAGGGCGTGCTCGACTACAATCTCGTAGGCGAAGTCAAGTCGCCCATGGTCGGAATATTCTATGCCGCGCCCGATCCCGACAGCGCGCCGTATGTTAAAAAAGGCGACAAGGTCAAAAAGGGAGATACGCTCTGCCTTATAGAGGCAATGAAGCTCATGAACGAGGTGGTTGCGGAACGGGACGGCGAAGTCGTCGAAGTCTGCGTCGAGAACGGTTCGCTTGTCGAGTTCGGACAAGTGCTGCTGCGTATTTTCTGATAGAGGTCAAAAAGTGTTTACTAAGATATTGATTGCCAACCGCGGCGAAATAGCCGTCCGCATAATACGTGCGTGCAAGGAAATGGGCATATCGACGGTTGCCGTCTATTCCGAAGCCGACAGGGACGCGTTGCACGTCAATCTTGCCGACGAGAGCTATTGCATAGGTCCCGCAATGCTGAAAGACAGCTATCTCAATATGACCGCGCTTATAGACGTAGCCGTCGGCTGCGGCTGTCAGGCGGTGCACCCCGGTTACGGTATGCTTTCGGAAAACCCGAAGTTCGCAAAGCTCTGCGAGGAGTGCAACCTTAAGTTCATAGGCCCCGATTGGCGCATAATCGAAAAAATGGGCAACAAGGACGAAGCGCGAAAGACAATGCGCGCGGCAGGCGTACCGATCGTTCCCGGCATAGACAGCATAGAGAGTATCGAGCAAGCCGCGAAAGCCGCGGAAAAGATAGGCTATCCCGTCATAGTCAAGGCGGCGTCGGGCGGCGGCGGAAAGGGTATTCGAATAGTGAATAAGCCCGAGGAGCTCGAAAATGCCGTAAAGACCGCGCAAGCCGAGGCGAGAAGCTCGTTCGGAAACGCCGCTCTTTACATGGAAAAATATCTGACGCAGGTCAAGCACGTGGAAATGCAGGTGCTTGCCGATGAGAACGGCGGAATAATTACGCTGGGAGAAAGAGACTGCTCGCTTCAGAGAAAGAATCAAAAGCTCGTCGAAGAGAGCCCTTGCGTCGTCATGCCCGAGTCCGTGCGCAAGAAGATGCGCGAAGTCACGGTCAAGGCGGTAAAAGCCGTCGGATATACGAATGCGGGCACGATAGAATATCTGTTCGACAGCAAGAATAACTTTTATTTTATGGAGATGAATACTCGGCTTCAGGTCGAGCACTCTGTCACGGAGTACGTGTCTAACATCGACATCGTGAAGTGGCAGATAAGGATCGCGGCGGGGATGTCGCTCATCTACAAGCAGACCGACGTCAGGCTTCACGGCTGCGCGATAGAGTGCCGCATAAACTCCGAGGACTATAAAAACAATTTCCGTCCGTCGTGCGGCAAGGTCACGCTTTTGCACATACCGGGCGGACCGTGGGTGCGCTTCGATACGGCGATCTATCAGGACTACACGATCCCGCCGTATTACGATTCTCTGCTCGGAAAGCTCGTGGTTTGCGCCAGGGACAGGAACGAAGCGATACGCAAAATGCAAGCCGCGCTTTGCGAGCTTGTCATAGAGGGGGTGAACACGAACGCCGAGCTTGCCGAGGCGCTCATCACCGACGAAAAGTTTATAAGCGGAAAGTACTACACCGATACGATAGAAAAAGAAATGCAAGCTGCCGAGCGTGGCGAAAACGCGCTCTTCGGCGGCAGGGAATGAGCCTGAAAGTATGTTCGCCGCATGACGCGGGTTTAGTGTGCCTGCGCGCTTGGACAGCGCTTTCGGGAAATTTTGTGACAGGAGGATAGGTCATAAAATGGGTTTCGATATAAGAAAATTCTTTTTTCGCAAGCCGAAAATCGCCCTCGAGGGGCAGGAGAACGAGACAAGCGCGTCCGTTCCCGAAAAGGCTGCGATAAAGTGCGATAAGTGTAAAAGCCTGATACTCAGCGACGATCTCGAAAGCGGCGCGTATGTCTGTGCGAAATGCGGATGTCATATGAAGATCGGCGCGCGCGACAGACTCAAACTCGTTTCCGACAAGGGAGAGTTCGAGGAACTGTTTGCGGACGTCGTGGGAGAAAATCCTCTCGGCTTTCCCGATTACGAGGCTAAACTCGAGAAGGCGAGAAAGGCGAGCGGGGAAAAGGAAGCCGTCGTTTGCGGCGTGGTTTCCGTCTGCGAAAGAAAAGCCGTTGCGTTTGCTATGGACTACCGCTTCATGATGGGCAGTATGGGAAGCGCGGCGGGCGAAAAAATAACTCTCGCATTCGAATACGCGACCGAGCATGATCTTCCCGTCATAGGCTTTGCCCTTTCCGGCGGCGCGCGTATGCAGGAGGGCATAATCTCTCTCATGCAAATGGCAAAGACGTCGGGAGCGGTGCTCAAACACTCGGACAAAGGGCTTTTGTATATAAGCGTTTTGACCGACCCTACGACGGGCGGCGTATCGGCGTCGTTTGCGTTCGAGGCGGACATCATAATCGCCGAGCCGAACGCGCTCATCGGTTTTGCGGGACCGCGCGTCATAGAGCAGACCATAAAACAGAAACTTCCCGCAGACTTCCAGCGCGCGGAGTTCCTTTTGAAGAAGGGCTTTATAGATAAGATCGTCGACAGAAGAAAGCTTAAAGAAACGCTCGGTCGGATTCTCAAAATACACGGAGCTAAGGAGGTGGAGCATGAGTGAGCTTACGGCATACGAAATAGCCATGAAGAGCCGCGAAAAGGGCAGACCCACTGCGCTCGATTACATCGAAAAAATCACCGAAAACTTTATAGAGCTTCACGGAGACAGGCGCTTTGCCGACGACAAATCGGTCGTCGGAGGACTTGCCGAAATCTGCGGCAAGCCCATAACCGTTATAGGCATAGAGAAGGGCAAGGAGACTAAGGAGAAAGTCGAGCGCAACTTCGGCTATGCGAACCCGGAGGGCTATCGCAAGGCAATGCGCCTCATGAAGCAGGCGGAGAAATTCCGTCGTCCCGTACTGTGTTTCGTCGATACGGCGGGCGCGTTCTGCGGCATAGGTGCGGAGGAACGCGGTCAGGCGGAAGCCATTGCGAGCAGTATTCTCGGCATGATGGGGCTTAAGACGCCCGTGCTTTCGATCATTATAGGCGAGGGCGGAAGCGGCGGAGCGCTCGGACTTGCGGCGGCGGACGAAGTGTGGATAACCGAAACGTCGACTTATTCCGTAATATCGCCCGAAGGTTGCGCGTCCATACTTTGGAAGGATTCGTCGAAGGTAAAAGAGGCAGCAAGCTGTTTGAAGCTTACGGCAGACGACCTCAAGGAGCTCGGGGCGATCGAAAAAATAATCGAGGAGGACGGTTTCTCCGACAAGTATTTTGCCCGCCTCAAAGCGGACGCCGCGGCTTTTTTCGAAGAAAAGAGCAAAATCGGAATAGAAGAATTGACGGAAGCTCGATATGAGCGTTTCCGTAGGATAAAATAAGGGTAGGGGATCGGAACCATGATTGCAATAGTGACAGACAGCAGCGCAGGCTATTCGACGGCGGAACTCGCCAAAATAGGCGTTCATGCCGTGCCGCTTTCGTATATTTGCGACGGTAAGATCTATGAGGAAAAAAACAGAGGCGAAAACGGCGATTTCAAAAAGATCGTCGAGTGCGGCAGGGCAAAGACCAGCCAGCCGGCGCTTTCGGTTTTCGTCGACACGTTTTCCGCGCTCGTCAAAAAGGGATATGACGTGCTGTGTATTCTCATGTCGGGCGGGCTTTCGGGCACGTACGCCTCGGCGTGTTTGGCGGCAAGTCAGGTGGGCGGCAACATCCGCGTAGTCGATTCTCTCACTACGAACGGAGGACAGCACCTTCTCGTCGACGAAGCGGTCAATATGGTCGTAGGCGGACTCGAGCTCAGCCGTATCGTACACAATCTCGACGTACTGCGTTCGCGTATCGGTACGGTGTTCACCGTGGACG
This sequence comes from uncultured Christensenellaceae bacterium, assembly GCA_910587445.1. Lineage (GTDB taxonomy): Bacteria > Bacillota > Clostridia > Christensenellales > Pumilibacteraceae > MGBC157735. Next base: position 16,177 of record CAJULE010000006.1, read on the forward strand.
GCATAGACAATCTCGTGCGCGGCGGCAGGCTTATTGCGTCCCAAAAGCCGAATACCACTTTAAACACCCGCCCGCTGTTTAATCTCGGCGGCGGCATACGTTTCATAAACAACGTGCGCGGAGTGGCGGCGCGGTGCAAGGCTCTTGCCGAAGCCGTTCCAGCAAAGGCGCGCCGCATATTCGTAATGCGCTCGGGAAACGACGTCGACGTGACCCCTCTTATAGACCTTCTGCGCGAGAAACACACCGGTACGAAAATACACCTTCGAGAGGTCGGTCCCGTACTTTCCATTCATCTCGGCTTCGGGGCGTTCGGCGTCGCCTATATAGAATAGTCCCAATCCTGCGGACTTATAAACGTCGTTATGCGGCGTTAGGTTTACGTTTTCGCTTAGTTGTGTACGGAGAAGTACACTCCTTGCGCGAAATCCGCACCTGCCTTGCCTAACTCGTTTCTAAGTGCGCAGGTGTTCACACAACTTATAAACTTTTACGTACACGGGCTACGTTTGTCCTGTTGTTTCTTCTTTTATAATGTTATCCTCTAAAAAGGTTCTTAGGGCGGAGCCCTAAGTCGTTTAAAGGAGAGGGATTTAAAAGGGAGAGGAACAGTCGAAAGGTCCTCTCCCTTTATCTTTTTGGGGCGCCTTTTCGAAAAAAGGCGCAGAGGCATATTGCGTAATGCCTCATTTGCGTGAAAACATTCTTTTTGGCGTGCCTTTTCGAAAAAAGGCGCAAATTTATTATATTGCAAAGGATACCCATGACCTTTTCGGAAATACGGCAAGAACTTATAAACAACGCGGAAGAGGAGTTTAAAAACTTTACCGCGAAGATCGTGCTCACGAAAATGCCAATGCTCGGCGTGCGCACGCCGACGGTGAAAAAGCTTGCCAAAGAAGCCGACGAGAGCTATTTGACGAGCGCTCCGCACTACTACGAGGAAGTGCTTGTTTACGGCTTTGCGCTCGGGCGGCTCAAGCCGAGAGCCAAAGAGCTTTTCGAAAACCTTCCGCGCTATCTCGGATTCGTAGACAGTTGGGCGGCGATAGATTCGCCGCTTAGCGGCATGAAAGCTTTCAAAAAGGAAAAAGAGCAGTGTCTTTCGTATATCGACGATTATCTTTACGACGAGCGCGAATATTTTGCGCGCTTTGCTGCGGTCGCCCTGTTTAACTACATCGACGAAACGCATATCGACGGCGTTATCGAAAGGTACGCGACTGTTACGGCGGGCAGATATTATGTCGACATGGCGATCGCCTGGGGACTGTCGATTGCAGCCGTAGACTTTTACGATAAGGTCTATGCGGCGCTTAAAGAAGGAAGATTTTCCGACTTTATTACGCGAAAGGCGGTTTCGAAGTGCCGCGACTCGTTCCGAATCCCGAGCGAAAGAAAGAAGGAGCTTAAAGAGCTTTTGCAAAAACCTTAATACGCGTTTGCCGCCCCGAAAGGCGGCATTTTCTTTGCAAAAATCTCGTGCTTGACAAACCCGTTATCTCGTTATATAATAAAAGTAACGAGGAGGAGTTTATGAGAATAGCCATTGTCGACGACGACGAAAAACAGAGAAAGGCGCTTCGGGAATATGTCGAGAGATACTCGGGCGAAAAAGGGCTGGACATCGTATGTGCGGAATTCGATTCGGGTCTGAATTTTTCTTCCGACTATAACGAGCCTTTCGATATAATATTGCTCGATATAGAAATGCCGCACATGGACGGGCTTACGGCGGCTCAACACGTGAGAAAGACCGACGAGGAAGCCGAAATAATTTTCATAACGCATATGGCGCAGTATGCAATAAAGGGGTATGAAGTCAATGCGCTCGACTTTATGGTCAAGCCCGTGACGTATTTCGATCTTTCCGTAAAGCTCAACAGGGCAATGCGGACGTTGCCGCAAAGAAGTCCCGTAAAGCTCGACGTTGCGGGAGGCGGAACGCAGATATTGTCGCTTAAGGACATTCACTATGTCGAGGGAAGCAATCAGTATGTGGTTTACCATACGCTCGACAGAGAATACAAAGTGCATACCTCGCTTCGCGCGGCGGAGGAGAAGCTCGGCAAAAGTTTTGTTCGGTGCAACAATTCGTTTATAGTAAATCTCTCTCATGTGTCGAGCATTGTCGGCAACGACGTGTATGTGGGCAAAGTGCCGCTCCCGATAAGCCGAGCGCGAAAAAAAGATTTCGTATGCAGCGTAAACCGCTTTTTCGGAGGACTGTGATATGGAGATCATAAACAAAGCGTTTGCCTCGATACCCATACATTTTTTCTTCGGCTTACAGCTCATTATCGCCGAATATATGTTCGTGATAGGACTGAAGAAGCGAAGCGCGTTTGTTCCGCGGCTTGTTTTTTGTACGATATTTTATCTGCTTATAGTCTTGTTTCATCCTCTGATGGGCAATCGCTGGGTGCGAGTGCTCTGTATTTTCGTTTGGTCGCTTGCCTTTTTGTTTGTCGTACTCGACAATACGTTTAAAAGCTGTATATTCGTCGCCATAACCTCTTATACGATACAGAACCTTGCGTTTAATCTCGGGGATCTGGCGACATTGTTGCTTAGGCTGTCGAGCGCGGACGGGGGTGTGTTCTATCTCGTTACGGCGGCGGTTTTCGGCGCGGTGTATGCGGCGTGCTATTTCGTGGTGGTCAGAAGGTTTACGAAGGACGGAAACATAATTATAAAGAACGCTTGGTTTTTCGTGCTCGCAGTGGCTTCCATTGCCGTCGTGTACTTGAAGAACGTATTGCGCTCGTTTAATATAATGAGCGATTACGCGCTTTTGGTGCTGTTTACGGCAATCGCCTGTATACTCTCTCTTGCCGTTCAGTCCTTCGCTCTCGAGCAGGGGCGCATAAGGGAAAAGAACCGCATAATCGAACAGCTCCTTTCCGCGGAGAAAAACCGAATGGACAACCTCAAGGCGAATATGGACATCATAAACATGAAGTGTCACGATATGCGCTTTCATATAAACAAATACAGGCAAGGCGGCGGAGACGACGACAAGTTCTTTTCCGAAATGGAAAAGTCGATAAACATATACGACAACATCTCTTCGACGGGAAACAGCGCTCTCGACGTCATTCTTTCGGACCGCTTGCTGTTTTGCAATGCGAACAACATAAAAGTTTCGTATATCGTCGACAGCGAGACGTTGGAAAATATCGACGTTTCGGATATATATTCGCTGTTCGGAAATGCTCTCGACAACGCCATAAAGAGCGTGAAGGGCGAGGAAGAGGACAAACGCATAATTTCCGTAAACGTAAAAAAGAAAGATGATTGCGGGCAGATAGTCGTCACGAACTATTGCCGCAGTGCGCCGAAAATAGAAGGCGGTTTGCCCGTGACGAACGAGGACAAAAACTATCACGGCTTCGGAGTGCAGTCAATGAAGTACATCGTCGAAAAATACGGCGGCAACATCATATTCGATTATGCGGACGAGATGTTTACCATGAGCGTGCTTTTCCCGAATTTAAAGCGGATTTCTCAAAAATAACGACCGATTTCTCAAAAAGTCTCTCTTTCTCCGTTTTTTTGCTAAACTTGTATACGGCAAAGCGATAATTTCGTTTTAGCAAAGAAACAGGAGGAAGGATGATATGAACTTTATTATCCGCAACAAGACCGTATGGTCTGTTTTGACGGGCGTGCTCGCCTTTCTGTTTGCATTGTTGATGGTGGGGACGTTCTTTGCCGTGTCCTACGCGTCGATGATCAACAAAGAGCTGGGCGTGTCTTCGAGTATAGTCGTAAAAGACGAAAACTCGAACGAGGATACGAACTACTATAAGAGTAAGTTCGCAAACAACGACGAGCTCACCAAATGGCAGGTGGAGCTGTGCGAGCAGATTCAGGGCGAAGGCAGCGTCCTTGTCGAGAACAACGGCGCGCTTCCCGCCGATAAGGGAACGAGCGTCACTTGCTTCGGCCGTTCGTCTGCGGACATCATATACGGCGGCACGGGCTCGGGACAAGTCGATACGGCAAACGCCGCCACTATGAAAAAGGCGCTTATCGACGCGGGCTTTAAGGTGAACGAGGCGATGCTCGATTGGTATTCGGGAAAGGTCGCGGATCTTAAGACGGCAAAGACCGACCGCAGCGTTGCGGGAATGTGGACCGAATACGAGGACGTGGGCGCGGCGACGCGCATAGCCGAAATTCCCGCCGCGGAAGTCGAGGCGTCGGGAGTCTCTCTCGAAGGCTATAAGGAAATGGCAATCGTAACTATCGGCAGAAGCGGCGGCGAGGGCGCGGACCTTGCGGCGAACGAATTTACGGACGGAGTGCACTACTTCGAGCTTCAACAGGTCGAGAAAGATCTTTTGAAGTACGTCGCGGGGCTCGGCTTCGGAAAGATAGTCGTGCTTATAAACAGCTCGAACGCAATGGCGCTCGATTGGCTCGACAATCCCGAATATAAGATAGACGCTTGTCTTTGGATAGGCGGACCCGGACAATACGGCATGAACGCCGTTGCGAAAATTCTCTGCGGAGACATAAACCCGTCCGGCAGATTCGTGGACACCTATTCGGCAAGCTCGCTTTCCTCTCCCGCAATGCAGAACTTCGGCGGCTACACGTTTGCGAACGCCGACAAGGAAAACGGCGCGTATACGGGAACTATCGCGGGAACGACGATAGACGGCGTGCCCGGCGACAGAACGGCGGTTCGCTATGCGATTCACTATCTTGTCGAAGAGGAAAGTATTTACGTCGGCTATAAGTACTACGAGACCCGCTATGAGGACATAGTTCTCGGCAGAGGGAATGCAAACGGCGACGCGGGCGTGTTCGCTTCGTCGGGGAACAAGTGGAACTACTCGGAAGAGGTGAACTATCCGTTCGGATACGGAAAGTCGTATACGACGTTTGTGCAGACGCTTAAGGGCGTAACCTACGACAGAGAAACGGATACGTATACTCTCACCGTAAATGTGAAGAATACGGGAGCAAAGGACGGCAAAGACGTCGTTCAGGTATACGGACAGAGCGAGTATACGGAGTTCGACAGACAAAACGGCATAGAAAAATCCGCCGTTCAGCTTGTCGGATTTGGCAAGACGGACATAATCGGCGCGGGCAAAGACGTCGATATCGAGGTCGAAGTGGAGAGAAAAGAACTTGCGACTTACGACGCGAAAGTGAACAAGACGTATATTCTCGAGGGCGGAGATTACTATCTTGCGATAGGCGCAAATTCGCATGACGCGCTCAACAACATACTTGCGGAAAAGGGCAAGACGACGGTAAACGGCATGGACTACGACGGAAACAAAAACAACGTGTATAAGTTCAACGTCGCCGCAACCGACACGACGTCCTATTCGCTTTCCAAAGAGAGCGTGGGCGTACAGATCACCAACCGTTTCGACGACGCCGATCTCAACCACTACGGCGACGGTCTCGTTACATATCTGACGCGTTCCGATTGGCAGGGAACTTTCCCGACCTCTTACGAGACTCTTACGGCGACGAAGGCGATGATAGACGACCTTCAGTTCAACTACACTCCCGAAGCTCCCGATACGAGCATAAAGACGGGTTCGACCGATACGAAATACAGCATAGTAATGATGCGCGGCGTCGATTACGACAACGAGCTTTGGGACGACCTACTCAATCAGCTCACCCTTACGGAAATGGCGGAAATAGTCGGACACTCGGGTTACGGCACGCAGGCGATCGAATCCATAAATCTTCCCGCAACGGTTCAGGCGGACGGTCCGCAGGGCATCAAGGGACAGTATGCGGGCGGAGCGACCGTCGCTTATACGTCGGAGCCCGTAATGGCGGCTACGTTCAACGTCGAAATTCTTTATAACATCGGCTTGTCCATGGGCGAGGATGCGCTCCGTATTTCGAGCGGCAGAATCAGCGGCTGGTACGGACCTGCGATGAACATACACCGCACGCCGTATTCGGGAAGAAACTTCGAGTATTACAGCGAGGACGGCTTCCTTTCGGGAGTTATGGCGGCGAAAGAGGTTTCCGCCGCTCAAAGCATGGGTCTTTGCTGCTACATTAAGCACTTTGCGCTTAACGATCAGGAGACCTATCGTCAGGCGGTCGCTACGTTCGGCAAGGAACAGGCGTTCCGCGAAATATACTTAAAGTCCTTCCAATACGCCGTAGAGGACGGCGGCGCTACCGCGGTCATGACCTCGTTCAACAGAATAGGCTGCCGTTGGGCGGGCGCTCACAGCGGGCTTTTAAACGACATTCTGCGCGACGAATGGGGCTTTAAGGGCGTTACGCTCACGGACGCCGTAATGGCTAACCGCAATTGGATGGACGTAGGTATAGGTATCGAGGCGGGCAACGACACCTGGCTTTCCTCGGGAGATTGGCTTGTGTCCAAAATAGAGGGCTGGGCGAAAGCCGACGGCAAGTTTATGAGAAATTTGCGCGCTTCGTGTAAAAATTTCCTCTATGCTTATGTAAACAGCACGGCTATAAACGGTATGTCCTCGACGGATAAGGTCGTTCAGATAATGCCGGCATGGGAGAAAGCTCTCGTTTCGGCGGACGTGATTATCGGAATATTCGCAGTTGCGGCGTGTGCATTGTTCGTGCTTTCGACGCTTAAAGATTTCAAATTCGGTAAGGAGTAATATGTCATGAATATCGGAGAGATAATTCGCAATAAAGCCCCCGGCTTTTATGTCGGCGCGGCAGGCGCGGTAATGGCGCTCGTGACGCTGTTCGTATATATAGGAATGGGCAGTATGTATTTCTCGGCGCTTGTGGTCGTAGGGATACTTGCGGGAATAGTTATTTTCGGCGCGTCGGCGCTGTTTAACATTCGCGTAGGGCTTGTGCTGTCGTATGTGTGCTATATGTTCGGGCTCTATCACTTTCTCGCACTCGAGATAAACTACCGCATGGACTCGCTCATAGTTTACGGGCTCGGCGGGCTGGACGCAATATTCGTTGTAGCGACAATATTCTATATCGTATCCATTGTCGCGACGATAGTCGCGTCTTGCATGAGGCAGACAAAGACCGAAGCCGAAGCTTGATAAAGAAAGTATAATAAAACAGGTAACTGTCGCAAGCCGAAAGGAACTTGCGGCAGTTCTTTCTATTGTGGAAATAAGTCCGGAAAAAGATGTTTGACAGGAAGATTTTTTAAGCGATGGAGCGTAATTACAAAGAATGTTTTTTCTTGACAAAAAATTCGGAATGAAGTACACTATATATGGTAATATAAAATAAACTATTTTGATTAAAGGATAGAATACTATGACTACGATTAAAGACCTCATGTTGCAAGCAATAGAATATCCCCGCCCAAGACAAGTAGAAGAAAGTTGTTCATCGATATGGAATCAGCCGTTCTTTTACAGAATAGATAAAGCACGAGCTTTGACAATTTCATATAATCCCACAGATACGGGAGCAAGGAGAAATTATCCCGACTTGTTAGAAGAATATAACAATGGGAAATCGCTGTCCGCAACATCTATATATGAGATACTATATGATTTCAAGAAAGAAACATATTGGAGAGATAATTATGATTTGCTTTTTGAACAAGTCGGTATTGAAAGTGATTTTATAGCACACATGGATATGTCATTCTTTCCATATAAAAGTTTTAGGGATTATTTAAATAATAAAAGCATTGATGACTCATATAAGTTTTTATTAAAAGTCATTGAAATGTTGGGCAATCAGATTGAATACATTTTCGTAGACGGAGCTAAAAATTTTGATATTATTGCGCTATTGAAGAAAGACTATGTTTTGATAGATAGTACAGTGTTGCCTATTAATAAAGGAAAACCGCATAAGTTGCTTATTTATAAACATAAAGCATTACAGACAAAGCTAATTTATTACGGGTGCTTCTTGTATGGGCAAGCTTGTCCGAAAAGGGTGTATGTAGAAAAACTTGGAAAGTATATTAAAGAACACACCATATAAATAAATGATAGATTTATCAAACACGCACAAAACACCTCAATCGAACTTGATAAAAGCGTTCGGTTGAGGTGTTTTCGATTCAAATATAGTAAGCGGATTATTATAGTAATAATTCAAATGGTTTTAAAAAAAAGTTGATAGTGTGTACGGTTTGCGAACTAATGCGGTTATAGTTGGCATAATAAAAACAAACATTTTTTTGCTATTAAGGTCTGCGGCGGCGGGGCGGTCCGAGGGGACGGCGCGGACGGCGGGGACGCATACCGGGGCGGGCGTGGAGCGCGCGGCGCGGACGAGGCGCCGCTTTGCGCACGATCTTCTTTTTTACGACTTTCTTTTTGGGAGAGGAGACCGTCGGCTTCAGCTCGCGCATTACGTACGTTTTCTTTTCGCGTACGTTATAATATACGTTGTCGGACAGCTTTATGAAGTCCGAGCCTTGGTCGGACTCGTTGTATACGGCGGGAGACTTGTCGTACGGCGGTTGCTTTTCCTTTTCGCTTGCCGCCTTTTTTTCGTCCTCGGTTATGATGTTCTTCATCTTTGCCGCCATTTCGAGGTCGAACCACTGCTTGAACATCGAGTTTATGTCGTCGCTTTTTGTGGCTTTCGCTGCCTGTTCGATAATCTTTTGCGGGTCGGTTTGGGGAGGAGCGGCGGCGGCTTTTTTCTCGTCAGCCGTCTCTTCGCTCTTTCTGCGGTCGGCGTTTGCGAGCATATATTCGAGCGAAGCTATCTTCGCCCGCATCTGTTCCATTTCGGAAACGACGGCCTGCTCCTTTTCCTCTTTTTTTGCTCTGTCGTCGCCGAGCAGTTCCTGAAGCATGGCTTCCATCGTCGCTACGTCAAGGGGCTTGGGCTCCTCTTTGGGCGGCTCTACTTTGTCGAAGCTTTGTATGTCGATGGGGACGGAAGTTTCGTGGCTTTCGTCCGTGCGGACGATTTCGACAGGCTCCTTGAAAAGCTCGGCGGTTTCGGGTTCCTTCGTCGAGCGAGTCTCAACGGGCTCGGGAATCGGTTTTTCGTCGGGCTCTTTGTTTTCCGCGGACGCTTCGGTCTTGGGCGTTTCGATCGCTTCGACTTTTTCTTCCGCTTCGGGCGATCCTTGCGCTTGGGGAGGTTCTTCTCGCGTAGCCGCTTCTTCCGCTTTGACGGGATCTTCCGCATTTAAGGGGCGTTCCGTCTGTGCTGCCTCTTCGGTATCGGTCGGCATTTCGGTTTGTATCGGATCGGCTGCGGGAGCTTCGGCGGTCAGGCTTTCGAGCATGGCTTCGAGCTCGTCGTCGAGCGCAGCGCTCGTTTTTTCGTTTTGAGCCATTTCGCGCTTTAAGGACTCTTCTTCCTCGAGTTTTGCTCGTTCCGCTTCTTCTTTTTCGCGCTCGGCATTTGCCGCTTCTCTTTCGAGACGGTCTATTTCCGCCATTATGTCTTCGATCGTCTGCTCGCTATCCTCGTGGGAGTCGTTCGGCATTACGAAAGGCGGAGTTTCTTCCGCCACGGTAAAAGAAGTCGTTTCCTCGGTTGCGGCGGAAGTTTGCGCGCCATCTTCGGGCGCGGCGAAGCCCGCCGAAGGCTCGTCGCTCGGCATGACGAAAGGCGAGGCGGGAGCGTCCGCTTCGGCGCTTTCCGCACTCGCAGAGTCGTGGCTTTGCTCGGACATGGAATTTATCATCGCCTCTATTTCCGCGTCGATCTCTTCGGCTGTCTTTTCGCGCGGTGCGGAGCTTTCTTCCCGAGATTGGTTTTCCTGTTCGGACCGATTTTTGGGCGGAACGGATCCGCCGCTCTGCTTTATAAGCTCGGCAAGTTGGGATTCGAAGTCGTTTTCGGGCGCGCCGCCGCCGTTGTTGCGTTCATCGTCCATGTAGGAGCCTCCGCTGTCGTTCGTTGATTGCTTAACGATATATATTCAATAATATCACATTTTCTGCGAAATGTCAATGTGAAACGCCGCTATTTTACAGCACAAGGGAGAGCGCCGTAAAAATTATATATGCGGCAACGGCGCATACGCCCACCGTTCCCGCGCTTATGCGTTTGAAAATGCGCCCATCTCTGCGTATTGCGAATATGCCGAGCATTGCCGCGAACAGCGCGGCTACCGCGCCGCCGAGAATGATAAGAAGCTGCGAAGAGACGTTAAAAGTATATACGTCAGTCGCGCCGCTCGTGAACGACAGAAGATCTGCTATTACGAGTATAGTGCAGTTAAAGACGTTGCTTCCGAGAATGTTGCCGAAAGCGGCGTTGTAGTTTTTGCGTTTGCAAAGCGAAAGCGTCGAAGCGGTTTCGGGAAGAGAGGTCGCTACGCCCAGAAGGAGCGCCCCCGCGAACGTCATGCCGAGCCCGAGCTCGCGCGCCATCCAATCGGAAACGTAAGTTATTGCGATCGAAGCGGCGACGAGAAGTACGGCGCATATCACAAAACGAATGATTATCTGTTTAAGCGAAAGCGTGACTTCGTCGCTTGCGTTTTCCTCGGCTTCTTCTTTTTTTGGCGTGAGAAAAAGATAGGCGATGTAGAGTGCGAGAATGATCGGAGAGGAGAGAGAAAACCATCCTATTTTCGGCCAGACGTCCAAAAAGACGTCGAGCGCGACAAAGACGTACATCGCAATCATCATTCCGAGAGAGAGCAAATGTACTTTTTTGAGCCCCGCCGAATAAACGCTCTTGATAAACACAACAAGCGACAGCCCGATCACTGCGAAGTTGAAAAGATTGCTTCCGAGTATGTTGCCGAGAACAAGCTCGTTTTGGTGCAAAAACAAAGTCGCGGAAATGCTCGTGAAGAGCTCGGGCAGAGACGTGACAGCCGCAAGCATAACGCCGCCGATGAATGCACCCGAAATGTTTGTGGACTTGTCCAGCCAGTCTACGTATTTTGCGAGTTTTATAGACAGGAATACGACGATCGCGGCAAGCACGATGTAAAGAAAATATACCAAAACGCTCTCCTTTAACGGCGCATGATTTCGCCGTAACTATATTCTATCACAAGCAAGACCCGATGTCAAAACTTTCGCGCGGGCGGCGGGATTTTTTTGTCCGTCTTTTTCATTGCCTTGACTTCGTTCGGGAAAAGAGGTTATAATAAGTATAACATTCGTTTCGGAGGTGTCTGAATGAGGACGCTCATAATCTTCAATTCGCTTACGGGATTTACTGAAAAGTATGCGCTTGCATTGAGGGAGAGGCTCGGCGACGGCGCGGAGGCAGTGCCGCTCAAGAAGTTCAAGGTAAAAATGCTCGACAATTTCGATAAGGCAGTGTTCATGTCGAGAGTGATAAACAATACTATAACAGGCTTTAAGACCGTAGTAAAGTATGCGAATAAGTTTGCCGAAAAATACGCGGCGATCGTCGCCGTCGGAATGGCGGAACCGAACGCCGCGCAGTATCACGGATTGGAACAGGCAAATATTCCGTATCTTTTGAAGGGGATCCCGATGTTCGTCTTGCGCGGCGGCTTCGACGGAGAAAGACTTAAGGGAAAGGACAAGCTTATGGTCAAGTTCACTTGCTCGCGTCTCGAAAAAGCTCCGTCGCGAACAAGGGAAGAGATGGCGCTTTTGAACTTTTTCGCCGCAAAGAGCGACAAGACCGATTTGGACGCGCTCGCTCCGATAGAGGAATATCTGTCGAACGGAATTTTCACTCCGCCCGAAAAGACGGACGAGAAACCGCCGCTGTGGATGAACTACGAGGAATTTATGGAAGCCGACGATGACGGGAACGAGGAAGAAGAAGGCGAGGGCGCGGAAAGCGAGACCGAAGAAGAAATAAAAAATCAATAAATTTAATGAAAAAAATTAAAAAAAGTTATTAAAAACGCTTGACAAACAATTTCAGATGATATATAATGAGGGTGCACAAGGTGTTACGACACTGAGTTGCCACTAAATAGCTCATCATTTTCCCCCTTATTATATAGCGGAGCAGTCGATTGCAACAATCGGCTGTTTTGCATTTTACGGGGGATCGGTTAAGCGAAATGTCGAGGTTTGTCTTGAATTGCAAAACCGAGGACAGGCGCATCGGTTCTGCCCCGAATAGAGTTCGCCCGGGTCGGGTAAAAGCAAGCAAGCGCAACGCGCGCGGCGTAGCGCCGACCCGCGTTTGGGCGAAAGACCGGAGACATTGTCGACGGTCGAAAAGGCGATTGCAACAATCGGCTGTTTTGCATTTTACGGGGATTTTGTTTTCTTCGGGGATTTTTTCGATTGCTTTGCTCAATTGTTGATTTTTTTATCGGGCTATGGTAGAATATACGGTAGGCGGACGGTGTGTCCCGCCTGATCAAGCCGCCTTTGCGGCGAAAGATACATTACGGGTGAACACAATGGATATAGATCGTATTCTCGAATCCATGAGCGAAGAAGAACGTGCGGAAATCATCTGCGGCGAAGCGAACGGGCGCACCCGCGCGGTGCGCGTTTTGCCGTCGCTTAAAATCGAGTACGACGGCTTTAAAAGAAGCGGCGGCGCGTCGTTTCCGAGCGCCGTCGCCATAGCCTGCGGCTTCGACGCCGATCTTGCATATGCAGTCGGCAAGGAAGAGGGCAAGGAGTGCTGTGCTTGCGGCGTTCATCTGACTGCCCGAGTGCCCCGACTTTCCGCACCCAAAACCGACTGCGGGGACAGATACAGATATCTGTCCGAGAGCGAGAAGCTCACGCACGAACTTTCGCGCGCGTTTGCGGACGGCGTGCAATCTACGGGCGTGGGCGCAAACGTACGCTTCGACGGAGAGGCGGACGAACTTTGTCTTGCTCTCGAGGGGTGCAAGGCAAAGGCATTGACTTTGGGAAAAGATAAATTCGCACTTGCGGCGACGGCGAGAAAGCACGGCTATACGGGCGCGATACTTTCCGTGCGCGGCGATATAGACGACAGAGCGCAGGCGCTTAAGTGCGGAATCGATTTGTCCGTCGAAAGCGGTTTCGACGAGCCGACTTGTCTTTCGAATGCGCTCGGACGCGGAGACATAACTCAAAAAGACGTGGACGAAAGCGCGCGCCGAGTGCTCGCGCTCATAGACGAAACGTATGACGATCACGAGTTCGACCTGGACGGAGAGGAGCGGCGGAGAAAAGCCGTTTCATTTGCCGCCGAGTGCGCAGTGCTCGTCAAAAACGACGGAATACTTCCTCTTTCTGGCGACGGAGTGACTGTCTGCGAAAAGGGTGCTGCTGGATTTTTCACTTCGGGAGAAGAAGGCGGAGAGGAAAAAAGAGATTCCCTTATAGATGCGTTTAAGGCGGACAGGAGAGTCAAGCTCGTGCGCGGATACGAAGAGGGGGAAGATTTTTCCGAAGAGGCGCTCGAAGCGACTTATCCCGACGAGCCGATCGTGGTCGTGCTGGGGGCATACGAAGCCGACTGCCCGTTTTTGAAGCGTGATACGGCGTTGCCCGAAGAACAGCTCGTTCTTGTGGAGCGGCTTGCCGACAGCGGCAGAGGAGTGGTTGCGGTGGTCGTAGGCGGAGGAAGCGTGGATCTGAAGCGAGTTTCCGTCGCGAATGCCGTAATATTCGCGCCCTATCTCGGGGACGGAGCGGGCGAGGCGCTTAAGCGCATAATCTGCGGCGAAGTCTCTCCGTGCGGCAGGCTCTGCGAGGATTTCGTTTCCCTAAACGGAGAGGAAAGAGAAGTCGTCTATCCGTTCGGACACGGGCTGACCTACGGGCAGTTCGTCTACGGCGAACCGAAAGCGGTGTCATCGGGCATTACGCTCGAGATAAGGAACGACGGCAGATATTCGGCGGCGGAGGTCGTGCAGGTTTACGATTCGGGCTCGCGACTCGTCGCTTACGAAAAAGTGCGTCTGCGTGCGGGACAGTCCCGTTCGGTCACACTTAAAGTGGATCCGTCGGATCTCAAGGGTAGGCTTTTCATGGGCGCGTCTCGGCTCGACTTGAAATACGAAATATCTTTGTCCGAAAACGAGGAAGAGGAAAATTCGTCGGTTTCGGAAAACAAGACGGAAAATCTTTCCGAAAACGAAACAAGAGGACAAAACGACGAGCCGAATTTATATTCGGTTTTGAGCGACATATGTGAAACGACGGGCGGCAAAAAACTTTTGCGACGAATAAAAAAGCTCGCTCTTTCGGGCGTGGACGGCGACGAAAAGCGTGCGGAACGCTTGACGGAAGCGGCGAAAAAACTCCCGGTCTATAAGCTGGTAAATCTGTCGGCGGGAGAATTGGATTTTAAATTCGCGGAAAGCTGTCTTGCGAAAAAAGAAAGCCTTGTGGAAAGCATATTGAAACAGTTCAAGCCTCAGGATAAGTAGGCTTGCCGAACAAAAAAGCGCGAAGAGTTCGCGCTTTTTGTGTCAGTCATTCGGATATAAATTTTTTTCGCATTGAAGTTCGTGTCTTATATAAAGAATGTGAACCGTTTTTGTTTGTTCTTCTATCGAAAAATACAGTTTATATTTTTTGACAACGGCATAACGAATTTCGCGATGTGCAAGCGGAGGATATTCGCATACTCGATAGCTTGTCGGCATATTGCATATTTTTATCAGTTTTTCGTCTATGGCTTTTACAAGGTCTGTTTTTGCTTTCGGACTGCGTAGTACGCTTACGATATATTCGCAAATGCTTCGTAAGTTGTTTTCGGCGTTCTCGGTAATGTAAGGGACGTATTTCATAAATTATTTTTTATCTCATTCCATGGTTTGGAGCGTTTTTCTTGTACGTCTCGTAAACCCGCCGCGATATGAGGCATATCCATAGCTTCTTCATATGCTTGCATACTCATGATTACCATTGCGCCGTAACCGTTTTTCGTCACGAAAATAGGCTCGTTTGTTGCGCACATGGCTGTAATTTTGTTGGTGTCACGCAAATCGGTGATAGGTATGATTTGAGGCATAATACAACTCCTTTAATGTTTGTGCCAAAATTATAACATAATAATGACATTATTGTCAACTTGTTTAATGACGAAAAAAAAGCGCGAAGAGTTCGCGCTTTTTCGCAGTTCTTTGCGGATCGAGAGAAATCAGTTCGCCTTTCGGGTTCGCGCGTCGATGACGAGGGTGTGGCTTTCTTTGGAAAGCATTATCTTTTCGAGCGTGGCGTAAGGGAAGCGCTGCCCGTACATTTTTATTACTCGCCATGCGCCGTACTCTTTTTCGTATTCCTTAAAAAAGAGTATCTCGCAGTCGCCGTAACGTGCCGTGCGCTTGTCGTCGGACATGAAAACGAGCCCTACGCATTTTCCCGATTCGTTGCTTATCAGATACCCGTACTTGCGGTTTTTGGTTATCGACGTTTTACTCGGCGTGATGATGTCCGTGGTCCTGTCGTAGCTTATTTTCTTGCGGGAGATCGAGATTTTCATTTGGGGATCGGTAACGGTTTTCATATGTGTTTTTCCTCCTTAAAGTAAAAGTGCGCTTCTTTCGAAGCGCACCCAACAGTACGCTCCGGGAATTGTTGCGATACAGTTCTCTCATCAGCATGAGTCCGGAAAGTACACATTGGCTATACTTCCCATACTGATGTTTATTAAACTGTATCGCTTAAACAATATAACATTCTTTATTCTTAAAGTCAATCGTTTTTGTCGGAAATCCGCTTTCGAAAAGATGGGATTTGGGCGCAAAATCCGCATATTTTGCAGACGATTTATGCACAAAACCTTTACTTTTTCGGCGCCGTGTGGTAGAATGTTCTAAAGGGAGTATCGGGTAAAAAAGGAGAAGTTTGTTATGAGATTATCCGTAAGTGCGACGGAAGACGTGGCACGGCGCATATACGACGGCGCGCTCGGTTACAACACTGTTTTGGATGTGCCGACGGGCATGGAAGCCGTACACGTAAAGGGCGGCGCGGTTTGTTCCGTCGTAAGAGAGGGCGTCGGGAAAATAAATCTTGCGGGTGCGCTCAAAGGAATGACGAAATGCCGCGATATCCAACAGATATACGTCGTCAATCGCTGTAAGCAGTTCGAAGTGCTGTGGGGAACGGGCGGCATACCCTTCACCGCAAAGGACGGCGCAGCTGGCTCGGCGGGTGCGAACGGTTCGTATACTTTCGTCGTCGACAACGCTTCGGCGCTTCTGAGGAAGTTCGGCTATGCGGAGGTCATCACAGTAACCGATGTGAAAGCAATGCTTAAACCCATAGTGACGAGCGCCGTCAAACAGTCGGTACTCGCCGCGATAAACGGCGGTTACAACATCGGCGCGCATACGGACGGAATTTGCCGGGAGCTTCGGGAAAAACTCGAAAAAGAGTTCGACGGCTTCGGTCTCTTTCTCGACGCAGTGAGAATAGAGGAAATAAGCGACGTGCTCGGAGGAAACGGCAGTGAAGAAACGGCTTGAGGCAAACAGAGAAAGCGCGGCGAAAATAATTTCGCTTCTGTCGCGCGTTCGCGGTGAATGTACGGATATGGCGGCAAAGCGCAGACTTCGCGCGCTCGAGGAAAAGCTCGCCATTGCTTCTCCGAGCGACAGCGAAGAGATCGCTTTTATCGACGAGGAGCTTGTGAAAAGACTGACGGAATTTGCGGCGATAGCGGAAAACGGCGTGCTTACGACGCGCTATCTCGACAGAATGGAAGATTTGATAACAAGGCGCAGGACGCTTTGACGCGAAAACAGGCAGAAAGGAGCTGTTATGGGACTGTTCAAAAAAAAGAAAAAAGACGACTTTTCGGCTAAGGCGCGCGAGATAGAGCGCAATATTTGGGAGCTTGAGAATAAACAGATAGTCTATCTCGACAAGATGAAGGGCGTCGTGTCGAAGCAAGCCGAATATAAGGAATCCGCGAAAAAGGAAAAGGACAAGACGATGCAGCGGCACTATGCCACGCTGTATTTGAACGCCGAGCGGGAAAAGGAGCAGTATGCTTATGCGATAAACGAGATAAGCAAGGAAATAGTCTCCAATGCAAAGATGGCTCAGCTTGTCGATACGCAGACGCTGTTCGTCGAGCTCGAAAAAATGCAGACGCTTTCGCTCGAAGAGATAGGGCATATGTCCGAATCGATAAATTCCTCACGCAAAAAGCGCGAAACCGTGACCGAGCTCACGAACGAAGCGATCGACAAGGCGCTCTATCATAAAAACGTAGCCGCGCAGGTCGCGTTGCCGGCAGACGAGCTTTTGAACGAGTGGGAGCAGGAGGACAGGCTGGAAAAGGAAGAAGCGCGTCTTGCCGAGAATGAGAACACAATCGGCGAGACGGCAGGCGAAGTTCCCTCGCTCGAAGAAACAAGCGGCGAAAAAGAGGACGAGGCGGAGGCGTTTTTGCGTTCTCTCGGTGCGGGAGAGGAAATATGAGAAGCAGAAAAGAGCAAAAGCTTATCGAAAGGCGAATGGCGCTTAACGAGACGCGCGAGCGTATGCGGCTGTTTATTTCCGAGCTCGAGCCGAAGCGCAAGCTGTTCATAGACAAGGCGAAGCTCGCGAGAAAGCAGGGCGCGCCCGCACAGGAAGCGGCGGCTAAAGCCGCATTAAAGCAGGTCGTGAGCCAGCAAAAGCTTGCCGAGAGAATGTTGCTCGATTTCGAGATAATGACCAATATGAGCGACATAAACGAGATGAGCGAGCGGTTTTTGAAGGACCTTTCGGTAATGGGCAAGCAGATGGAAAAACTGACCGTGGGATTCAATCACGCAAAGGTCGGTAAGGCGCTGGACGACGCCGTGCTCAAGGCGCAGGTCCAAAGCGAAAAGATGAACGAATATCTCGACGCCATGAATATAGTAATGGATTCGGGATACGAAGCGGCAGGCGGCGTCGGCGACGAGGAAATAGACGACATGATAGGCCGCGAGGACATAGAGAGCGAGGATAAGATCAGCAGGGACATAGAAAGCAAGCTCGCCGCGCTCGATTCCGAGGTGGGCACTCGGGCATAGAAAAACCGCGGGAGAAACAACGGGTTTGAAGATAGAGGTTTTCGATTACGTAGACAGGGCGACCGCTCTGCTCGAGAAAAAAAAGGACGACTTGATGCGCGTTGCGGCGCACATCACGGAGACGCTCGAAAGAATGTTCGGAGAGGTCGACGAGACTGTCTCGGTGACTTACCGCATAAAATCCGCGTCGTCTCTTAAGGAAAAGATCGTGCGAAACGCGCTGTATATGCAGTACGACGCCGAAAGGCTCATATACGACGCGTCGGATACGATAGGCGTGCGGCTCGAATGTAGGTTTTTGGACGACGAAAAGAAGCTTTACGATCGCCTGCTCGCTCTGTTTTCGAGCGATGCGGAACAGGGCGAATACCGCTGCGACAACATATATTTAAAGCTCGACACGCCGCAGCCCGAAAGACAGAAAAACGGTCTCGACATCTACCGCATAGACGGCTTTGTGCTCGACTCGGGCGAAAAATATTCGTTCGAGCTTCAGATAAAATCCCTGGTGAACAGCTTTTGGTCGGAGATAGAACATAAGGTCATCTATAAAAACAAAAAGTACATGATGATAGATAAGTTCGTCGGCGAGCTCATGATGAGCATACACGACAGTCTCGTCAATATCGACAGCCAGCTCCATATGCTGTTCAAACGCTGTCTCGCAAGTCCGAACGTCGAGTACCGCGATCAGATAGGCGAGACGCTGAACGCCCTCATAAACGAGGTGTATTCCCGCGTCGTCGAGAAGAAGGTCGGCTTCCCCGTCAACATAAAGACATACAGCGAGGCGCTCGTGCAGTACGTTCTCGAATACTCGAGCTTCACTTCGCGTGCGGGAGTCAAGCAGGCGACAATGCGCTCGCTTGCGGGAGAACGGTACGCCAACACGGTGATCGCCGTTATGAACCGTTTGCGCCGCATGGAGTTCGAAGATGTGAACGTCGGAGAAAAGATCGTGCTCGACGGATATGTGCCCGAAAACGACGTGCAGAATGCCATAGCCGAAAAGCTGTTGTCCGCCGTGAACGAGGACTTTTACGTAAACGTATTCTTCCACATCTTTTTCAGTCTCGAAGTCGGCGACGACAGACAGGATTTTGCGTCGTACGTCAGATATTACGAATGGCGCGTGGTCGGGGAAAAGACTCCCGCCCAACTCGTGCTCTTGAGGACGCTCATAGAAAAATCGGCGCCGTCGAAGATGTTGCTCGAGAGCGGGATAAAAAAATTGACGGAACTTAAAGTTGCGGACTGAATAGAACGCACATTCATCGCCGCAGACGGGCTGCGTGCTCCTCGTCGAGCGGGCGCAGTACGAAATATGTACAAAACCCGCTCGCCTCGTCGCCTGCTGCCCGTCTGCGACGCGACTGTACGTTCTATTATAAAATGATAAAAGGAGAGTAAAATCATGAAAATAGGCGTTCTTACGAGCGGCGGCGACTGCCCCGCGCTCAATGCCGTCCTTCGAGGACTCGGAAAGTATGTGTACAACAACATACCCAAAGCCGAAATAGTGGGTATTCCCGACGGCTACGGCGGACTGATAAACGGCGAGAGCCGAAAGATGAAGGAATCGGATTTCTCGGGCATTTTAAACGTCGGCGGGACCATTCTCGGTACGTCGCGACAGCCGTTTAAGAAAATGACCGTGCTCGAGGGCGACGACCCCGTGACTAAAGCCGAGAAGATGAAGGAAAACTATAAGGCGATGAAGCTCGACTGTCTCGTCACTCTCGGCGGTGCGGGCACGCACAAATCCGCGGCGCTTTTATCGAGTCTCGGACTTAACGTCATAGGGCTGCCGAAAACCATAGACAACGATATTTTCGGAACCGACGTCACGTTCGGTTTTCACACGGCGGTGGACGTCGCGACCGAGTGCATAGACCGCATCCACACGACGGCGGCAAGCCACGGCCGCACCATGCTCGTCGAGATCATGGGCAACAAGGTCGGGTGGCTGACTCTTTATGCGGGAATTGCGGGCGGAGCGGACATAATTCTTCTTCCCGAAATACCGTTTAACGTCGACAGAGTGGTCAAAAAGATCACCGAGCGCGCGGAAGGAGGCAAAGCCTTTTCCATAATAGCAATAGCCGAGGGCGCGATGACCGAAGAAGAGGCGAAACTCAAAAAGAAGGAACGCCTTGCCCGCCGCGCCGAAAAGGGTCAGACTACGATCACGCAGGAGCTTGCCGACATACTTCGCGAAAAAGTCGGCGTGGACACGCGTGTCGTTGTCCCCGGGCACATACAGCGCGGAGGCGCGCCGTCGCCGTACGACCGACTTATCTCGACGCAGGTCGGCTCGTATGCAGGCCATCTCATAAAGCAGGGCATATACGGCGTAAGCGTCGCAATAAACGGCGATACCATGACCTATAACAAGCTCGAAGACATCGCCGGCAAAATGAAATTCGTCCCCGCCGATCATCCTCTTATAAAGGCGGCGCGGGATATTGGGATTTCGTTCGGTGTAAAGAGATAGCCGAAGCCGTATTCATCGGCGCATACGGGCTACGTGCTTCTCGCCGAGCGGGCGCAGTACGGTTATGTACGGCAACCCGCTCGGCTCGTCGCCTGTTGCCCGTCTGCGCCGCGACTACGGCTTCGGAGTGCGGAGATGTTCATCGCCTCGGGCGGGCTACGTGCGCCGTGCCCCTTGGTCATGTACGATTAAGTACATTCCCTGCGGGGCACAACCCCTGTTGCCCGTCTGCGCCGCGACTACGGCTTCGGGTGAAAAGAAACGCAAGACAAGTCGATCGTATTAAAGATAAAAACCGTAAAGGAGTAATCAAATGAGCCGCAATATTTTTTGCTCGGGAGTTTACATGAACCGCGAGTACAGTTGGATGCTTTTCAACGACCGTGTGCTCGATCAGGCGGAGGACGAAAGCAATCCGCTTTTGGAGAGGTGTAAATTTTTATCGATATTCACGTCCAACCTCGACGAATTTTATATGGTGCGAGTGGGCTCTTTATACAACCAGATGATGGTTTCGCCCTCGTCCAAGGAGAACAAGACAAAGCTTACGGCGGCGGAGCAGACGGAGGGCATACTTGCCGAGACGAAGCCGAGATACAAGCGCCGTGCCGAGATATGGCGTTCGCTCAAAAAAGAGCTGAAGGCGGCGGGAGTAAAGGTCATGGGGGCGGACGAGCTCGGCGAGAAGCAGAAGAAGCAGGCGGGCGAATATTTCGTCGCGCATATTTTGCCTTACTTAAGTCCGCTCGTCATAGACGCCAAGCACCCTATGCTTCGCTTTGCAAACAAGTCTATGTGCGTAGTGTACGACTTGAATAAGGGAGACAAGAGCATGATAGGGCTGCTTCCCGTGCCAGAAAAGCTGCCGCGGCTTATCGAGCTTTCGGGCGGCAAAAAGAAGTCTCTCATTCCGCTCGAGGAGCTTATCCGCGGTTTCGGCGCGTACTGTTTTCCGGGCTATACCGTCAAGGACAGCGCTCTTATCCGCATAACGCGCAACGCCGATTTCGAAACGGACGAATCGGACGTGGATTCCGAATACGATTACGATTTTTCCAAGTATTTAAAGGACAAGATAGATATGCGCGCGTCGCTCGACGTCGTGCGCCTCGAAATAAACACGGCTTCGGACAAGATAAAGAGCTTTCTCATCAAAAATCTCGGGCTTAAAAAGAGCCGTTGCTTTACGGTCGCGGATTGCCTCGACTATAAGTTTTTGTTCTCGCTCGACAGATTTTTCCCGCCAGAGGTTGCGCCTTCGCTTAAGTATCCGCCGTTCAAGGGGCGCACGCCCAAAAGCCTCGACGACGGCGTAATGGCGCGCGCGATGAAAGAGGACATATTCCTGTCCTATCCGTTCGACAATATGGAAACCACCTTCGTCCGCCTTTTAAACGAATGTGCGGAATCGGACAAGGTGCGGAGCATTAAGATCACGATATACAGATTGAGTTCACGCTCCAAGGTCGTAGACGCGCTTTTGAAAGCGTGCGAAAACGGCAAGGACGTCACCGTCGTCATAGAACTTCTCGCCCGCTTCGACGAGGAAAGCAATATGTACTATGCAAACCTTCTCGCGGAGGCGGGCTGTACCGTCATATACGGCATGGGCAATTACAAGGTACATTCGAAAATCGTTTCCGTGGTGCTCGAGGACGGCGACAAGGTGCGCTATATAACGCATCTCGGAACGGGCAATTACAACGAGAGCACGGCAAAGCAGTATACCGATCTCAACATCATAACGTCAGACGACAAGATAGGCGAGGACGCAGTCGCTTTTTTCAGAAACATAGCGATAGCAAACGTGGAGTACGAATACAACCGTCTGCTCGTTGCGCCCGAAACGCTTAAAAAAGGCTTTTCGGAGCTCATAGAGAGGGAAACCGAGCGCGCCGAAAACGGCGAGAGCGCGCGCATGATCATGAAGATGAACAGCCTTACCGACCGCGAGCTTATCGAAAAACTCATCGCCGCGTCCAAGGCGGGAGTAAAGATAGATCTCATTGTGCGCGGCATATGCTGTCTTATTCCCGGCGTCGAGGGGATAACCGAAAATATTACCGTCAAGAGCATAGTCGGGCGCTTCCTCGAGCACTCGAGGATATACGCGTTCGGCGACGGAGACGACGCGGAAATATTCATCTCGAGCGCCGACCTTATGACGCGCAACATAGATAAGCGCGTGGAAATCGCGACGCCCGTTCTCGACAGGGGAATACGCAAAAAGATCCGCGGTATGCTCGATCTGATCCTGGCAGACAACGTAAAGGGGCGGTATCTTACAAATCGCGGCAAGTATGTAAAGAAAGAGATCGCGGACGGCGAGGAGCTTATCGACAGCCAAGCCGCAATGCTCGAAAAGCGATAAAGCGAGGCAAAAAACATGGCAAGGAAAGCAAGAGAGCGCGCAGAATCCGGAATATACTACGTCGAAATTTCGGGCAACAACAAACTCATATTCGTCGAGGACGACGATTGCCGTCGGTTTCTCGAGATACTCAAAGCTTCGGCGGAAGAAGACTTCGCCGAAATTTGCGCGTACGTTTTGCTGTCGGAAAAAATCTGCCTCGTCGTAAAAGAGGGGCTCGGCGGCATATCGGATCTGATGCGCGACGTACTTCCGAAATATACCGCACGGTACAACCGCAAGTATTCGCGAAGCGGCAAGTTGTTTTACGACCGCTTCAAGTCCCGTCCGCTCGAGACGGCGGAAGAGGCGCTCGACGCCGTGCGATACATACACCGCCTTCCGCTCAAAAACGGTGCGAAGGAACTGAGATACGCTTTTTCGAGCTATGGCGCGTACGACAAGGGCGCGGCGGAACTCAAAGGCGGTACGGTGATGATGCTTTGCGGCGATTCGGTTGCGCAGTTCCGTCTCGAAATGGAGAGGGAAAGCGGATTTATCGTCGAAAAGAAATCGCTTACCGACGCGGATATTGCCGAAATGCTTAAGGAGCGGCTTGCGGGACTTTCGGCGCAGGAGGTCGAAAACCTGAATCCCGAAAGACAAGCCGACGCCGTGCGATATCTTCACGATCGCGGAGTCAGCATACGCCGACTTGCCGCCCTTCTCGGAGTCAACAAGAGCGCGGTGGAACGCACGCTTAAGGCGGCGGGGGCGGAGAGCGTATGACGGAAAGAGACTTTATGCGCCTCTTCGACAGCTTCGACGGAGAGATCAGTATGTCGGATTTCACGCCGGAGGAATGGGAGGAAATGGCGCATCTTTACGAGACCGACTCAGAGGCTTTCAAGCGCAAATACTTCGAGCATTACGACGACGTGAAGAGTCCGTCGCTCAAAAAACAGGATTGGTAAAAGTCCGTCCGCCGTACGTTTTTGCGGAGCGGAACGTGCAAACTTTATTTTATGAAAAAGAGAAACGCTCTTTGCGCAAAAAAAATGCAAAGAGCGTCGAATTTTGTCCACAATGTGGATAACTATGTGGATAAACCCGTATGAATGTGGATAACTTCCGCTTTACTTGCGCTCGAAATCGCGCAAAAAGTTTTTCAGTCCGCCGAAAAGTATCCTTTCGAGCTTGTCCGCTATCTCGTCGAGACGAAGCTCTTTTCCGCTGTTGAACCTTAGGCGATAGACCTCGAACAGACCGGCAGTGCAAAAGTCTGCTATGAAGTCCGAAGATTCTTCGTCTATGACGCAGTAGTCTTCGAGCTGTTTTTTTACGGAGTTCTTTACGGTGTCCGTAAGCTTTGCTATTATGCCGTTGTCGCGCCCCGCCTTCATCAGGTGGCGAAAGAATTCGACGTCTCGGCTTACGGCGTCGGTTATTTTGCGAAGCAATATGTCGATACTGTTTGCGCCTTCGGGGAACTCGACGTTTTCCATAAGCTCCTTTAGGACGTTCGCAAAGCCGTTTTCTATTTCGTCTATGAGAGAATGAATGCCCGCGTAGTAATAATAGAAGGTCTTGCGGTTGATCCCCGCTTTGTCCGCAATGTCCTTTATGGTTATGTCGTTGAAATCCTTTTCGCCGACAAGCTTGACGAATGCGTTGTGTATTGCCCGTTTTGTTGCGGGAACGCGTTTGTCCGGTTTTCTGCGTGGGCGGTCGTCGGTGGTTTTTGAGGCGCCCTTGTTGTCGAAATAATTTCCGTTCATTGCCCGAATCCTTGTGAGTAACCTCTGTTTCGCTATTATATAACGCGTGCGCATAAAATGTCAAGAAACGAAAGGAGGGAAAACCGAAAGGCAAAAAGATAAGGGCGTCTCTCGTGAGACGCCCTTATCCTTCAGGGGAGGGGGACTTGTCAGTGACTCGAAGGACGATCGGTGTTGTTCGTCCTCGAGAAAGCAAGCTCGATGTTTGTTTCGATCATTATTTTGTCGACGTTGCAGCCTTGCGAACCGGAAGTGAGCACGACGGTGTTGTCGCCCGCAACGAGATTTATCGTGAGCTCGATTTCCACAAAGTGGCTGTACGCTACGCCGCTCGACATATCTTCCTGGGTAAGGTTGTCGAGTCCCTCTATCGTGTGTCCCGTAAGGTCGACTGCCGCCGAGTTAACGGCAAGAGTGGGCGCGCCTTCGCCGCCGAGGACGATGGGAGAGATTTTTCTGTCGCTCCACGAGCCGACTGCGGACGCTATGCGAAGCGTAAGCTTTACCTCGCCCGCGGCTTTTGCGTTGAATTTCCATGTTATGGTCTGACCCGTAGCGCTGCCGCCGAAGTAACCTACGTCGGATACGAGCGGTCCGTCCGTTTTACCCGATTCCGTAAATTCGTGACGGTCGAGCTCTACGACCATGGTTGCGTTCGAGGGTGCGCCTTCTCCGTCGTTTAGGACGGCGTTTTCCGCTTCGAAGTGATACACTCCGTCTATGGGAGCAACGGGAGCCGCGTCGAACATCTTGCAAACCGTGCATATGGAATTTGCAAACGTGTGTTCGGCTTTGGAGCCCGTCTCGTTCGTGTGTCCGCAGGTTGCCGCGTGCCAGTGATGCGTCTCGTCGGTCGTCCACTTCTTCGAGAACAGGTGGCTGTGTCCTTCGATGTCCTTTTGGCAGACGTCGCAAATACCGTCGGCGTCGACGTCATAGCAAGTCTTATGTACGGGTTCGGCGTCGCCGCACCCCACCGCAAGTACGGCGCAGGCAAGCGTAAGCACAAGAGCAAGTACGACCGCCATAAAAGTCTTTTTCATTATTTATTCCTCCGATAATTTTTTCGATTGATATTTTGAGGCGCAAAATATCTTTCATTACAACCATTATAAAAAATTGCAAAGGGTGAAAGCAAGAAAAAATTTTTGATGTTATGGCAAAAAGTTTGGATTTGGCTTTTGCGGAGACAATCGGCCGCCGAAAGCGGGATTATTTTCGATTTTATATTTGACAGAGAGTAAAATCTCTGTTACAATAAGGTCGAATTTACTCGCAAGGATTTGCCGAACGGATAAATTCGATACCAAGGAATTCATTAAGCGGGGAAGAATCATGTTTTTTGAAACCAAACGCTCGATTGAAAAACATTATATATACACTCAGACGGACGAAAATCTCGCATTTTGCTCCCATGTGCACAACAGCTATGAGTTTATTACGGTGCTGGAAGGAGAGCTCGAATGTTCGGCGCGTTCCGAAAGCTTTCTGCTTAAAAAGGGAATGGCTATGCTCATTCCGCCCAACCACGAGCACAGCTATGAGACGAAGGGAAGCTCGCGCAGCTTTCTGTGCGTGTTTTCCTCCGACTACGTTGCGGATTTCCATAAGGATATGCAAAGTTGTCGGGGGGGGGGAGCATTTTCTTTATTTCCCTTTACCGACGGCGGCGAAATCGAACTTTTGCGGGATCCGAGTACGAACAAATACACTTTGCGCTCGGTGCTGTACGGAATATGCGGCAGAGCGGTCGAGACGGCGGTCAGGTATTTCGACGAGGGCGGAAGCGGCGAGCTTTCCGTGAAGCTTCTGCGCTATGTGCAGGAAAATTACAACAATCCTATAAGTCTCAAACAGATATCGCAGGAAATAGGGTATAACTATACGTACCTGTCAAATGTGTTCAATAAGATATTCGGGTGCGGCTTTTCTCGGTTTGTCAATCGTTTCCGCTCGCAGAATGCTGCGGAGTTGCTCACTACGACGAATCAGAGCATGGTGCAGATAAGCAACGCTTGCGGCTTCGAAAGTCTGAGAAGCTTCAACAAGCAATTCAAGCAGGATTACGGAGTATCTCCCACGGAATATCGCGTCAGGCACAGAAGAAAATAAAAGCGGAAAAACGGCAAAAGAACAGGCGCGACTTACGACGAAACGCGCCTGTTTTTTCTATGTTTTTCTTTAGGTGGCAACACCTAAACTTTTTGCCACATTTCTCAAACTTTGTTCTTGAAATCGTTTTTTGTATGCTTTATCATGAAAATGAAGCGAGTAAGACTATACTCGTAATTTTCAAGGAGGATATATTGAGAATGAAAAAAAGCAGACTCTGGCTCGGATTGTCAGGCGTTGCGGTTTTCCTGTTTACGCTGTTTCTATCTTTGACGATTCTTGCCAATACTTACGCCGGCTACATCAACGACTTCTTCGGCATAACTTCGGGCGGATTGACGTTGCAGGGCAGCTCGTACGGGAACGAGAACGGCGAGCTTACGGACGAAGGGTACGAAAGACTGATAAAAGATTCGTACGATTTCTGCGTTCGAGAGGTTGAGGAGGGCTCGGTTCTTTTGAAGAACGACGGAGCGCTGCCTCTCAAAGCCGACGAACGCAACGTGTCGCTTTTCGGCAAAAACAGCGCCCATACGATTTTCAGAAGCGGCGCGGGCGGACCCACTCCGAACTACGAATATCAAGTGGATATGGAAAAGGCGTTTAAGGACGGCGGATTTAACATCAATCAGATGCTTTACGACCTTTATGCCGACAACGACAATTTCGTCGGTCTTAACGGTCCGAACGAAACGCCTCAGTCGGATTATACGAGCACGATCAAGAATACTTTCGAAAGATTCAACGACGCGGCGATCGTGACGCTTGCACGTTACGGCACGGAAAACACCGACCCCGCTTTGGGCGTCATGAAGCTCGACGCCAACGAAGCCGCGCTTTTGAAGATGATAAACGATAGCGGCAAATTCGACAAGATAATCGTGCTGCTAAACGGACCGCTTCCCATGGAGCTCGGCTGGCTCGACGAATACAACGTAAACGCCTGCCTTTGGTTCGGCAATCCCGGCTATTACGGACTTCCCGGAGTAGTCAATCTGCTTACGGGAAAAGACGGTGCGAATCCTTCCGGACACAACACATTCACATTCGCCGCAAATTCCATGGGCTCTCCCGCCATGCAGAACTTCGGCAACTATACTTTCGGTTTCGACGGCGGCGCAGTCGACCGCGTATACGGCTCGAAATACGTAGTATACAAGGAAGGTATCTACGTGGGCTATAAGTACTACGAGACGCGTTATGAAGACGCCATACTCGGCAGAGGCAAGGCAAGCTCCGCAGTCGGCGCGATTGACGGCGCTTCGGCATGGAACTATGCGGACGAGGTTTGCTTCCCGTTCGGCTTCGGTCTTTCCTATACTACGTACGAACAGACGCTCGACAGCGTAAACTACAACGCAAAGGACGATACCTTCACGGCAAACGTAACCATAAAGAATACGGGAAGCCTCGACGGTAAAGCCACGGCTCAGATTTACGCACAGCTTCCTTACACCGATTACGATAAGACGAACGGCGTCGAGAAGGCGGCAATACAGCTTGTCGGATACGCAAAGACGGACGTCGCCGCAGGAGCGACCGAACACGTTTCCGTTACTTTCGATCGCTATACGCTTGCTTCGTACGACGAAACGTACGGTAAGGGCGGATACATACTCGAGCCCGGCACCTACTACTTCGCGATCGGCAACGGAGCTCACGAGGCTCTCAACCATGTGCTCGGCGCAAAGAACGCCACGGGTCTTATTGACCACGACGGCAAGGCGTTCACGGCAAAATCGGAATGTGTAAAGACGTACGATCCGAAGCTTTCCGAAATCGACAGAACGACCTACAAGAACTCGCCTTACGAAAACGACGTGGTCGTCGAAAATAAATTCGACGACGCCGATCTCAACTATTGGGCGGACGACAATCAGAAGATAACTTACCTTACGAGAAACGATTGGGAAGGCACCTTCCCGACGACGGTTGCGGCTCTTCACGCAAACGAAAGAATAGTCGAAGGACTCCGCATGGACAAATACAAGAAGGCGAGCGACGCGCCGTCCTATAAGGCGGGCGACGGTACGGTCTACAATGTGGAGCTCGAAGAGCCCATTGACTTTGCCGACATGAAAGACGTTCCCTACGACGATCCGAAGTGGGATCTGCTCGTGTCGCAGCTTTCTCTTACCGACCTGTGTATCTCCATGGCAGACGCGAGAGGTATCTCGGGCGTCGCAACGATCAATAAGCCCGGCAACTCCATTGCCGAGGGACCCGAGGGACTGCTTGCGAAATTCAAGTTCGGCGACAAGCGTGCCGCGACGGGCTTCCCGACTCTTCCCACGCTTGCGGCTTCTTGGGATCACGCGCTTCAGTCGAGATACGGCGATCTGTTTGCGGAAGAAGCGCTCTTCTGCGGCGTGGCTATGGTCAACGCGCCCGGCTGCAACATCATCAGAACTCCCTACAGCAGCCGTGCGTCCGAGTATTTCTCGGAGGACTCCATGATGTCCTACTATGCCGTGTCAAACGTCATATACGCAATGCGCGTAAAAGGACTTATATGCAATGTAAAACACTGCTTCTTAAACGAGCAGGAGACCAACCGTCAGGGCGTTGCGACCTTCTCGGAAGAGCAGGCTATACGCGAGATATATCTCCGTCCTTTCGAGGGCGCGCTTACGAAAGGGCAGAGCCTCGGCATAATGACGTCCTACAACAGAATAGGACTTCAATATGCGGCTACGCACAAGGTGCTCATGCAGGACGTGCTTCGCGGAGAATGGGGATATGAAGGCTCGATAATCGACGACGCGCTCACCGAATCGCAGTACTACAGCGTGACGGCGGATATGCTCGACGCGGGCACGAACATCTTCTGTCTCGACGGACGCAGAGCTGAACAGATAAGAACGCTCGTCATGAGTACGGACGACGGCTATCTTTTGAAGCAGTTGCAGGAATCGAACAAGCGCATATTCTACGCGCTCATACACTCGTCCATGGGCGGCAGTATCGGCGAAAATTACGAGTACACCGACTCGCTCGAATGGTGGCAGGGACTTCTCGTCGGCGTGAACGTCGTGCTCGGTCTCGCCATGGCGGGAGCGGTCGTAATGTTCGCTCTGTCGGCTTATAAGAAAAAGGAGGAAACCGTATAATGAATCCCAAAGAGTTGATAAAAAATAAAGGCTTGGGCTATTGGATCTGCGCGGGTGCGGCGGTCGTTGCGCTCATAATGGCAATCGTGGTGTTCGCGACCTGGGACAACGTGCTTCCGAACCGCGTGACGGACGGCTACGTTATAGGAATAGTGTTTCTCATAGCATTCGTCGTTCAGGCGGTCGTTACGTTCTTTCCCATACGCTTTGCCGCTGTCGTGTCGGTGGGAATATACGGCATAACTTTCGGCGTTATCCTTCTGCGCATAGCGGAGGCGATTGCCGACTACTTCAACAAGGTGGCTTATCAGGGCGGTAATTTCGTCGCTTGCGTTCTGTACGCCGTTATTTGCTTAGTGCTCATCTTGGGCAGCGTGGCGGCGTGCTTCTTCAGCCAGACCAAAGACGAAAAGTATCTGATATAAGGAGGCAATATGAAAAAGAGATTATTATTACTGTGCTGCTTGATGACGGTTGCGCTGGCTGTGTGCGCACTGTTTGCGGTGGGCTGCGGTCCGACGGAAGAGGAAGTCCCCGAAATCACGGAAACCGTAAGATATTCGGAAAAGACGAATCCGTATGCCGAACTCACTTGGCAGGAGTACAAGGACATAGACGATTGGGGCAAGAAGCAAAAGGAAGCCCCCATATACTACCAGTTCGAGGGCTCGTACTCGGAGGCGTATCAGGGCAATTACTCCCGTACGTTCCTGTATATGAACTGCTATGAGGACGGCTCGCTTCATGCGACGTTCGGCAACGAAAATTATTACGGTTTTTGGACGAACGTAGACAGACGCGGCAGAACAAACGTCGTGCTCCACATCGTGCGCTATAACGACAGGGAGTATAACGGCGGCGTTTACGAGTCTGTCTGCGAGGCGATGACGCACGAATACTACGAGTATTCTTCGACGATCATATGGGACAGCTTTGGCACGCGTACCGTGCTCATAAGCGGCGGACACTATTCTCCCGTCAAGAGTCTTACGGTTTCGGGCGGACAGACGAAAGCCATGGTGGGCGACGACTTCTCGACGGACGGACTTAAGGTTACGGTGACGCGCGAGGACGGAAAGTCCACGGATATAGACGAGCAGTCTTTCCCGCAAAACGATTGCCGCGTAAAATTCTCGGGCTATGACAGCACGACCGAGGGCAATCACGAGATCACGGTAACATATATAAATACGGACGTCACGGCGACGTACAATTGCGAAGTGTTCGGTCTCGGCGGCATTTCCGTCGACGCAAGCGAAGCAAAGACCACTTACTACATCGGCGACACACTCGACACGAAAGGTCTTGCGATAAAGGCGGACAGAAACGACGGAGAGAAGGTCTCGCTTGCGGCAAAGCGCTGCAAGTTCGAAGGCTTTGATACGAGTAAGGCTGCCGAGTCCCTTGCCGTTAAGATCAAATTCGCGGATTTCGAAACCACGTACAACATAAAGGTCGTCGAGCCTACCTTCAAGGGCAACGCGAACTATGCCGGAGGAAGCGGCGAAATCGCGCTTACGCTTGTCGGCGATAAGGACTGCGAAGTCGCGTTCGACGGCAAGACGGCAAAGCTCAATTACACGACGAGAACGGTTGGCGAACAGATTGTGTACAATCTTTCGAGACCCGCAGACGACACGACGATTACGGACGCGGAATGGAAAGGACTGCACAAGCAGTACATATGCGACAAGGCGGCTCTTACGCTTTCGATGGCAATGGTCTATACGATCCCCGACTATCCACAGTCCGATCGCGAGGAGAACGAGCCCATGCCCGGCATAGGCGGTAACACCGAACAGCGCGTCATCTTCCTCGATTCGGAAACCAAAGAGGCGACGATATCCTATAAGTATTGGTATGCGGCTCATACAGACACGTTCATATGCAAGTACACGCTCGAGGGCGATATCCTTACCTTCACCGATCTCGTAAAGGTGGTGCAGGTCGGCGGCAACGGCTCTCAGTACGGCAATCTTCACAAGACCTGGAGACTGACCGACGATTTCATCGCTTACAAGTATACTCCCGAAGCAGAATAACATCTCGTTTTTTCCTCCTCAAGACGTCGGCGGGACTTGCCGCGGGGCAAGTCCCCGACCGAGAGGAAGCAAACGTCGGTGCGAAATTTCGATATACGGCGAATAAATCGATTTGAAACAAAACAGCCGAAACGAAACGTGCTTTTCACATTGAAGTAAAGTTAATAAGTTGAAGGCTTAGGTAAAGCAAAGGCTCTCGGAGATTCGATCCGAGAGCCTTTTGCCATGAGCGCGTCAAGCCCGATTATGATTTTACAGGCGCTGTTTTTTCAACATTTATTCAATTGCTCAAGCGCTTTTTCGGCGTCCTGTCGCCCTGTTCGGCTGCTTTTTTGTACCATTTCACAGCTTTTTCAAGGTCTTTTTTTACGCCTTTGCCAAGTTCCAAACATACGGCTAAATTGTACTGTGCAAGTATATGCTCCTGTCTTGCCGCTTTTCTGTACCATTGCACGGCTTTTTTCATGTTTTTTTCTACGCCTACGCCTTCTTCATAGCATACGGCTATACTGAACTGCGCGCTATCGAAGCCTTGTTCCGCCGCACGCTCGTACCAATACGCGGCTTTCTCAACATCTTTTTCCACACCCATACCATCTTCATAGCAAATGCCTATGCGGTATTGTGATTCCATATCGCCGCCGATTGCCGCTTGACTGTACCAATATGCCATTTTTGCGTCGTCTTGTTCTACTGCTTCGCCGTTTGCATAATAGATCGCCATGCGCTTCTGCGCTATTACGTTGCCGTTCTGTGCCGCCTGCTCGTACCAATATACGCTCTTTTCCAAGTCCTGACCCGAGTAATATCCCGTCTGATACCAAAGCCCCAAACGGTATTGCGCTTCAACGTAACCGTTCTTTCCCGATTGCTCATACCAATACAATGCTTTTTCGATGCAATCCGTTTCGTCGGCCAAGTTCCGTTCGCAATACGAGCCGTACTCATACTGCGCTTTTGCATTTCCCTGTTTGGCGGCTTGCCCATACCAGTAAGCGGCTTTTTCGAGACTGCGTATGCCTAATTCGGCGTTTTCAAAATATCGGGCGACTTTCATTTGCGAATCAAGATTACCTTGTTCGGCAGCTTTTAATTCTTCTTCCAAATCGATATCAAGCCCGTTTTTTCTTTTGCGTTCCTCTTGTAATCTTATTATTTTATGTATACGTTTGATTTCTTCGATTGCTTCAATGTCGCCTTGCTCGGCGGCTTTGCCGTACCAATACAAAGCCTTATCGTAATCCACGTCAACGCACATACCGTAGTTGTAGCCGTTTCTGTAATTACTACCCAACCACGCTTGCGCGTTTAAGTATCCCCGGTTTGCCGACTGCTCGTACCAATACAGCGCCTTTTCGAAATCTTCTTCTACGCCGTCGGCTCTGTGGTAGCGTAGCGCAAGCTTATACTGTGCTTCTACGTCGCCGCTTTCAGCCTGCTTTAACAGTTCGTCAAAGCTAAGTTCGCTCATATTGTCTTTTTCGCTGTCCATAATTGTTCTCCGTAAAACTATAGAATATCGCAAAATGATTATACCATAAAACGAGAGAAGCACAACCGATTTGATTTGCAAGATATTTTATGGAATGATTATACGCACGCATATATGATTGCCATATAGGAGAAAAAACGGAGACCGCATATTTTCGCAGTCTCCGTCAATTGACTTTTAAATATCGTTTTTTTTACTTACGGTAAGAAACGCTTACTTTTCTTCCTCGGGTTTTACGGGATAGTCGCCCGTAAAGCAAGCCGAGCAGTAGCCGAAATCCTTTCGTATGCCTATGTCCTTTAGGGCTTCGAGAGGGAGATAGGCGAGACTGTCCGCACCGACGTTTTCGCGTATCTCTTCGACGGTATACTTGCAAGCGGCAAGATCCTTCTTGGACGGAATGTCGGTACCGTAATAGCACGGCCACAAAAAGGGAGGGGAGGCGATACGGAGATGTACTTCGAGCGCGCCTCTGTCCTTCAGCATTTTTATTATGTTTGCGCTGGTCGTGCCGCGCACGATGGAGTCGTCGACCATGACTATGCGCTTGCCCTTAACTGCGGACGAGAGCGCGTTGAGCTTGATGTTGACCGCCGATTCGCGTTCTGCCTGCGTGTGCTTTATGAAGGTTCTGCCCGTATAGCGGTTTCGGATAAGACCTTCGCCGTACGGTATGCCGCTTCCTATCGCGTAGCCCTGCGCGAAGTTGAGCCCCGAATCGGGCACGCCCATTACCATATCCGCTTTTACGGGGGCGGCTTTGGCGAGCAGTTCGCCCGTCTTTATGCGGGTGTCGTAAACTGACACGCCGTCTATAATGGAGTCGGGACGGGCGAAGTATACGTATTCGAACACGCAAAGCGACGGCTTGCACTTTTCCGAGACGTGCAGAGAGGTCAGTTTGTTGCCCTCGATAAGCACTATTTCGCCAGGCTCCACGTCGCGAATGAATTTCGCGTGCATGGTGTCGAGCGCGCAGCTTTCCGAAGCTATGATATAGCTGTTGCCCTTCTTGCCGAGGCAGAGGGGACGGAAGCCGTGCGGATCGCGTATGCCCATGAGCTTTCTCGGGCTCATGAGGACCATGCTGTAGGCGCCTTCGAGCTTACTCATTACGCGCAGCATTGCGTCCTCGACGCTGTGGGTTTTCGTTCGCTCGATCGCAATGAGGTGCATTATGACCTCGGTGTCGTTCGTGCTTTGGAAAATAGCGCCGCCGTCCTCGAGCTCGGCACGAAGCTTTTTCACGTTTGTTATGCTTCCGTTGTGCGCAAGCGTGAGCGAGCCCTTGCGATAGCGCGATACGAGGGGCTGAGCGTTTTCCCTCGGCTCGCTTCCGCGCGCATAGCGCACGTGACCTACGCCGATGTTGCCGATGAGCGTAGATAAATTGTGCTCGTTGAACACTTCGCTGACAAGACCGCAGTCCTTCACCTGATGAAGCCGAGCGTCGTCGTTTGTTACTATGCCCGCGCTCTCCTGCCCGCGGTGTTGAAGCGCGTACAG
Source organism: uncultured Christensenellaceae bacterium (assembly GCA_910587445.1). Taxonomy (GTDB): domain Bacteria; phylum Bacillota; class Clostridia; order Christensenellales; family Pumilibacteraceae; genus MGBC157735. Next base: position 50,897 of record CAJULE010000006.1, read on the forward strand.
TCCGTGATACAGCTCGAGCGCTACGTTATAGCCGTCGATGTCATAAAAGCCGAGCACGCCGCACTCTTCGTGTGCTTTGTCCGAAAATTCCACTGTTATATCCTCCGTTTGTGGGTTGCGATATCTTTAATTTTTGTCGTCGAGCGTCATGTTGTACAGAGCGACCGAGCCCGAAATATCCTTTTCTTTTGCCATTTGTCCGTACTTGTCTACGTCGCGGACGTTCTTTTCCTCGTGGTGCAGACACAGCGCGCCGTTGAGACAGCCGCCCACGCAAGCCATGCCCTCTATGAAGTTTTCGGGGATCTTGCCCGCTTTCATCTTGAGCATCGCGAGCTTTATTTCCTCGAGACCGTTGAGAGCGATGGGGCAGATCTCTTTTGTTATGCCGTATTTTTCCTTGAGTTCGGACACGCCTTGAGCTATGCCGCCGCTCTTTGCGAAAATTCTTCCGTAGAACGACGCATTGTTTAAAGGGCTTTCGGGAAGGGTGGACACGTCTATGTCGCGTGCGTCGAGGAAAGCCTGAAGCTCCTCGAACGAGATCACGCAGTCCACGGCGCCGCCCGTCTTTTCAAGCTTGTATTCGTGCTTTTTGGACGAGCACGGACCTATGAATACGACCTTGCTGTCGGGGCTTGTGCGCTTTATGAGCTTCGCCGCTTCCACCATGGGGGACGGGGAGTGCGAGATGTATTTCGCGAGCTGCGGGAAGTGTTTTTCTATGTACATGACAAAGGACGGACAGCACGAGGTCGTGAGCTTGTCGACTTCTTTAAGCTCGTTGAGCTCCTTATGCAGGGTTATGTCCGCGCCCATTGCCGTCTCTATGACGTTGTGGAAGCCGAGCATCTTTATGCCCTCGACGATTTGCTCAATCTTTGCGTATTTGAACTGACTGACTATTGCGGGCGCGATGAGGGCGTAGACCTTTCTGCCCGTCTTTTCCGCTTCTTTCAAAATATCTACGAGGTCTAAGACGAACGACTTGTCGGTTATCGCGCCGAACGGGCAGGAGTAGACGCACGCGCCGCACATGACGCACTTGTCATTGTCTATCTTTGCTTTTTTGTCCTCGTCTATCTTGAGCGCGCCTATCTTACAGCTCGTTATGCACGGGCGGGTGAACTCTATGATCGCCTTGTACGGGCAGGCTTTTGCGCATTTGCCGCAGTTGAGGCACTTGGTTTCGTCTATTTTCGCCTGACCGTCTATGCCGATCGCGCCTGCGGGGCAGACGTCCATACAGCGGTGGTTTATACAGCCGCGGCAGGCGGGAGTGACGTAATAGCTCGCAATGGGGCACTCGTCGCAGGCGACGGGCAAAACCTCGATTATATTGGGGTTGTCCTTATTTCCGCCCATAGCCATGCGCACGCGTTCTTCGACGACGGCGCGCGCTTTGTAAATACAGCAGCGCATATCGGTCTTGGGACCGGGCACTATCTCCTTGGGGATCTCGTAGGGGGCAAGCTCGAGGCTTTTTTCGCTCTCGTAAGCGCGCTTTATCAGCGACTTGAGAACCGAATACTTGAGCACCTGTACTTTTGTATCGAAAACTCTATCCATATATTTGATCGATTCCTCTCTTTATTTCGGGTATTTCTTATCAGTAGTATTTTATCTGCACGCGTTTGCCGAGCTTTGTCAGAATGTTTAAAAGTTTTACGACGATGTCGAGCTTAGACTTGTTGTCTATCGCAAGTCCCTCGTGCGCGAGATTTACGTTGCGTCCGACGAAGATGTTGATGTCGCTGCTCGAACACAGAAGAAGCTTTGCGAGAAGAGACGCGCCGTCCTTGCCGTTAAATTGTTTTATTTCGGGATAGGACGGGCTTGCGTACTGCTCGGCATAGAACAGCGCTTTTTTCAGAGTCAGCACGCCTTCGCATACGAGGTCTATGCCGTCGATATAGCCTATGGGCGGAACGTCGCGGTCGGGGAAGTCGAACGAACTCGTGAGTTCCTTGCCCATGACGCGCGCGACTACCTGTGAGCTTGTGCCGCCGCAGACCGCGTGTTTGCCGGGGCTTGCGAGAAATTCGCCTACGACGAGTTCGTCTCTGGAAGGGTCGACGGGCGGTCCTATCATGATGTTTGTAGGGCTCGTCGGCATGAGCTTTACGCATAGGACGCTCGTGTCGTCGCCGCACTCCTTGCCGTACAGCGAGTAGCAGGCATTCGCGAGCACCGACGCCGCCGTCATTGCCGCACCGTACTTATCGTAGTGTATCTCCATGAACTCGCGGATCTCGGCTATGTCCCAGCCGAAGTTCAGCGACATTCCTATGCCCGCGTGAACGACGCCGTCGCTTGTCGTTATTATCTGGTCGCCCTCGCGCATCTTTATCGACGAGAAGTAGACTTTCTTGTCGGCATAGATACGTTCGGTCCTTTCGAGCGGAACGAGCTCGCCGTCCCGTATGTATATTGCGGGCGGATTGTCGTACTCGACGAGATACCCTTCTCCGCGCTCGTTTAAGGATATGACGGTGAAAGTGGCGTACGCTACGCCGCGCACCTTACAGACGGGCAGGGAGTCGATTATCGTGTCGATACAGTCGGACAGCGGAATGTTCGCCGCCGCCATGGTGCAGAGTATCTTGCTCGTGAGCGTCGCGAGAATATTGGCTTTTACGCCGCTTCCGAGTCCGTCCGCGAGCACGAAGGTGTGCACGCCGTTCGATACGGTGTGTTCGACGTTGTCGCCGCAGAGCTCCTCGTGTTTTTTATTCAGAGAGACATGACCGTAATCTACGAAAGACATCACTCTTCCTCCGTTTTCAGAGTGTTCTTGAGCTTTAAAAGAGCTATTTTCGTTTCCGCGGCGGTCTCGCCGAGAAGAGAGGCGATTTCCTGAACGACGCGCATCTGCTTTCCGATGACCTCGTCGGTCGTGCGATAGGTGTCCTCCTTCAGTTTGTCGAGGCGGGATTTGTCCTCGGTTTCCTCGGTTATGTCCTTCATTATGCAGAACAAAAGATTCTGACCGCTTACCTTTCGTATGCTCATCTCCACCCAAGCGCCGGATTTTTCGAGCTTTATCTTCTTGTCGTCCACGGCTTTCCCGTCCGAAGCGACTATGTAAAAATCGGTCGGATTGAAGTATCTTTCGAGCAGTTCGCCCTTACAGCCGTTTCTCGGAATGGAGAGAAGGCGAGCCGCTTCTTCGTTTATGTCGGTGATGCGGAAGCTTTCGTCCACGGCGAGTATGCCGTTGGGGGAGTTCTGTATTATGTCGAAAGAAAGGCTTTCGGCTTTTTCGCGCATATAGGGCACGCACATATCTATCTCTGCCATGCCGTTGTATACGGCTATAGCCTTGTCGCGGCAGGTCGGATATCCGCACGCGCCGCAGTTGAGTTCGTCCTCGGGCTTGTATTTTCCCGTCGCCTCGAGTATCGCTCGGATCTCGTAGTCGGGAGGGGTGATGAGCCGCATGGGTATGCGCTCGTACTTATGCGAGTAATCGCCGCTGCGAATGGGACGGGCTTTTTCGGAAAGACCGCCGCGCGTGTATTCGCGAACCTGTTCGGTCGCCTTGAACAGTCCGCCCCGTTTGGGCGTAAGAGCGCAAGGTCCGTTTATGCAGGAGAACTCGCACGCGTGCATTTCTATGAACATTCCCTCGAGCGTCGTTATATTTTCGAGCACGTTTCTCGAACGGTTTACGCCGTCCACCGAAAGATATTCGTAGCCGTCGACAAAGCCGTCGAACGACTTGATTATTCCGCGGTTTATCGGGTAGTAGCGAGCGCGCAGAGCGTCCTTGTCGTCCTCGAGCGAAGGGTCTGGTGTTATTTTGGCTTCGGCAAGCATTGCCTCGAGCTCTTCGAAGGTAAGCACGGCGTCGATGATTCCGCTTTCGGCGGCTTCGCGCTTTTTGGCAAGGCACGGACCAACGAAAACGACCGCGCAGTTTTTATACGCCTTTTTGAGCTGGCGCGCGTGCGCGACCATCGGACTGTCTACGGGCGCGAGAAAAGGGAGTGCGTCCGGATAGTACTGCGAAATGAGCCGCACGGTAGCGGGGCAGGCGGAAGCGATGAGATTGCGGTACTTGCCGCCCTCGAGAAGTTTTTTATACTCGTCGGTGACTGCCGCCGCGCCGATCGCCGTCTCCTCGACCGATTCGAAGCCGAGCGCCTTGAGGGCTTTTTCCATTGCCGCAAAGCCTTTTACGTCGAACGAAGAAATAAACGACGGAGCAAGCGATACATAAACTTTTTTGCGGCTTATGAGATCGCGCACCTTTGCGATGTCGCTTGCGACCACTTTTGCGTTAAAGCGGCAGGAGCCGACGCAGTGACCGCAAAGAATACACAGCTCTTCGTTTATCTGGGCTTTGTCGTCCAATACGCTTATGGCTTTGACGGGACATTCGCGCAGGCACTTATAGCAGTTGCGGCAGTTTGACGAATTGAAATTCAGATATGCCATTGCATTACGCTCCGAGTGCGGCGGGTTTAAGCTTGTTTATGTAGATGTCTTTTACGGTCGCGGGAGTAACTCCGTCGAGAAACTCTCCGTCGACTTTCATCGTGACGTGCTCGCCGCAGTGGCCGAGGCAGAAGCTCGCCTTAAGCGTTATTTTGTCCTCGAGCTTATCTTCGGCTATGAAGCTTTTGAGCTGCTCGATCACGTCGTACGAGCCGCGAAGATGACAGGCGCTTCCTATACAGATCTGTATTACCATATATTCTCCCTTCGACGCCGACCGTCTTGCGGAAAGCGTCTGTTTTTATATCCTTATAAATAATAACACAATAGCTTCGGTTCGGCAAGCGAAAAAAGAGGGAATTTAGCGAAAAATTTGCCTGTCGATATGTGCGGAAATCTTGCAAGGAGATAATTTTTGTGGTAAAATGATTTATGTAAGATTTTTCTATTGTCGGATTTAAGGAGACAAAATGCTCGAAGTTCTCGTGGACGCGCTCATAGATACATTGAAGCTCATTCCGCTTCTTCTCATTGCGAACGTGCTCATAGAAGTTCTCGAGCATGCGGTGGTGGGGAAGATACGCGCGGAAAAAGCTCTTAAAGGAGGCTTTGCGCCTCTTATCGGCGCAGGCGTGGGACTACTCCCGCAGTGCGGCTTTTCCGTCGTTGCCGCAAATATGTATTCTTCTCGGCACATCGGCATGGGAACGCTTCTTGCCGTTTTCGTGGCAACCAGCGACGAAGCCGTTCCCATTCTGCTTTCCTCGCCGTCGTCGGCGTTGCGACTGTTGCCTCTTCTTGCCGTGAAGCTTGCGGGTGCGCTTGTGATAGGCTATGTCGTTTCGCTCGTGCTTTCCCGTCGCGACAAAAAGAACATCGTAGAAGTGTCCGAGGGGGAGAGCTTTCATGCGGTCGGCTGTCACGGTCATGCGCTCGTCGGCGAAACGCGCGAGCATGAGGGAGAACACTCTCACGGCGGCGATTGCGACGGGGAGGATGGGGAAGAGGACAAGCTCGCCCGTAAAAAGGCGGACAGAAAAAAACTGTTGGATCGATTTCTGTGGCATCCGCTGCTTCACACTCTCACGGTTTCGCTGTATATTCTTGCCGTAAACATTCTGCTCGGCGTCGTAATATATTTCATAACGGAGCAGCGTCTTGCTGCGTTTATGTCGGGCGTGAGATTTTTGCAGCCCCTTGTCGCCGCAATAGTCGGACTCATTCCGAACTGCGCTTCGTCGGTTGCAATAGCCGAACTCTACGGCGTGGGCACGCTGTCGCTCGGCGGCGCGGTTGCGGGGCTGTCCGTAAATGCGGGGCTCGGGCTTGCCGTGCTGTTCAAGGAAAACAAGCGCATGAAGGAAAACTTCGTAATACTTGCGCTGTTGTTTGCGTTCGGCGTGGCGCTCGGGACGGCGACGGAAGCCGTGATGTTCGCGCTCGGTTTTTAGGAGAATGCGATAATTTTTCGGCTCGCGGGCAAATGCCTTGACTTTGACGGACGAAAGTTGTAGAATATCGAAAAAGGCAGAGAGGCGCGGATTTTGCGCTTTTCGGAACAAGCGAAAGGAGGCAGACAGTGAAAGTCATTTTGACACAGGACGTAAAGGCACAGGGCAAAAAGGGCGACGTCGTAAACGTATCCGACGGTTACGCCCGCAATTTCCTGTTTAAAAACAACCTCGCGATCGAGGCAAACGACGCAAACATGAATATTCTCAATCGCCAGAAGGCAGCCGAACGTCAGCGCAAAGCCGAGGAAAAGGCGGCGGCGCTCGAGCTCAAGAAACAACTCGACGCGACGACCGTCAACGTCCCCATAAAGACGGGCGAAAACGGAAAGCTTTACGGTGCGCTCAACTCGCAGAATATTGCCGACGCGCTTAAAAGTTTGGGCATAGAGATAGACAAGCGAAAGATCGTGCTCACCGCTCCCATAAAGACGCTCGGCGTGCATAAGGTGACGGTAAAGCCGTATGCCGAAGTGACGGCGACGCTCACCGTGAACGTCACGGCGCTTTAAGTTTCGGCGCAGAAGGGAGGACTCTATATGTCTGCAAAGGACGCGCACGAAGGCGCGAAAAGAAGAGTAAGCACATTTTACATAGTCATGACGGCGACGCTCACGGCGCTTGCGTTCGTCGCGACTTTTCTCATTCAGATACCCGTCGGAATAGGTTACGTCAATTTCGGTGACGCGGTCGTAATGATCTCGTCCGTAGTTCTCGGACCTCTCGGCGCAACCGTTGTGGGCGCAATAGGTCCCGCGCTTGCCGATATCGTTTCGGGATACGCGGTGTACGCACCTTTTACAATGATAATAAAAGGCGTAGAGGGTTTTGTCTGCGCCGTGGTATTTAAGTGTGTATTCGCAAAGAGAAACGCCTATCTTCGCGCGGTGATCGCTTTTATCGTCGGCGCCGCGATAGTTGTCGTCGGGTACTTTCTTGCCGATTTCGTACTTGTTCTCGTCGGATATATGCAAGCCGAAGGAGGGGTCTTTGTTTCCGCTCTCGTCGCGGGTGCGGCAACGCTTATAGGCTCTCTTGTGCAAGTCGCCGTTTCGGTTGTCATAGCTCTTATCGTGGCGCCGAAGTTGCCGACGCTCGAGTTTTTGTCCTCGGGCAAAAACCGCTAAAGCTCGAGGGCTTATATGCGGCGCAATACGGTGTTAAGCTCCGCTTTACTCGGGGCGTGTACGAAGAAGTACACGCCCTTTCGCAAATGCTCGCTTGCCTTGTCAAGAAAATATAAGCTGAAAATATTATTTAACCACTTGACTGCATACCATAATTATGGTATAATTATGGTATAATATTCGAGGAGGTAAGCGCAGTGCAAATTATTCCTATCAATCAACTGAAAGATACGGCAAAGATTTCCGCTATATGCAACGAAAGCAACGAACCTGTGTTCATAACGAAAAACGGATATGGAGACATGGTCATAATGAGCATGAAGACATACGAGGAACAGCAGGAAAAGCTTATGCTTCGCGAATTGAAATTCAAACTCGACGTCGATAAAGCCGAGGATGGCGATACGGTCATGCAAAGGATAAAAAAGAAGTATGTCGACTGAAGACAAGTATGACTATAAATACGACTCGATTGCGGTAAAAAATCTTTCCGATATATTCGAGTATATTCGTTTTAAACTATGTAATCCGAAAGCGGCAAAGGATTTGTTCGACAACATTACGGAAGCAGTGGAACAGGTGCGAAGATTCCCGGAAAGCGGAGAAACGCGCTATGAAGATATTAGGCGAATTCTCGTCGATAATTATTGGCTTTACTACATTCCGCTACATGATATAAAAACAATTTACATAGTCAAATTGACTCATGCGACGCAGAAATACGAAAACGAAAAATTCGATTAAAAAAAAGCGCGAATGCGCTTTTTTTGTGAGTTGCTTAGGTGTTGAAACTTATTCTTCCTCGTCGTCTGCCTCGGGCGCTTCTTCTTGCGACGGCTTTTCAGCGACGTTTAGTGAAGCGAGGAATTTTCTTGCGTTGTCGCTGCGCATATTCGATGAAAAGAATTTGAGGCTTGCCGTCGGCGGCGCGGCGGTTATGCCGAGCGTGTTTATAAGGAAAGAGTACGCGCTTTCGAGCTGTATCACGGCAAGGTCGAGATATTTGTTACATTCCTTTGCGGGAGTCTTTGCGGCGGAAAGCGCGGACAAAATTTTGCAGGCGGCGGCTATGTGGTCGGGCACCGCGCCGATGTCCTGGTTCTGCTGTCCGACCGCTCTGTCGCATAAGAGCGCACACTTTGCACCCGTCGAATCAAGCGTCTTAAGCTCCTTTAAGTCGGGATCTTGCTTTTTGCAGGCGCGTATGAGATTTTGAAGTTCGTATGCAAGCGATGCGAGTGTGTCCGTCTTGTTTCGTTTCGAGACGAGCACTACAAGTACGAGCACGAGAACGACAATAAGCACGGGTGCGGCAATTGCCGAAATTATTTGGTTTACGGTAAGTTCGCACATCATCTGTCGTTCTCCTTATTCTTGGGGCTCTTGTTGTCGACATGAACGTCGAGTTGAGGATAGGGGATTTCTATACCCGCTTCATTCAGCGCCGCGAACGCCCGTTCGTTTATGTCCCACGTGACGTCCCAATAGTCGCCGTTGTTGACCCAGGCGCGCGCGACGAAAACTATTTCGCTCGCGCCTTGGCTCTTGAGGCGAACCATGGGCGCGGGGTCGGACAGTATTTTTTCGTGCGAGGAAAGGACGCCCGAAAGTACGGATTTTACCTTTTCGACGTCGCTGTCGTAGGATGCGGAGAACTCCCAATCGATACGGCGCGTGGGCTTTGCCGAAAAGTTCGTGATGCAAGCCGACGTTATCTTGGAGTTCGGGACGACGATTTTTTTATTGTCCGGCGAAATCAGCTCGGTCGTCAAAAGCCCTATGGACTTTACCGTGCCTTCCACGCCGTCTATGTCGACATACTGTCCTTCGGCGAACGGTTTTTGCGCAATGAGGAGCACGCCGTTTGCGAGATTCGTGAGCGAATCCTTGAGCGCAAGACCGACGGCAAGAGCGATCGAGCCGAGAGCCGTCACAAGCGGAGTGAGCGGAATTTTTATTATGGACGCTATTATGAAGAAGAGCAGCAGCCACAGGGCGAACCGAACGACGGTGAGCACGAAGTTGGCGATTGTGTTGTCCATCGTGCGCTTTAAGAGAATTTTCCTAAGAAGCGCGTGAACGATGCGAATGACTATTATGCCGATGACGAGCGCGGCGAGAGCTTCGACGACGATCCAGCCCGCTCCCGTGAAGAACGTAACTATCTGTTCCCACACCGAGCCGAGCTCTTCGGCGAATGTCGAAATTATTACGGGCAACGTATGATACCTCCGAAAGAATTTATTTATTTTAGTTTACCACAATATCGTAAGTAAATCAAGGATTTGCACGCAAAGACAAAAAAATTCATATATCCGCCGTGAATCGGGGAGTGACGAAAAAGCGTCCGCGTCAGCCGTTAGGGTCTGTAAGCGCAACATTAAAAACGCATTAAAAGTCTTATAATTCGGTTAAAGTTGGCTTGCTTTACTCGGCGTTTCTTGACTTTCGAAGCGTTTTGCGATATACTTTAATCATGGAAACAAAGACACTGAGATGTACATATTGCGGGGCGAGACTGCCTTCCGGCGACGCGGATAAGATAATTTGTCCGTACTGCGACAGCGTAAACTATCTGCGCTTTGCCGAAAAAGCGGGCAAGGGCAATGCGGACGGAATCAAAAACCTGCGCGAGCGGCTTTACGAGTGCGTAAACGCGCGCTATCACGATTTCGAGGAGATGAAATACATTGCCGACGAGATCCTCAACATCAGCGGCTACGATTTCGAGGCAAAGTATTTTTATGCGCTTGCGCTCAAAAAGAGCGGAAAACGCAATAAGTATCTCGAGTTTCTGACCGACGAAAAAAATCTTGCGCCGAACGAGCACGCGCTCGAGCTTGTCATGAACAATGTTATACGCTATGCCAAAGAGAACGAGCGCAGCGTGATAAGGCGGTTCGTCGAGATAAACGTGAGCGACGAGCTTGCCCGACTCGAATATACGGACAGAGCCGACAGACAGATAGAGCGCGCGGCACGGTACCACCACGGCGGGCAGGACGTGTTTGTCTGTCACCGCTCGAGCGACGGAGCGATTGCCGAAACGGTCGTCGCAAGGCTCGAAGCCGAGGGCATTTCCTGTTTTATCTCGGAGCGCAATCTCGAGGACCTCGAGATAGGAGAGAAGTTCGAACGCGCGCTTACGGCGGCGATAGATTCGACGAAGCTGTTTTTGCTCATATCCTCGTATTCCGCTTTCGACACGTCGAGCGAAAACTATGTCCTCTATGAAATCGGGGAAGCCGATCGGCTGAAAAAGCCCAACGCGGAATTCAGAATACAGGAAATAGATCGAGCGACCGAAAGCAAGGCGGGAAAGTACGCCGAGTATTTCGACGGATGTCAGTACATAGACGCGTACCCTACGCCGTCGGATATGCTCGATAAGCTTGCGCTTCAGCTCGGAGAAAAGCTCGACAGGCTTAGTCGGGCGGGCAGCCCCGAAAAGTACCGCGAAGCGGAACGCGCCCGCGAAGCCGCGGAAATGGCGGCGGAGATAGAGCGTCTCAAGGCGGAAAAAGCCGAATATGAAAAGCGGCTTTCGGGGCTTGGGAAAGCCGAGGAGAAACCGACTTCCAACACCGACACCGAACGCAGCGAGAAGGGCGAGGCGGACGCGGTTTTCGGATTCGTCGGCAAAAGAGAGGAAAGCAAGCGCGGCGGCGAAGCGAATTATGCGCTCGCGCTCGATTACGAATACGGCAGAAACGGAAAAAAGAAAGACAAGTCGAAAGCCGTGTATTATTACACGAAAGCCGCAGACGAAGGCAGCGACGAGGCGATGCTCAATCTCGGCGTGTGCTATGAATACGGAGACGGGATAAAGAAAAACTACGCAAAGGCCGTCGCGCTGTACGTGTCGGCGTCCGAGCGCGGAAACGCAAAGGCGCAGTGCAATCTCGGCTATTGTTATTTCAACGGCGTGGGAGTCGGTAAGGACATAAAAAAAGCCGTGCTTTGGTACGATAAAGCGGCAAAGGCGGGAAACGTGCGAGCGATGAACAATCTCGGCTATTGCTATGAAAACGCGCAGGGAGTGCCGCGTGATCTAAAGCGCGCATTCGAGCTCTATAAGGCGGCGGCGGACGGCGGAGATACCGACGGCGCGTGCAATGTCGCATGGTGCTTGGAAACGGGTATCGGAGCAAGCGTCGATCTGCCCCTTGCAAGGCAATACAATGCCCTTGCCAAAGAGGCGGGCTCGACCCGTGCCGCAAAGGCTTATGCGAGGATCGAAGGAAAGCTCTACTCCTGCGAGCCCGAAGCCGAACGCCTATACGAACGCGGTCTTGCCTGTGACACGGGGGACAGAAGAAGTTCCGCCCGTGCCGCAGGATATTACAAAAAGGCGGCAAAGGCGGGAAGCGTGCGTGCGCTGTACAACCTCGGAGTGTTCAGTCTGCGCGGCGACGGCGTCGGACGCGACGAGAAGGCGGCGTTTGAGTATTTTTCCGAAGCCGCAAGACGCGAACATCTCGGCGCGCTGTACAATCTCGGCTATTGCTATGAAAAGGGCGTGGGCTGCGAGCCCGACATTAAGCGTGCGAGAAGCTGTTACGAGCGTGCGGCAAAGGGCGGACAGGCGAGCGCGCAATACGCATACGCGACGTTTTTCGAAAACGGCGCGGCGGGAGAAAAGAATATCGACAAAGCTGTCCTGTGGTACGAGCGCGCGGCGAAAAACGGCAGCACGGCGGCAATGGTCGCGCTCGGCGTTCTGTACGGAACAAAGGGCGACAGGGAAAGGGCAAAGACCCAATTTAAGCGTGCGGCGGATTCGGGCGACGAAACGGGTATGTACAATTACGGCTGTATGCTGAGAAGCGAGGGCGACGCCGTGGGCGCGCGCGACGCTTTTTCGTCGGCGGCAAATAAGGGCTATACCCCCGCGATGTTCAATCTCGGCAAAATGGCGGAGGAGGCGGGCAACAGATCGGCGGCGGAAGGCTATTACCGCATGGGAGCGGACAAGGACGACAATGCGTGTGTGCGCGCTCTTGCGCATTTATCTTCCGACGGCGAATAGAAAACGCGGCAAACCTCTCCCATTCGCTCGACAAAACGCTTTGCTTGTGATAGAATAATGGGAAAGTATGCGCGGCTTCGCGCAAAAAAAAGGAGATATATAATGGCAGAAATATTTGCGGAAATACTGCTCGAAGACGGACGCAAAATGCGCCTCAAGCTTCGCGAGGACGTTGCGCCCATATCGGTCAAAAACTTTACGGAGCTTGCCGAAAAGAAATATTACGACGGACTGTGCTTTCACCGCGTAATAGACGGGTTTATGATCCAGGGCGGAGGCTTTACGGCGGGAGCTTCGTCGCTTCATCCCGCGCCCGAGCTTGAGCCGATCAAGGGCGAATTCGAAAGCAACGGCGTCCATAATCCTCTTAAGCACAAGAAGGGCGTCATATCTATGGCGCGCACGCCCTTAAAGGACAGCGCGACTTCGCAGTTCTTTATCTGTGTGGCGGACACGCCTTTTCTCGACGGCGAATATGCGGCATTCGGCGAGTGCGTCGACGATGAGAGCATAAATACCGCGGTGGCTATCGGCAAGGTGCCGACGCATACGCTTCCGTACGGTTACGGCGACGTGCCCAAAACCCCGGTCGTTATAAAGACCGTAACTATAAAAAAGAAGTAAATAAATATTTATTGCAAACAAAACGGCTTGACGATTGCGGATACAATGTCAAGCCGTTTTATTATCGGGGATAGTTCGTTTATCAGCCGAAGAACACAAAGGAATCGATGTTGGCGTCGCCCTTACATTTTATTTCAACTTTGTGTTTGCCTATGTCGAGCACGGGGGAGATATAGGTACATCCGAAATCGGTCGTAAGATTTTCGAACGGTATGAGAGCGATCGATTCGATCTTTTTGCCGTCTATACGGACTTCTATATTTCTGTCGAAGTGTTTCGACGCAAGAACGGCAAGACGCGTGCCCGTAAATTCGAATGTTACGGTCGCGTTCTTTTTTCCCGTATAGACGTGTCCGAAGGTCGCGTTTGCCGATTCGGTAGACCAATTGCCCTTAAAGGTGAACGTCTCGTCGTCGGGAGAAAGGAGATTGCCGCCGTTTATTTCGAAGACTTTCCAAAGCTCTATTTCGCTTATTATTATGTGGGTGCTGTACGAGCCTGTTATTATAAGCCGGTAGTAACGGAAAGTAGCTTCCTCGAAGTCCATCGTAATATTCGCGCCGTTATGGGGCACTTGCGAGAAGTCGCCCACCGTGAAGAACTCGTTGCCGTCGAGACTGCCGAGGAGCTTGAACGCCGTGGGAACTTTCCAGTCGCCGTTCGGTCTGTGCTGACTGAAGAGGTTTATCCTGTTTACGGTTTTAGCTTCGCCCATATCCATTGCGATGATGAGAGGACTGCTTTCCGAAACGCCGCCGCTCGTGTGGATCCAGGTATTTCTGTCGCCGTCCGCCACGTTTTCGATGGCGGTGCCTTTACCGCTTCCGCCCCAACCGCTCGGACCTTGCGAATATTTACAGCCGTCCTTTAAAAGGGTCTGATCCTTGTTTTGCCATACGTTGTCCGCATAACTGTACGTATACTTCTTGGTGTAGAAGTAATCGGTTTCGAAGTCGTCGGTTTGGAATTCGTAGGTATCTCTGTAGGCGTTTACGTACGGCTGAGTCTTTAGCGTCGGCGGAATGGGTTGTGCGTTGTTCGCTTCCTCTTCCGTCACCTCTATGCCGAGATAGTTGTAGTAGTGAGTATTGCCCTTGTCGTCTTCTTGCATAGTGAACATCGGCTTAGTCCACTTTTCCATTCCGAGACCGATATAGCTTACCATGGGCGAGGACTGAACTATAAGCACGGACTTAAAGTAGACCCAGCTTCGCTCCGGCAGGTTCATAAGGTCGACGTAGACGTTGTCTCTGAAAAGATGGCTGTTGCTCGGCAACGTCGTGTCGTTTATCTTCGCCCCGAGCGTGTAAGTCTCTCCTCCGTCGGTAGAGTAGTAGAGCGCGCAATTCATTCTGCCGCGCAGATAGATTCGATAGTCGCCTTCTTCTTCGATATACAGCTTTCCGCGTACTTCTGCGACGGTGTTTTGCGGCACGAAAAATTCGTCGGGCGCATTAGGGTACTTGTCGTGAGAGTCCTGCGTGTCGGGATAATACCATATATCGGTATTGCAGTTCTGCGTCGGGTTTTTGTGGTCGACTTCCTCTTTGTTTTTGTAGTTCGCGTAATTCGCGTTGAACGCTTCTTCCGCGTCGGTATACATATTGTCCGAGTCGTAAGTGTAGTTTGTTCTCGTAAGCACGGTTTTTTTCGTCTCGTGCGTCTGCTCGAATTCGAGTACGAGATCGACGTCGTCCACTTTGAACGACGAATCCGTCTTGTGCTTTATCTCGAGCGGAATTATTATCTTTCCCGACGTCATGTTCTCGTCGGGAGTAAACGTATACATATTTTCGCCTATTGCCTTAAGAGTGCCGTGCTCGGGCTGTTTGATTTCGCTCTCCTTGACGGTGTATTCGAATTCGTCGGGGAGCACGACGCTGCCGCTCGCGTACTGTCCGCTCGGCGCGTTGTATCTCGAAAGATCGACGGTAAAGTCCTGTCCGTAGGGAATGACGTACGGCTGCATAGTGGTTATGTATTTCTTTTCGCCGTCGTACATATAGCTTCTTCCCGTTTGGTATACGGAGGAAACGGGGACGAACGTCGAGTATTCCGGATTTCTGTATTGCGCCGCGACTTCTTCGGTTATTCCGCCGAGAAGGTTTTTGAAGAAATACGTCATGTCGTTATGCGTGATGTCCTGCCATGCCCTGAGATAGCCGGAATAGGTCTGACCGTATTTCTGGTATTGCTGTCTGAGCTTCGATTGGATATATGCGTCGGGTCCGAAGTTGTGGAGAAGAGTCGCGTAAAGGGCGAGACCTTGACGACCGTTTTCGTACTTGCTTTCGAGTATCTGGTCGAGCGCCCAGGTCGCGCTCGTGTAGCGGTTCCAACCGCCGAGCCCGGCCGCTCCGTAGCCCGAAATGCTTCTTGCGGACGAAATCTTCGTAAACAGAGCGTAAGACACGAGCGTCATGCCGTTGTTCGTGACCTCGCCGCCGTTGCCTACGCCGTAGCCCTGGAAGTTGTGGTGATATTCATGGAAGTTGCCCCATGCGCCCGATTTTACTATCGTTTTGTAGTTTAAGGAGTTTCTCATCCAGCCCATAGGACAGTTGACCGAGCCTTGCCCGGGGAAGGCGACCGCCGCGCCCGCCGCAACGAAAGGATCGTACAAAAAGACGATGCCTTGCGTGCTGCCCTGCGTCGTGACGAGGGAGACCTTTTCCCAAAGGATGGCAGCCTTATACAGATCGTCGTATGTAAGACCTGCGGAGCCTGCTTTGGGTCCCGAATGGAGCACGCCGTCCTGCCATACTTCGAGGTCGAAATACGGCGCCGACGAGCCGGCGTTTTCCTCGAACTCCTCGGGCGTTGTGTATCCGAGTATGAAGTGCGAATATCTCACGCCGCCGGAAATCGTGACGGTGTATTCGTGCGAATTGTTTACTATATATATGGGTCCGCCGATAAACGAGCCGATATACGCGGTGTATACTCCGTTTTCGAGCGTTGCCGTATTTTTATTCACCGTAAGGGTATTCAGGAGAATGGGGAAGCGCTGCATCTGGTTTTTCGCCGTCCAGATGTTGTTCGCTTTGCCGTTGTAGAGCGCCTGACCTATATGGAATTTAAGACCGCCCGTCGCTTCCATGTCCTCTTGGCTCAATTGGATCTTAATGACTTCGCCTGCGGGAGCGTAAACGCCGGTTATGCCGTAGCCGCGGGAGTATGTGCGCGGACGCATGGTGACTCGTTTTATTATGCCGGGTTCGTCGTCGGAGACGTCGCCGCCGTAAAGTCCGACGGAAGCCGTATGCTTATAGAGCTGACGGTGGTTGCCGTCCTTGTCAACCGTCTCGACGGGTGCGGTGACCGAGCCGCTGTAGAGCCTGCCTTCGCTGTCCATCCAGGTGTACTGTCCGCCGCCGCCGTTCCATGTGCCCGTGGCGGAGAGATAGCTCGCCTCGGCTATGAGTGCGTTTCTTGCCGCCACTTTTTCGGCATCGGCACCTATTACGGAAGAGAGAGTTTTTCCGTACTCGGGATAGGCGGGAAGACCGCCGTTGCTCATTTCGGCGACAGGCTTATGTCTTTCGGTCGTGCCTATGACTTCGCTCGAATATCCGACAAGGGTCTTATTGCTATATCGGTTGACAAAGATGTCGTTCGAGCCCGCACAGCTGCCGAGTCCCAAGGAAAGACCGAGCACGAGGGCAAGGATGATGACGAATGCCGCGACGGCAATCGTGATTATGCCGTTTCTCGACTTGACGAAATCGAGTACGGCGGTGCCTGCGCCTCCTTCGTTTTTTGTACGTACGGGAGTTTGCTTCGCGGCTTTGCCCGAGTTTTTGTTGCCCGAGGAAACAGCCGCGGTTTTGGTTGCGCGGTCGGTCGCAGTCGAAACGGGAGCCGCTTTTGCCGCGGTTCTTGCCGCCGTCGTACTTGCCGCAGGTCTTGTCGCCGTACTTGCCGCAGGCTTGGGCGACGTTGCGGTTGCCGAAGGTCTTGCTCCCGT
Organism: uncultured Christensenellaceae bacterium; assembly: GCA_910587445.1. GTDB lineage: Bacteria > Bacillota > Clostridia > Christensenellales > Pumilibacteraceae > MGBC157735. Next base: position 67,595 of record CAJULE010000006.1, read on the forward strand.
CGCAGAGGTTCTCGAGGAGGAGGGAGTTGCGCCGGGTTTTGCCGCGGGAGCCGTCTTTGCGCCCGTGCTCGTCGCCGCGGTTCTTGCCGCCGTCGTACTTGCCGCAGGTCTTGTCGCCGTGCTTGACGCGGGCTTGGGCGACGTTGCGGTTGCCGAAGGTCTTGCTCCCGTCGCAGAGGTTCTCGAGGAGGAGGGAGTTGCGCCGGGTTTTGCCGCGGGAGCCGTCTTTGCGCCCGTGCTTGCGGCCGCGTTTCTTGCCGCGGGCTTTGCCGTCGCACTTTTCGCGGTATTCGAACTTGTCGACGTAGTCTTATTTGCGGGTGCGGTTTTCGCCGCGCCTGCCGTCGATTTCGAAGGCGGAGTGCCTTTTTTGTCTTTTTCGGACATAAAAAAATCTCCTTCAAATAGAAAATTTGCAGAGTTAATTATATCACTTATATTATATTTATGTCAAATATATGCGTCGTGTATCTTTTTTGGCGGTATTGTACAAATATGCGAAAAGCCGCGCGAGGGCACGGCTTTAAAATTATTCGGTTTTTCGGTTGTTCTCGGTAAACGCGGTGGGACGGGACGCGTCGTAAAACTCCGACGCGTCGAAGTACGGAGCGTACGCGTCTTTAAAATTTCTGAGAGAATAGCCGTCGAGCGGTTTTCTGTCCCAGAATAAAGTATCTGCGTTCATTCGGGCGTAATAATCCTTTGCCCCCACTCCGCAAAACAGACGGAAGCCGCTTTGCTTAAGGTGCTCGTGCTTTTCTCCCGAGGTCTCCCATTCTCCGTAAGGATATACGTATATGTCGGTTTCGCCGACTATGGGTCTGACCTCATTGAGCCATTTTTCCGTGTCCTGAGCAAAGCGCTCGGGCGAAAGCTTTTTCATGTGATAGTGTCCGTAGGAGTGGCAGGCGAACCGCCAGCCGCGCCGCCTTAGCTCGGCGACGACGCGTTTTGCCGAAGCGGTATCCCTGTCTCGAGTGGGGCTGTCTCGGTCGGTGCGGTAGCCGAGCACTCCGTCGAATCCCGTAAGACACAGTACGCCGCGCGCCCCGTTATAGGAAAAATCCGGGTGCTCCGCGATAAAGTTTTCGAGCACGGTTACCACTTCGTTGTCGTAGTCTATCTGTTTTGCGGCGTTTTGAGTATATGTAAAAAGCCGACCGCTTTCGTCTACGTCGAGACGGTCGTTCATGCCTCTGTTCATCTTTTTGACGTAATAGTTTATGTCGTCGAAGCTCAAGACAAACGGTTTCTTGTCTTTCGGGAAAGGGAAGGCTCTGCGCTTTGCGGCAGAGCCGTTTTCCGTATAGGTGGACTTTATATCCACAAGAGCATAGCCCCTTTCGTAAAGAGAAAAGAGTATCGAGCGAAACTCGGCTACGGTCAGACAGTCGTTGTCATAGTTCGTTCTCATATGGTTCGCCGTATCGAATCCGAGCTTCGGATAGGCGACGAGCGCGTGCGTGAAAAAGTGCGGGATTTCGCCGGCGGACGAAAATTCGGCGAGCTCGGTCATCGCCGCGTCGACGTGCGATTCGTGCGAAACGCGCGAAGAGGGTAGATAAGTCGCCGTGCCGAAAGCAAAAACCATACATAAAAGCAGTCTTAATACCTTCATACCGTATATAGTTTGCTGCGCTTTCCGCAGTTTATGCAAGAAATATCCGAGGACATAAAACGGCCGATTGTGGAAAAAATATGGTTTTTTTCCGCCTTTGGTGTAAAAAATGCAATGTTATTATAAATATTTTGCAATTCACATTCCGAAATATTTCTGTTATACTTAGAGTACAAAAATAGGAAATTGCCTATTTGTCATGATCACGGGCGGCAACGATGCCCGATTAGTCAGGAGGGACAATGAAAGAACAGAAAAGAATGTCCAACAATGCGCTTATTGCACTGAACGTGCCGTTCATGGCGCTCATCGCAATAGTAATGGTGGCTCTTATCGTGCTGTCGTCCGTTTTCGCGAGCACGATAAGCCTGTTCCTTTACGGCGTGGGTAAGGCGGAAGTCGATCCCAAAACATTGAGCGACGGTTCGCAGCTTTGCGAGGACATAGTCGAAGAGGGTACGGTTCTTTTGAAGAACGAGTCCGGTGCGCTTCCCTTAAAGGAAGACGAGCTCAAAAAAATAAACGTGTTCGGCTGGGCGGCTTACGACTGGATGACGAGCACTTTCGGTTCGGGCTTTTCCAACACCGCGCTCGAAAAGGTAAAGCTTTTCCCCGCGCTCGAAGAGGCCGGCATAGAGTACAACAAGACTCTTTACGATATGTATAAGAATTTTTATTCCGCGACGACTATCGGAAGCCGCAATTGGGGCAAAAACGATTGGAACGAATACCGCGGAGACGTGGACGTCGGCACGACCAAGAAGTTTGTGCTTCACGAGCCCGACGCGTCCTATTATACGCAGGCAATAATAGACGAAGCGCGCGCGTTTTCGTCGGTCGCTCTCGTGGTCATAGGCAGGACGGGCGGCGAGGCGGCGGATCTTCGCTTCGAGCAGACGAAGCAGATCCAGACCAACGGCTCGAACAGTACGGTTCGCGACTCTACGCGCTCCTATCTGCAGATCTCGACAGAAGAGGAAGAGATGATCGCGGCTGCGAAAAAGGCTTGCGACAAGGTCATTGTCGTGCTCAACACGAGCAACACCATGGAACTCGGCTTTCTCGACGATCCTGATATAGACGCGGCTCTTCTCGTAGGTCTTACGGGTCTTACGGGCGTGAACGCTCTCGTCGACATTTTGGGCGGCAAAGACGCCGAAGGCAGAGCGGTTTCGCCCTCGGGCAGAACGGCGGACACCTACGCTTACGACATTTCGAGCGCACCGTCCTCGGTGAACTCGGGTTACGGCGGCGCGACGAAGTACACCGGTCTTTCCACGTCGAACAGTTACAGCAAGGGCTATTACGACGCATACGTCGACTATCACGAGGGCATTTACGTAGGCTACCGCTATTACGAGACGGCGGCTGCCGAGGGATATATAGACTTTGACGAGACCGTACAGTTCCCCTTCGGCTACGGACTTTCCTATACGGATTTCGAATGGGACGTAGAGGCAATGCTCGTAAACGATAAGCCCGTAAACCTCAATGCCGCTTCTCTTACTCTCGGCATGAACGACAAGATCGAAATTTACGTAAACGTGAAAAACACAGGAAGCCGCGCGGGCAAGGAAGTTGTGCAGCTTTACTATTCGGCGCCGTATATAAGGGGCGGTATCGAAAAGTCGTCGGTCGTTCTCGGAGACTTTGCCAAGACCGACGTTATCGAACCCGGCGAGACCAAGCAGGTCAAGCTCGAGCTTACGGCACGCGGCATGGCTTCTTATGATTGCTACGACGACAACAAGAACGACAAGACGGGCTATGAGCTCGACGGCGGATCGTATTTCCTGCGCCTTATGAAGAATTCTCACGAGGCGGGCAATATGGCAGGCGGCGAGAAGAGCGCGTTCGAATTCGTAGCGCCCGAGGGCGGCTATCATTACGAAAACGACGAAAAGACGGGCAATGCCGTCGAAAACCGCTTCACGGGAGAGGATACTCTCGACGGCTATCCCATCGACGGAAGCAAGGAGACCACGCCCGTAAAGTACATGACGAGAGCAAACTTTGCCGAAACTTTCCCGAAGGCAAAGACGGTCAGATCGAGAAGCGAAGCAGGCTATGCCGTCGCTTCGGCTCAGGCGCCGACTGCCGAGCAGCTTGCAAAAACGGGCTTTTCGGACGTCGATATGCCGCTCACCTCTAATATTCCGACCTACACCGTAGAGGACCTCGAGGACGTGGACGGCTATGACGATCCGCTTTGGGATTCGCTTTTGTCACAGCTTTCGAAGAGCGAGATGTTCGAGCTCATCAGAAACGGCTACTTCAAGACGGCTAAGCTCGACAGCATAGGCAAGCCCGAATTCGTCGATCTCGACGGACCTTTGGGACTCAACACCCGCGTCACGAGCAGCACCACGAACGAGTTCATTTCGTACCCGAGCGAGACGCTTGTCGCGCAGACCTTCAATACAGACCTTGCATATGCGATAGGGCTCAGCGTCGGCAAGGAGGCGAGAAACGCAAAGACCGCCGACGGCAGAAACCTCGGTATCCGCGGCTGGTACGGACCTGCGGCAAACATTCACCGCAATCCTTATGCGGGAAGAAATGCCGAGTACTACAGCGAGGACGCTCTTCTTTCCGGAAAGTTCACGGCTGAGACGGTGCGCGGCGCGAAGAACGCGGGACTTTACTGCTACATCAAGCACTTTGTCGCAAACGACAGCGAGTCGCTTCGCGAAGGATTGTATACGTTTATGACCGAGCAGACCTTCCGCGAAATCTATCTCAAACCTTTCGAGATAGCGGTAAAAGAAGGCGGAGCAAACGCCCTCATGTCGAGCATGAACAGAATAGGCGCGACCTGGGTCGGCGCGAGCAGAGCGCTTTGCACCGATCTCATAAAGGGCGAATGGGGCTTTAACGGCAGTATTGTTACCGACTGGGTGGATACGGGACACGCCGATTATATGCCCGTATACAAGGGCATCTGGGCAGGTAACAGCACCTGGCTCAACAACGCAGACGCTCAAAAGATGTTCAGCGATTCGCAGTATGCGGACAATTCCGTGTTCGTGACGCTTGCGCAAAACGTCGCTCACGACGTGTTGTGGACGCTTTCCGACACGAACAGCGTCTACAGTGCGTACGACCCCGACGCGGACACGTCGCTTTCTTCGGGCGGATTCAAATATAACCACACCTGGGTCGTCTATATAGTCCTCATAGAGGTTGTTCTTGCGGCGGGTATCGGCGTAATGACGTTCTTCCTCATAAGGAACATACGCCGCAACAACGCAGAACCGAAAAACTCATAAATCACGGCTAAAAAGCGGAAACGCTTTTGATACGATTATATTTTAAGGAGGTCAGAAAATGACTAAGAAAAGCAGAAAGGCAAAATCGAGTTTCGCGATTGTCGTGGCTCTTGTAATGGCTGCCTTAGCTATGAGCACGCTGCTTATCGCTTGCGGCGGCAACAGTATCTCTTTCGACAAGACGAACGAAGATATCTATGCGGGCGATACGTTCAAAATCGAAGCGACGCTTTCCGATCCCGATCTCGACGTCGAGTGGAGCTCGAGTGACGACAAGGTCGCTACGGTAAGACGCGGCACGGTTACGGGCGTGGGCGTAGGCACCGCAACCATAACCGCTTCCGTCGAAGGCGCTTCGGCGACCTGCACCGTCACGGTAAAGGACAGAACGGTTACGATGACCGAAAAGACGAAGGAAGTCAATTATGACGAACTCGGCGAGAACAAGACGTTTACGCTCTCGGCGACGGCTTCGGACGGCGGCACGCTTACCTGGTCGTCCTCGGACACGAGCGTTGCGACGGTAAACGGCGGCGTGGTCACGCTTGTGAAACCTCAGGCTCAGACGGCAACCGTCACGATAACCGCACAGCGCGGTCTCGCAAAAGACAGCTGCGTTATTACCGTTCTTTGCCCCTCTATTCCCGACGACTACTACGCGCTCATGAAAGAGACGAACGCAAACGTCGTTGCGAATCCGGGCAAGTGGTACTACCATGCGGACGGCGCGATGGGTACGGACTACAACTTCTCCGACGTTCCCGCTTACGGCAACGAAACGCTTAGCGTAGAACTCGACAAGTTCTCCGATCCTACGGGCGGCAAGCGCTTCTACTTCCGTTATCAGCCCGAATTCGAGCTCGAGACGAAGTACACGGTTAAGTTCACTATCGAGACGAACGTAAACGGTTCGATAGGCTACGGCACGGCGAATACTTTCGGCGGCACATCGTATACGAGTATTATAGAAAATCAGCCTAAGAATATTACATATGTCGGTAACGTAAACGATAAAGAACCGTTCCATGTGAATATTAACAAAGTAACGGGCGAAATTCCCGAGAAAGTTTCGATGAAGCTTACGAACATTGTCGTCAAAGAGTATGAAGCGGGCGACGAAGGCGGGGAAGAAGTACCCGATATACCGAGTTACGAAATTCCGGCTGAATATGAAATAGTACGCGGTACATCGTCGGAAACTTGTATGGACGCAGGGCGTTGGTATTGGCTTGTAAATCCGAGCACAGGTGATGCCGATATCAAAACCGCAACGATGAATAACGGAACGATTACATTCGGTATGCACTCGCAAACGGGCGCAACGGGAGAAAGTACGACTTATCATTTGCGTATGCAACCCAGATTTGCACTCGGTACGAAAGTTCGCGCTACTTATACCGTAAAGCTTGACGCTTCGGGAGTTGTTGTGTCGGCGCTTAACAGCAACCAAACTAAAGAAGGTATGTTTGTAGCCAAGGAATTGGCTGCCGAAGAAACAGCCGAAATCACATGGGACTTCGTTGTGACAAAAGATATGCCGTTTATCATTCAGGTTACGGCAACCGACAAGGAAGCTCCCATAACCATGACGGTTACCGACATATCGTTTGTCGAAAAGCTTCCCGAGACATACACGATCACTTACGATTCGAAGGGCGGTTCGGACGTTCCCGCGGCTACCGTTAAGGAGGAAGAAAGCATAGCGACTCTTCCCACTCCGACAAAGAATGGATTTACTTTCCTCGGCTGGTTTGACAACGAGTTGTGCGAGGGCACGGCAGTCACCGCTCCGCTTACGCCGACGGCAAGCATGACCCTCTATGCCAAGTGGATAGAGGACGAAGCCGAAGTTTATACGATCACGTTCGATTCGAAGGGCGGCAGCGCAGTCGAAGCGCAGACCGTCGAAGCAGGCGGAAGCATAACCCTTGCTACGCCTGCCAAGGAAGGCTTCGTATTCGGCGGCTGGTTTGCAAACGAGCAGTTTACGGGTGAGGCACTCGCGTCTCCTTACACGCCGTCGGCAACCATGACGATTTACGCAAAGTGGCTCGCGCAGTATACGGTTTCGTTCGATCTTCACCACGGCAATAAAACTGCGGAAGCAAAGAAGGTAACGGAAGGCGATAAGGCTGTTCTTCCTGCGCCTGCTCGCAAGGGCTTTACGCTTGCAGGCTGGTATGATAATGAGCAGTTTACAGGAAGCGCAATCGACGCGGAAAACTATGTTCCTACGTCGGACGTTAAGCTCCATGCGAAGTGGACGGCGGACGAAGAGTACGCATTGGCAAACGGAGGCTTGGGCGACGCGGAAGGAAACAGAGAAGTTTGGTACTACAACTTGAGAGGAATTCAGTCTCAAGACCCCAAGGCGACCGTAAATGCGGAAACATCCGGTTATAACAACGGAGTTGTGACCCTTAATGTAACGGGCGCGAAAGCAACGGACTTCACTGCGGAAAACGACATACAGTTAAGATACGTTCCCAACTTCTCGAATGATACTAAGTACACGATATCGTTCAAACTTACCGTAAGCGTGGCGGGAAAATACAAGATTCAGTGCCACGGCGGCAGCGATCAGTCTAAAGAGATTGCGGCAAATACCGAAACCGAAGTTTCGTTTACCGCGACGACCGGTTGGCATAAGCAAAACGAATACAGAGTCATATTGCTTCGCTTCGCGCCTGCTGCGGACGGCGATGTAACCATGACGGTTAAGGACGTTGTAGTCGAAGAAGCCGTTATACCTACTACCTACGAAATCAAAGAAGGTCTCAATTCGGCAGTCAAGGCAGATCCCGGCGTATGGTACTACTATGTCGGCGACGGTAAAGTAACGACGCATTTCGATCCTGCGCCCAAGTATGAAGAGGGCGTCATAACCGTAAATTGTACGGCTATGGAAAATGCGGCATATATGCTTCGTTATCTTCCTTGCAAGCAAACCGAAAGTAAGACATACACCTTCTCGTTCGTTGTAAAGACGGAGACGGAGGCGGAAGCGAACCTTATCGATGCACTCTCGGTTACCGGCGGAACGAATGTTACCAAGACGGCAGGCGACAACGGAGAAACGACAGTCACGGGCACGTTCAAATATGTTGCTGGGAGCAACCCTCTTGCGATACAGTTCTTGCCTACGGCTAAAATAGAGCAGGCTGTCAAGATTACCATATCGAACATCGTATTCACCGAAGTTACCGAAGCGTAATAACAACATTTCAAACAAATTTTACAATAAAGGAACTATAGGTCGTGAAAATGGGTTTTAGGGGTAAAATAAAAACAGTTGTATCCGTGCTGGCGGCGCTCGTCTTGTGCCTGTTGCCGTCGGTCGGGTGCGCTCCCGAGCCCTCGGCGGCGGGCGGGAAGTGGCTTCGCGATAAATACGCTGGTCTCTTTCCCGTCGGCGCCGCCGTCATGACTTACAGTCTCGAACGCTACGAGGACATTCTGCCGCACTTTAACAGCATAACCGCGGAAAACGACATGAAGTGGAGACTGTTGGAAAAGACGGAAGGACAGCCGGATTATACGACTGCCGACGCGCTCGTCGCTTGGGCGAAGGAACACGACACATCCGTACGCGGACATTGTCTTCTGTGGTATAAGTCGCTGCCTTCGTGGCTGCCCGCGAAAGTGACGGACAAACAGACCGCGCTTGACGTCATAGATTCCCACATCAAAGAGACGATGACGCATTTCGGCGGAGATATCTATGCGTGGGACGTCGTAAACGAGGCGCTTAAAAACACTGTGACGCAAGACCAACTCGAAAGAGGCGAGATCTGGCGCACGGGAACGGGCGAAGTCGTAAGCACGGCTTCGAATACGGCGATCGATTGGTATGAACTTTGCGGCGAGGACTTTATAAAGCAGGCGTTCAGATCTGCGGACGAGACGAGAAAGGAGCTCGGTCTCGAAAATATCGATCTTTACTACAACGACTATTCTTTGAATAATCCGTATAAGCGCGAGGCGTGCGTAAGGCTCGTCAAAATGCTTCAACGGGAGGGGATAGCCATAGACGGAGTGGGTATGCAGGCGCACTACAGACTCCCGAATTACACGAAAGACAAGCAGAAGTTTTTAAAGGACTTCGAGGATTCCGTAAAGGCGTTTACGGAGCTCGGCGTGGACGTGCAAATAACCGAGCTCGACATATGCGTATATGCGAGCAAGGACGACAAGCAGGAGTTCGACAGACTGCCTTTGGAAGTGGAATCCGCTCAAGCCGAAATGTTCGGCGCTATATTCGACATTTGCCGTAAGTACGCGACCCCTTGGAAGGAGGGCGCGGGCATAGTGAGCGGCGTCACTACGTGGGGAGTAGCCGACCTTAACAATGCCCATAATACCGCCATGCACAGGGAATATCCGCTTTTGTTTTCTACGGACAAGACGGAGAAGATGGCGTACTACGAGATTATAGACTTTTAGTTTTAAGGTATATTCATCCTGACATATGCGCTGCGTGCGTCAAGCCTCCTCGGTCATGTACGAAATAGTACACTCCCTTCGTCGGCTTGCCGCCTGCTGCACATCTGTCAAGCGACTATACTTTCAAATCGATTTTAAACTTCAAAACACTTGCAAAAGTGTTTTCGGAACAGGAGGGCATTGTTATACAATGAAATTGAATTCTTTGGTTAAAAAACCGCTATTTTCCAAAATACTTTGGATAGTGCTTACAAGCGTGCTCGGAGTTTTATTCGCGGCGAGCGTCATACTTTCGTGCGTTGCGATCAATCTTGCTTCGGCTGCCATCAATATGATGTTCGGAACGAGCAACTTCGAGACGGTGAACGACCCCAACGCCGAAGTTACGGACTTTTATAAGACGAGCTACAACTTCGAGCTTAACGGCGAGAACCTCTATAAAGAGGACACGGCGATGATAGAAGAAGCGGAAGCCGCAGGCGCGGTCCTTCTTTGGAACAAGGACAGTGCGTTGCCGCTTGCGGGAAGCGAAAAAGTCAGTCTTCTCGGACACGCCTCCGTCGATATCGTCGAGTGCGGCACCGGCTCGGGCTATGTCAGGACGTTCGACTATAAGTCGAACAAATCGGCAACCGTCACAATGCGCGATTCGTTCGAGAGCCGCGGCTTTACGGTCAATCCCACGCTTTGGAGCTTATATCTTTCCGGTCCGGGAAGCAGCTATAAGATGATAGATTGGGACAAGACGATATGCAAGGAATGGCGCGAGTGGTATGTAAACGAAGTGCCTTGGAGCGTCTATAACGACGCGGTCAAAAATTCGTTTACCGAGTACGGCGACGTGGCTGTAGTTACGCTTGCGAGAAGCGGCGGCGAATATTCCGACCTTCATTACAACTATACGTCCGCGACCGATTATGTCGGTGCGAACGACAGGGGAGGAAAGGAAAACACGTCGGCAAACGGCGGATATCTGGGCCTAAGCGCTCAGGAAAAAGATCTTTTGAAAAACGTGACGAGCGCCGGATTTAAAAAGGTCATAGTTCTTCTCAATACGGGCAATCCGCTTCAGATGCAGGATTTCGAGCCGTATATGGACAAAATCGACGCTTGTATGTGGATAGGACAGCCGGGCTCTACGGGCATGAACGGCGTTGTCGATCTTCTCAAGGGCAAGGACATGAAGGGCAATACGCTTGTTCCGTCGGGCAGACTTACCGATACATGGGCGTACGACAACAACTCCGCGCCCGCGTCCGTGAACGACGGAAACCACCTTTACGCAAACAGCAATCATTTGAACAGCAGTCACGGTACGACCTCGTTTGCGAGCAAGTACATGGTCTATCAAGAGGCCATATACATCGGCTACCGCTACTACGAGACGCGCTACTTTGACGCCGTTCGCGGAAACGGCAACGCGTCCGATAAGGTCGGTGCAAAACACTCGGCGGACGGCTGGAGCTATAACGGGGAAGTCGCTTTCCCGTTCGGTTACGGCACTTCCTATACTACGTTTAAATACGACGGCTTCGGCGCGGTCGAAAACGGCGACAACTACGATGTTACCGTGACTGTGGAAAACACGGGCACGTTTGCGGGAAGAGAGGTCGTGCAGGTCTATCTCCAAAAGCCATACACCGATTACGATAGGGAGAACAACATCGAAAAATCGGCGGTCGAGCTTGCCGGCTACGCAAAGACGGGCGTACTCGCTCCGGGCGGCAAAGAGACCGTGACGATTTCCGTACCGAAGGAATCGTTTAAGACTTACGACGCAAACGGCGAAGAAACCTATATAATCGAGAGCGGAGACTATTGGCTCACGGTTGCGACCGACTCGCACCAGGCGACGAACAACATTCTTGCGGCTCAGGGCGTGAGCGGAGTCGAAAGCGTGCTCCTTTCTGGCAAGATCGATACCAAAAAGGTTCTCGGAGCGGGCTTTGCGAAAAAGTTCAATCTCGCGAAAGACTTCAGGACCTATTCGAAGTCCACGCAGACGGGATACGAGATTACGAATCAGCTCTCCTCGGGAGATATAAATAAGTATGTAAACCGCGGCGACAATAGCGTGACCTATCTTTCGAGAAACAATTGGAAGGACACCTATCCGACCGCGCCCGCAAAACTCTCGCTCAATGCGGAAATGGCGAACGATCTTCACTTCGATATAACGCCAGACGCGGCGGGGTACGAACTTCCCGACGAAAAGATTTTCAAAAGCGGTTCGACTAACGGTATTCCCGACGTGGAAGCCGGCGATCTCGTGGCGTATATGTTTATGGATGCGCCGCTCTATCCCGAAAAGGTGACGGACGAGGATCTTTTGAAGCTCGTCTACGACGACGGACTTCCTTATGTCGAACATTGGGAGAGAATGTGGAATCAGCTTCTCGACCAGATGAGCTTCGAGGAACAGGCGCTTATCGTAGCTAACTCCTATCACCTCATAAACGGCGCAAAGTCGGTCGCTCTTCCCGATTCGAAGCAGGAGAACGGACCCGTCGGTATCACCAAGCGCGAAGAAGCATTCTTTGCGGTGCCCAACAAAGACACCATAGCAGGCGATAACGGCACGGGCTGGACGTGGCTCGCATATCCTTGCGCAGGCATACTTGCGGCGTCGTACGACGTGGACATTGCGCGCAGAGTGGGCGAGCACAAGAGCGAAGATATGCTCTATCTCGGCTATAACGGAATATACGGACCCGGCGTCAATATGCACCGCAGCCCGTTCGGCGGCAGAGCCTTCGAGTATCCTTCCGAGGACCCTTATCTTGCAGGCTATACCGAAGCTTACGAGAGTATCGGAATAGAGTCGAAAGGCTGCCTTGCATATGCAAAGCACTACGCCCTCAACGATATGGAAACAAACCGCGTCAACTGCGGCATATGGTCGAACGAGCAGGCAAGCAGAGAGATATATCTGCGCGCGTTCGAAATAGTGTTCACCGTAGGCAAGGCGAGCGCGACCATGAACTCGTTCACTCGCATAGGTACGCAGTGGAACGGTGCGTCGTACGCGATGATGACCGAAATACTTCGCAACGAATGGGGCTATGACGGACTCGTCATTTCCGACTGGGTAACGGGCGGAAGCGCGATGTCGGCGGTCGACGGCGTAATGGCGGGCACGGATACTTTCGACGGCAATTGGAAAGCCGACAAGTTCGCTCCGTATAAGACGAACGCGGCTGTCGCACAGGCGATCCGTCTTGCGACGAAACGCGTCATTTACAACGTCGTCCGCACAAACGCGATGAACGGCACTTCGGTTTCGACGAAAGTCATCGAAGTTACGCCTTGGTGGGAGACGGCGCTCATAACGATTTCCATAGTGCTCGGCGTGTTGTTCGTGATTGCGCTTGCCGGACTTGTGACTACTCGGGTACTGTGCCTTGTCGCAGCAAAGAATTCCGCGGGCGGAGACGATACGATAAATGATGCGGAGAATAAAAATGAGTAATACAAAAACTCGAATAAAAAATGGGTTCATGGCGGCGGTTGCCGCCATGCTCTCTATATGCATGGCTGTTTCGTTGTTCTCGGCGTGCGGCGAGGCGAGCTTTTTAAAACTCGACAAGAGCGCGGCGACGATGTACGTCGGCGACAGTCTTACGCTTGTCGCGACGACGGATAAGACGGACGCGGAAATAGTGTGGAGCAGCGACGCTACGCACATCGCGACGGTAAGCGGCGGAGTCGTCACGGCTGTCTCTGCCGGCGAAGTCACGATAAAAGCCAAAAGCGGCGGCGTGAAAGCGACTTGCGACATCACGGTTATCGAAAAGCAGGAAGAAAAGCCGGACCCCAAGCCCGATCCCGATCTCGAATCTCCCGTATGGCACCGTGAAAGTGCGGCAAGCTGTTTGCAGGCGGGAAACATCGAGTATTGGACCAAGGGCGGCAAGTATTATGCAGACGAGGAGTGTACGCGCGAGATAGCGCAGAGCGATACCGTGCTCGATGCGCTCGGTCACGACTTTGCGGGCGGCGAGTACATGAGCGACGAAAACTCGCATTGGAAGAAATGTTCGCGCGCGGACTGCGGAGCGGTAAGCGGAAAAACCGCTCATTCGTATGCTTCGGGAGTGTGCGTCTGCGGCAAGCAAAAGCCCGATCCCGCGCCTGAAACGGCGGTACGGCATACCGCGAATGCGGCAAGCTGCTTGCAGGCGGGAAACATCGAGTATTGGACCAGGGGCGGCAAATATTATGCGGACGCGGAATGTACGCGCGAGATAGCGGCAAGCGATACGGTGATAGCCGCGCTCGGTCACGACTTTACCTACGGCGAATACATGAGCGACGAAAGCTCGCATTGGAAGAAATGTTCGCGCACGGGCTGCGAAGCGGTAAGCGAAAAGACCGCTCATTCGTATTCTGCGGGCGTATGCGTCTGCGGCAAGAGCGAGTCGAGCGGCGAGCCCGACCCCGCGCCGGTGGGAACTCCGCTCGAGAAAAAGACAAACGGAGAGGTCCGCGCGAATCCCGGAAAGTGGTACTACCATATCGACGGGACGGCAGGGACGGATTACGTCTTTTCGTCAGTGCCTACCGAGTATTCGGATAAGAGCCTCGACGCGGAGTTTTCCGACTACAATATGTCCAAGGCGACAAACAAGTTTTTCTACTTTCGTTACCAGCCCGATTACAAGCTCGGAACAGCGTACACGATTACGTTTAAGGCGACCTTGAGCGCGGACGGCGTAATAAGATACGGTGCGCCCGCTAAAAATGCGAGCGGCGGTTCGGACTACTCGGCCTTTAAAACGACCGAGGTGCGAGCAGGCGAAGCGACGCAACTTACTTTCGAAGGAAGCGTAAACGACGTCGAGCCGTTTTCGGTGCGCATAGATTCCGTATCTCGGACAAACGACGTGCGCCTTGTCGTTTCGGATATAACGGTAAGAAGCGAGAGCTTTTACAAGCTCGACAAGCTGAACAAGACGGACGGCGCGGCAGTCAAAGGCAAGTGGTTCTATTGGGCGGACGGCGACTATGCGCTGATGTCCGATCCGTGCTTCGACAACGGCAGAGTGCTGTTCGAGTTCGCGCATACGACGCGCGGCGCGACATATCAGCTTCGTTATCATCCCGAAAACGCGGTCGAAGGAAAGACCTATATCGCAAGATTTACCGTGCTTTCGAGCGCGGCGGCGAATATGAGCTTCTGCGGCGGAACGTCGCCATTGGAAGATTCGACTTTCGCGGCGGGAGAAACAAAGACTCTCGAATACACGTTTGTCGCGCAGACGTCGACTGCTTCGCCGAATCCGTTCTACATACAGGTGAAGCCGACCGACCCCGTAAAGCCCATAAGCGTTTCGGTGAGCGATGTAACGTTCGAGGAAGCTGCGGAAAAGACAATCGCGGGCAAGTACGCCGACTATTTCCGTATCGGCGCGGCTGTGCAGGCAGGCAAGCTCAGTGGCGGTTACGGCGATCTCATGGAAAACTTCAACAGCATTACGCTGGAAAACAGCATGAAGTGGAAGAACCTCGAAGGCACGGAAGGGGCATATACTTTCAACAAATCGGGCGACAGCGCGGACGCTCTTATAAAGTGGGCGAAAGCAAACGGCGTCGGTGTGCGCGGTCATTGCCTCTTGTGGTATAAGTCGCTGCCCGCATGGCTTCACGACAAGTTCGACGGCAAAGAGTACAGCGAGGAGCTTAAGGCGAGCGCGCTCGGCTATATCGATAGGAACATAGAAAACGTAATGGAACATTTCGGTGACGACGTATATGTCTGGGACGTCGTGAACGAGGCGCTGTACAACTCCGTCACGGCTTCGAAACTGAGCGACACATCGAAGGGCGTCTACGGCGACATCTGGCGCACAAACGACAACATGAGCCCGTCCTCATCCGATTGGGTGGATTGGTATAAGGTCTGCGGCGGTTACGAGTACATCGCGCACGCGTTCAAAAAAGCCGACGAAGTGAGAAAGGCAAACGATCTTTCGGTCGAGCTTTACTACAATGATTACGGGCTCAACGACCCGTATAAGCGGCAGGCTTGTCTGAACCTCGTGCAGATGCTGAGAGACAGCGGTGCGCCCATAGACGGCATAGGAATGCAGGCTCATTACAAGCTCGATTCGTACACTGCGAATAAGACGACGTGGCTCAAGAATTTCGAGGATTCCGTAAAAGCTTTCATAGATGCGGGGCTCGACGTTCAGATCACCGAGCTCGACATCCGTTTCGAAGGCGAACTCACCGAGGAGCTCGAACGCGAGCAGGGAGAGATGTTCGGCAAAATTTTCGAGATTTGCCGCAAATACGCCAAGACGGAAGGGAAGGCTCACGGCGTAACGGGCGTTACCACCTGGGGCGTTCAGGACGGCTGCAACGGCGCATGGACCGACGGTAAATATCCGCTCGTGTTCGGTACCGATATGCAACCTAAAAAGGCATACTACGAAATAATGAACTTCTGAGTAAGACTTTTATTGGAAATGCCCGCGACTTTACGAAGCCGCGGGCATTTTGCTTGTGCTTAACTCGAGTCAGACGATTTCGGAGCCCGAATCGACTATAAGCTGTTTGTAGGCCCGATAGAAGGTCGAGTAGGTTTCGAAACCGAACATTTCGGCGACGTCGGATTTCTTCGCTCCGCCGAGTATCATTTGATGTGCCGCCATGATTTTTTTCGAACGCACGTATTGCATTATGGGTATCTTCATCTGTTTTTTGAACTCGATGTTTATGAAGGATTTCGAATAGTGGAATTCGTCGGCAAGCATTTGCGTGTTTATCGGCTTATATATATTTGCGTCGACGTAGTCGATGAGTGCGTTTATCAGTTTGTTGTGCTTGCCGCCCGAGTGAGGGGTTTCGTGGCACAGCATGACCATAAGCTTGCTTGCGTCCGCGACGAAAAGAGTATACGTCTCTTCGTCCGTATATTGCCCGATATACGAATCGAGCGAGTTGAACAGCGCGCCGAATTTTTTTGAGTTGCCATAAAACGAACTGCCCGAGACGAGCTTTTTGCCGACAAAATCGGGCACTGCCGACTCGGGTAGCTTCAATACGTATCTTTCGTACGACGCGCTTAAATCGACTGCGGCAAAGTGATACTTGCCGGGAGGGATAAAAACTATGTCGCCTTCACACAGCGGACGAGACTCGGATTCCACAGTGTACGTCACTTTCCCCGTAACGAAATAGAGGATCTCGTAAAAGGAGTGAATATGTTTGTAGTATTCCTCCGTGGGTGAACTCGGCTTGTCGAGCTTATGCGCAAAGTCGATATTTTTGTAGACGAAACTGAACATGAGATCAGTATAACACGAAATAAAAGAAAGTGCAATCAGTTTGACTTAATATTGCGAAAAATATTTATGAGTTACTTATCGGTTTTTTCCGAAAGGCGGTTCTTCGCTCGCCTTAAAGTTGTATATGGGTTTAATACGCTTAATTATTTCGACCGTAGGTTTTATGTTGTCCGCTATGTCGTCTATCGTCTTATACGCCATCGGGCTTTCGTCTATCGTGTTCGGATTGACCGATGTGGAATAAATGCCCGACATTTCTTTTCGGAATTCTTCCATAGTCAGCTTCGCACGCGCCTGACCGCGGCTTAATATTCTGCCGGCGCCGTGCGGTGCGCTTTGGTTCCAATCGTCGTTTCCTTTACCTACACAAATGAGGGATCCGTCGCGCATATTGATGGGTATAAGCAGTTTTTCGCCTTTACGCGCCGATACCGCGCCTTTGCGCAATATCATATTGTCGGTGTCGATATAATTGTGTATCGTCGTGAATTGGTCCGTCACGGTTAGTCTTAAGCCGCGCACGATTTCGTCTGTCATTGCCTGTCTGTTCAATACGGCGAATCGTTGCGTGATTTTCATATCGTGAATATAATCGTCAAACAGTTCGCCTTCGACGTATGCCGTATCTTTCGGTATTTCCGACCGGTTGTTCTTTGCCGACAGTATCTCTTTTTCTATATCCTGCGCCCGTCCTTCTTCCTTGAGACGTCTTATGATTTCTTGCAGCTGCGCTTTGGAATTGCCGCATATCCTGCGATAGCCTTCGTTTTGATAAAGTTCGGCTATCTCTTTTCCCAGGTGCCGACTGCCCGAATGTACGACGATATAAATATTGCCGTCGTCATCTTTGTCCGCCTCTATAAAATGGTTGCCGCCGCCGAGTGTTCCGAGACTTACATACGCTAAGTTCGTATTTACCTGCTTTGCGAGGCGGAGCTCGGAAAGGTCGATTCGGTCGGCGTATTCGTGACGTTTATCGCGGTAGTTGAATCCAGACGGTATTTTCTCATATATAAGCTTATCAAGCGCGTCAAGGTCTATTTCTTTTTCGGCAATGCGCACAAGCTCCATTCCGCAACCTATGTCTACTCCGACCATATTCGGCACTATTTTATCCGTTATCGTCATCGTCGTGCCTATGGTGCAACTCGCGCCTGCGTGCACGTCGGGCATTATACGAATGTTCGATTGCTTAAAAACGGGCGAGTCGCACATGGCTTGTATCTGCGCAATCGCTACGTCGTCCACTACGTCGGTGTATATTTTCGCTTCGTTATACTTGCCTTGAATGATTTTCATGTCTGTATGCGTTCTCCTTTAATATCAATATCATTATATGGGATTTTAGCAGGGCAAACGAATGATTTACGCATCGTAATGTTTTCCCCTGGTTTTTAAATTCGTGGCGGAATACATTCCGAATTTAGTATAGAAATGCAAATGGCGTTCATCGTTTACGCTGGTCGGTTCGATATGTTTTGCCCCGTGACTCAAGGCGCGTCTTTCAATCTTGTCGAGGAATTGCTTGCCGTATCCTTATATAACCTTGCTATCCATTCCGCGTCCGCTTCGGTCATTGCCGAATAGTTCATAATGAAAATCTTCCGTGACGTAAGCAATTCGAAATTCCGATTCGCTTACGTCTTTTTTTATATTATATCATTTATATTGTCGATTGTAAATACCGTAAACCGCAAAAACGACGGTCTGTAAGAAAAAACTTACAGACCGTCATACTTGTGTGTATTGTACAAAATAACACTTTTCGGCGGTATTTTAGTACCCATATCTAATATGCGAGCAATTTTCTTGCGAACAGTAATGCCTCGCACATTTTTCGTAAAAACCTCTTCATTGGAAACGCTAAACATTTCATTGGATTTAAATGCTTGTATCTCTTCTTCTGTCGCCTCTCTATAATATTCACTTAAATCAAACACTTTATTGGCGGCAGCATAATTATTAAATAGCAAACCATAACCTGTAAACAAGCAATCGACATCTTCTGATGCAGCAATGCTAAACCGATCTCTCGGTTCTATGAATGTATCCCCATCAAGAAATAAGTTGAACGATTTCCGTAACAAGATTTGCGCTTTAGAAAACTTTTGCCCTGCGACGATATACTTATTATCATCATCTTTGCGACCAATTATGGTGGATGATTGGAGGACACTCTTAAATGGCTAAAAAATATTTTTTATACGGCAAGGAATTTTCGCTTGCCGAACTCTGCAGACTCTACGGACAGCATCGCAGCACGGTAGAGGGCAGACTCAAAAAAGGCGTTCCCCTTGAAAGGGCGTTAATAGAAAACGGGAGGTACAAATTGAACACGCAACTACTAATCTTGTCCGACAAGCTCAAAGACCTAAAAGCCAAGAAGAGCGAGTTGGATGCACAAACGAAAAGCGTAAACGAAGAAATCGACGGAATCACGGTAGAGATGATCGAACTGATGACAAACGAAGAGCTGACGAGTTTCAAACGTGACGGCACGACGTTCTCGCTCGTAACGCAGGAATATCCTGCACCCGAACCCGACCGCAAACCCGACCTGTGGGAAGCGATGAAACAAAACGGATTCGAAGATTTGTTCACGATAAACAGTCAGACGCTGACCGCAACGGTCAAGGAACTCATAGCCGAGAACAACGGGGAATTGCCCGAATGGTTGGGCGGCTTAATCAAGGTAGCGGAGAAAAATAGTATCCGCATGACAAAGTCTAAAAAATATTAAATTTGGAGGCATAAAAATTATGGCAAACGAAGTGGCAAAAGTGGAAGAGAAGGCGGTAGCGGAGTACGGTGCGGGCGTGAACTTGGGGGACTTTTTCGCCGATGAACTCGACGGACTCACTCCCTCGTTCGAGAGAATCAAAATCCCGGCGGGCGGCGGTCTTGCGTTCGAAGTGCCGGGCAACGATCCCGAAAGTCCCGACAGCGTCAAGGAATTCAAAGCGGTAATCCTTTATCATCACCCGATTAACTGTTATTACAAAGAAGAGTACACGGGCGGCAACAATCCTCCCGACTGCGGCTCTATGGACGGACACGTCGGAATCGAGGCGGAAACGGGCGAAGTCAAGAACTGCGCCGAGTGTGAGTTCAGCAAGTTCGGCACTGGCAAAAACGGTGCAAAGGCTTGCAAACAAAAACGCAGAATTTATCTCTTGAGAGAGGGCGAAGCTCTCCCGATTATCCTTTCGCTGCCGACGGGGAGCCTCGGCGAATTGTCAAAGTACATCGTTCGTGTGAGAGCAAAATATGCGGGGACTTACTGCGTCGTAACGAAGTTTACTTTGAAGAAGGCACAGAACAGCGGCGGTATCAACTATTCGCAGGCGGTGTTCGCCATCGACAGGGCGCTCACCGAGGACGAACTCAAAAACATCGTTCCGATGTGCGAACAGGTCAAGGCGTTGTCGAAAAAGGTAACGCAGTTGGACGAAGAGTAAAAACGCAAAGGCAAGGGCGGCGGAGCGTCGCCGCCCGATACCTTTTTTATAGGTGCAGGATGAAAGCAAACAAAATCGTGTATATCTGCTCACCGCTCAAAGGCGATGTGCAGAAGAATATCGCAAAGGCAAACTACTATGCAAGATTTGCCTACGAAAAAGGATGTATCCCGCTTGCTCCGCACACGGTATTCACGCAATTTTTGAATGACGATAATCCCAAAGAGCGTGAAAGAGGAAAGGCGATGGGGCTCAAACTCCTTGACCTATGTGCCGAGCTGTGGGTGTTCGGGCCGACAATAAGCGACGGGATGAAAACCGAGATCGAGCGTGCGAGGAAGAGCGGAATCCGAACGAGATATTTTTCGGAGAACTTGGAGGAAGGATGACGGACATATTTGAAAAGGTAAAAGACCAAGTCAATATCGCCGAGGCGGTTTCGCTGTTCGGCATACAACTGAATAGTAAAGACAAAGGTCTGTGTCCTTTTCATGCGGAGAAAACTCCGTCGTTTTCCGTTGATCGCAAGAAAAATATCTTCACTTGCTTCGGATGCGGAGAAACGGGCGACGTCATAGCCTTTGTGTCAAAGATGCGAGAGTGCGAACCGTTGGAGGCGGCAAAGTTTTTGGCGGAGTCGTTCCGTATCGACATAGACGACTGTCCGAAAAGGCAAAGCATAAAGGACTACCTAAAATCGTGTATCCGTGACGTCGGGCAGACGGATTATTTCACACGACGCGGACTGACCGCCGCAACCATAAAGAAATATTGTCTCGGTTATGACGTAAAGCACCGTTCAGTCGTGTTGCCGTATTCGTCGGAGCTGAAATACTACCAAACACGGAGTATCGCCGACAAGAAGTTTTATAAGCCGACCACCGAAGAGGCGGGAGCGGAGCCGCTCTTTAACCGAAAGGCGTTGTGGTGTGCAAGCCGAGAACCAGTCTTTATCGTGGAAAGTCCGTTGTGTGCCTTGTCGATATGTCAATGCGGCGGTTCGGCGGTGTCGCTTTGCGGAATCGGCGGGACGAACAAACTCGTCAAAGAAGTAAAGACAAAGAAACCGAATGCACCGCTCGTGCTGTGCTTGGATAACGATGAGCCGGGGCAGAAAGCATCGCAAAGTCTGTCGGACGAATTGACGAAACTCAAAGTGCCGCACATTTTATACAACGTCGCAGGTGATAAGAAAGATCCGAACGAACTGCTGATGGCGGACGCAAAGGCACTCGCCGAAAACGTCAAGTCGGCAAAGCGGATGGTTCGCAAGCACTTCGCCACTGCGAAAGACAGCTTTGACGCTTTGGAATTGCAGAGTGAATACATAGAGCCGCCGACGTGGGTAGTGCAGGACGTTCTGCCGACGGGACTTGCAATATTGTGTGCGCCGTCGAAGATAGGCAAGTCTTGGATGATGTTGCAGCTCGGCTTGGCGGTAGCAGAGGGCAAAGAGTTTCTGGACTTTAAGACGGAGAAAAACGGCGTATTGTATTACGCACTCGAAGACAGTAAAAGCCGAATCAAAGACCGCCTCAACAAAATGCTCAAGGGCAAGAAAGCGCCGAGCGACTTACGGTTCGTAATTCAGGCGGACACCGTGGACAGCGGTCTGCTTGAAAAGATAAAGGAAGAACTCAAAGAGTTTCCGAACATTCGGCTCGTTATCATCGACACCTTGCAAAAGGTGCGTGGAAAGGTAGTAAAGAACGAGTCGGTGTACAGCGGCGACTACCGTGAAATGGGTGCTTTGAAAGAGTTTGCCGACAAGCAGAAAATATGCCTGCTGTTCGTGCATCACCTCCGCAAGCTCGCCGATGATTCGGACGTATTCAACATGATATCGGGAAGTACCGCTCTGATGGGTGCCGCCGACTCGATTTTTATCATCTCGAAGAAAAAGCGTATGGACGAAGACGCCATACTATCAATGACGGGACGTGACATTCAGCAAAGCGACCTTGTCATAGCGTTCAATAAATACGACTTCGTGTGGGAAGTGCGGGGAACTGCGGAAGAGATAGCGGCAAAGCGAGAACGGCAGGAATACGAAAACAGTCCTATCGTGATCACTATTAAAGAACTCATCAAGCGAAATCCGATGGGCGGATGGAAAGGCTCGGCGAACGACTTGATGAAAGCGGTGTTCGATATAACGGGCAAGCAGCTCTCGGAATCGCCGACGGGCGTGGGCAAGTTAATATCGAAATATGAATACCGACTGCATTGCGACGGCATCGACCATAAGGCAAGCAAAAGCGG
This sequence comes from uncultured Christensenellaceae bacterium, assembly GCA_910587445.1. Taxonomy (GTDB): domain Bacteria; phylum Bacillota; class Clostridia; order Christensenellales; family Pumilibacteraceae; genus MGBC157735. Next base: position 89,934 of record CAJULE010000006.1, read on the forward strand.
TAGCAGAGCTCACACGTTCAGCCGTGTCGTGGTAAATACGCCGATGGGATATCAGCGGACGATTTACGATGATGACTGACCGTCTAACAAAACTATGTGTCCAATGTGTCCAAGTGTCCAAAAACCGCCGAAACTCGGTAAAAACAGCCGATAAAGCCTAAAACACGGACGCTTTGTCCTAAAAAGTTGGACACTTAACCCTACAAACAGCAACATCAAGTGTCCAACAAAAAAGCACGAAAAACCCAGATAAAGTAAAAATCCACAAGACGGGGTTTGTGTCCTTTTAGAAAATATGTCCTTTTGGACGCTTGGACACTTGGGACACTTGCGTTTGTGAAAGGAGCGGATATGAAAGAAAGCGATTTGATTCGCAAGATAAGCGAATACTTGAAAACCGTGCCGAACCTGTTCTTTTGGAAGGAACACGGCGGGATGTACGGAACGGCGGGCATACCCGATTTAATTGTCTGTTACAAGGGAAGATTTATCGCCTTTGAATGTAAAGTCGGGAAAAACAAACCGACTGTTTTGCAAGAGATGACGATAAAGCAGATCATAAAAGCAGGCGGATACGCCGTGGTCGTGAGAACGGTTGAAGAGGTGCGGAGCATAATAACGGCATTTGAAAAAGAGTAGAGGTGGCAATGGAAACGGTAATCAACAAGGTTTTGATAACGGCGGAGGCTCGGTTCGACTACGAGAGCGAATTCAGCCGTCCGCTGCCGACAGCAGATATCAAACGGGAAACCGAAGAGTACATAAACAATAAAACGGTTCGGTTTTACGGTTACTATTTCCGTGTCAAGTATTATGACGAGGCGACCGAACGGATGCTGATGCTGTTCTTTTACAAGGGCGAAAGGTTCGGTTGTATGCAGATGTGGGAGCTGTCGGGAGTCTGCCCGGCGGAGGAATGGACGGAGGAACTCGAACAAGACGGTCAAATCCGTAATTGGTTAAAAACGAAAGTAAACCCCGACGATAAAAGCGATTGGGTAATCGAATTAAGGGAAGCCCGAAGACGGGGCGAGATAGGGCAGATGGCGGTTTTTTCTTTGGTGGGACTGCCGAAGGAGGTGGTAAATGCAATATACGACGGAACAGATAGCCAAATACTTGAAAGAGTTTCGCATCTACAAAGGAAAGGTGGAAAGTGGGTTGGCTACCGACAGTATATGCCAAGACGTCGAACGGCTCGAAAAAAGCATTAGCGTTTTGCCCGAAAACGACTACCACATAATCCGCTTGTTATTTTTCGAAAACAAGTCGTATGCGGAAGTCGCCAGACGGTTCGGCTACAGCAAGACGGGAATGTATAAAAGAGTGAAAGTTGTCGAAAAAGCGATTGCAAGTATTATGAGCGATTGAAAAAGAGAACGGCAGAGAACGAAATTCATACGAAAGAGAACGAAACCCGTGATATGATAATCTTGGGGAGAGCAAGAAAGGCACGGTTCACGGGGAAGCATCCCAAGCGAATAAAAGCGGTAAGAACGGCGGTTGCCTTTCTTGCGTTACCCGATTAAAAACGGAGGAATAAACAAATGCCGAATAAACCGAAACGTCCGTGCAGTTATCCCGGCTGTCCACGGCTTGTGGATGGGCAATACTGTGAAGAGCATAAGCGGTTGACGGATAAGCAATACAATCTCTACGGTAGGGATGACTTTACAAAGAATTTTTATAAGACACCCGAATGGAGATATGCGAGAAAGAAACAGTTGGAAGCTCATCCGTTTTGCGAGGAATGCCTGAAAGAAGGGAAACGAACAAAGGCAACTATGGTTGACCATATAGTGCCTATCAAGCAAGGCGGAGATAAGTTCGCACCGAGTAATTTGCAAAGCCTCTGTTGGAGTTGCCACAGCCGAAAGTCGGTTGAAGAAGGCAGCAGATTCGGCAAAAAAAATTATTGAAAAAGTGAGTTTTTTCTACGCAATTTCGCTGGGCTCTTACAAGCGATTACGGTATAGTTGACCATAACAAGGGGCAAGCAAGTACCCCAAAAAAATCTGGAGGGTTAATTATGACAGTAAAAGAACTTGCAAGCAAAATCGGAGTAGTGGATATCACCTCGAAAGACGGCGAAGTCCACAAAGGAACTAAAGACGGAAAAGACATTTATATCTTAACCGCCAGCGACGGGGAGAACGAACCGAAAGTGGTATGGATTATCTATGATGACCAGAGATGCGATTACTGCGATAAATGCGGAAACATTCGTCCGCTACATGAAATCGATTTTAATCCGCTGACAGGCAAAAGGTTTTGCCATGACTGCGGGGCGGATTAAGGAAACGAGGGAACGGCAAGGTCAGACCGAGCAAAGCGGTCTGACCTTTATCGTTTCGTAAGGGGTAGGGGGAGGTCAATCTCTACGAATTCAACCCCTAACAGCGGGGCCGCAGTCAAACG
>CAJULE010000007.1:0-79406 GCA_910587445.1 uncultured Christensenellaceae bacterium
TGAGTTGGGTGTGTGCGCTCAATCCGTCCGATACTACCTTTGAAAGATTAAAGCCTTTAATTCAAGAGGCTTATGAGTACGCAAAGGAAAAATATTCTAAAAGGAAGTAAGATAAATTTGAATTCAGCGTTCTATTGTTGATAAAAAGTCGAGATTCCATAAGGAGTCCCGACTTTTGCTTTACATTGATTGCAATATCAAAACATTGTCTTGTGTGAATAATGTAGCTCCGGTGTTGTATTTATTTTAGTCCATAACTATGTGCCATTGCATGATACTTCGTAAATGAAGTATTGCGCTATTTCTTTGCCCGCAAGGAAATCCCTATAACAGTTACCCTTATGTTGCGGCTTCGTCTTTTTTACTGCGTAGGTGGGCAAGCGGTTTTCAACCGTGTGGGTTGGCTCCTTTTTTTGCATTGTAAGGGGCTTGGAATGTGCTATGATCGGCATAGCTCCGAAATATGCACTGCGGCGCGTACAAACATATGTTCATACGTTGCTTTTATGCGCCTTGTTATCCGTTTATGCACATATGAAGCGGCGTATAGCTTTCTTGTCTGTCCTGTGACGAGATAATATCTTCCGCGTTCAATACACTGCATTTGCGCAATACAGACTCCCCTTGCTAAGGGGAGCCTAACACATATAAATTTCAATTCAGCTTACTTAATTACAAGCAGAAAGAACTCTCGAACAACTTGTTCGAGAGTTCTTTATCGTTATTCGTTTTTTCAGTTCTTATGGGAATTGTGCTTTGGAACTCGCCTCATTTTATTTTCAGCATGAAGCCGGGCGATTACGCTTTAAAAATAGGGAAGGGAAAAGCTGCGACTACGCTTCGACGCTTTTGATGTTCTTTGTTTCGAAAACGGACTTTAAGGTTTCGACGTCGGAAATCTTAACCATTTTCACGGACTTGTTTTTGCCGAACGAGCCGCAGTCGGCGAAGTCGTCGAAGAATACGGTTACGGTCGCAAGTCCGTTTTTCTCCTGCTTTACGGAGTAGCTCGTTATTTCCTCCCATTGCGCCGAAAAGTAAGAATCTTGATTGACCGTACCCGTAAAGTAGAATCCGCTTTCGGCGACGGCGAACAGAATATTCGACACGCACCACTTGAGGCTTGTGAAACGCCCTATGGCAAACACCGCGCCCGTAATTATTATGACGGCAGCTGTTATAATTACGGCAATTATCATCAATGCTTCGTCGCCGCCTGTTGCCGTTATAAACAGAAAGACGAGAGAGGGAACAAGCAGCGCCAAACATATCATAAGCAAAACGAGCTTCGTGTGGCTGTGCGAAGGGCTGTTCCACAATGTGTTTTTCAAGTCCATTATATCTACCTCTTAAAACTGTTATACTATCGAGCCTTCGAATCCCGCAAGGTAGTCTCGCAGCAGCGCAAGCTCCTCGGGATATATGGCGCCGCTCGTCGTCTCGTCCATGATGAGGTGGGTGGAGTCGTATTCAAGTACGTCGTTCGTAAGACGGCTTACCGTGCGGTAGTTCGTAACCTTGTTTACGATGTCGAGACTTGCATTGAGCGACGCCGGCATTATCGAGCCGAGTATCGACGTGTCGAAGGCAAGCGACGTGATATATGTGTGCGCCTGCTCGTTTTCACTCGGCGCAAACTTTGTCGTGCCGAGCACTATCTTGGCGTCGGACAGCATTGTCGTGCCCGCAAGCGTGCCGAGGTCTATGCTTATTATGTGCGAGCCGTTTTGGTAATAGTAGTAGTTGAATATTTCCGAGAACTCGAGAGGCGTGCTTTCGCCCGAACCGTCGTCTTTGAACGCGCTTTCGAGACCGCTCTTTGCCACGCCCTTGAAGGGGAGGACGAAGAACAGATACTTTTTGAGATTCTCCGTGTCGGAAAGTTGACTTACGAAGTCGCCCCAGGTCACTTTCGAGTAGTATTTGCCGCTTGTGTCGGTCTTTGCAAAGTACAGGACTCCGTCCCAGAAATAGATCTGCGTAGCCGAACTGTCGAGAAGAGTCCACTTGTACGGCGTGGATATATTTATGATTATGAGCGGCTTATTTACTACGGTGCCGTCCGCCTGCTTTGTCGGAATGAGCTTTACCCATATGTCTATGGGGATGTCTACCGTTATTATGCCGGCGACGGAGATGTGAGCTTTGCCCGAGATGTGGAAGTCCTTGCGGTTTGCCGTATTTATGAGCGCCGTCGTGAAGTTGGAGATGTTCGATAAGTCGTTGAGCGGCGTTCCCAAGGTGTTTATATACTTATTCGAGCTCATGCCGTACTTTGCGGCAAACCAGGTTTCGTATGCGGACGAGAATGCGACGTATTCGCCGCTTATCTTCATATAGCTTCCGTTTTTCGCGCCCGAAACGAAGTCCGCGATCTTCACATAGTCCGAGCCGACTTTGACATAATCGCCGCTGTTGCTCTGCGAATATTTGAACCAGCTGTATTTATAGCGCTTGCTCACGTCTATGTCGCTTTCGGTGAAGTTTTCGCCGCCGAAAGGTTCATAGCCTTCTATCAAGCCGTTTTCCGCGTCCTTTCTCATTTCCGCGTGCTTATACGTGTTGTTTAAGGACGCGCCGAAGTCGTAGTCGTGGTAGGCGGGACGGGCGACGTGACGGGCTATCTCCGCGGGATCGGCTTCCGAAAGCGTGAGAGAGAAATCGGTCGAAGTCGACGATGTTTTAAGCCCCGTGAACGTCCAATTCGACAGGAAGTTTCTTTGTGTGTCGCGCGAGAGCGTGAACTTCACTCCGTCGATTATTACGGTCATCGTGCGCTCTGTCGGTATTTGAGCTGCGTCTTCGGTGTCGGAAGGCGCGTACTCCGTAACGCCTTCTTCGAGAGATATTCTCGGAAGGGAATTCAACGAGCTTATTATTCCGCCGAGCGTCGGCAGTTTTATGTCGTCGAGACCGAGAAGGGAAGCGACGGCGCCGACGGTCTTTTTGACGAGCTCTACGATTTCCGTATAGTCGTAGTCGGGATCTTCCATAAAGTCGCGCCCCTCGTTTATGACGTCGGTTGCAATCGTCAGAAGTCCGCTTACGGTGTCCGCGAGATTGGTAATCATGGTGACGTTAAAGTCGTCGAGGAAGTCGCTCGAAACCTTTTCTCTGTCCTCGGGGATTATCTTGTCGAGCAGGGAAATGCGGTCGTCGTCGTATTCCTTGCCGTCCTCTCTGTCGGTTATGTCGAGCATATCTTTGAGGTTGCCGAGCAGATAGCGCACTTCCTCTATCGTGAGTTTGAAGCGAACGCCGTTGTATGTAAGGTATATTTCCTGGAGCGGGTCGCCGTCCGTTATCATTATGTCGAACGTATGCTTGAGCGTCGAGGCGAGTTCCTCGTCGGTTATGCGCCGTTCTTCGCCGTCCGTAAGCGTCTTGGAGTAGACGTTTATGCCCATTCTGAGATTGGGGATTCCGCTTGTGGGCTGGAATTCTATATAGCCCGTTACGCGCTCGGTTTTGTCTGCGTAATAAACGTCGATGTTGTCGAACGAGACGTGATATGCTTCGAGCTTGAGCGAGTTTATAAGCGCGTCGACGTAGTCTATAAGCTCGTCTGCGGTTACGAACGTAAAGCCCGCATCGAGGACGGGAAGGGAAACTTCCGTAACGTCGTCGTACATTTCGAGTATGCCCGCCCCGACGGAAATCACGATTTCTCCGATGTTCTCTTCCGTTGCGGAGCCGATAAGAGAGAGTCTGTCTATTTTGCCGTCGTCCGTGAGAGAGAGCGAAATTCTCATTGCTACGTCGCCGACGGAGACGCTCAGCCACAGCGCGCCGTTTTCGTCGATACCGCCGCCGCCCAATGCGGAAAGAATTTCTTTTATCCCGAGCGAAGGCATTGCGCTTTCGATCTTTGCTGTAATGTCCGCGATGAGGCGGGGGGTGAATGCGGGGAGATAAGGCTCGACGTACGCAATGAGTCTGTCGAGGTCGGCTTTAGTCGCGCTTACGCGCGTCTCGTCATAGCCGATGTAATACGTTCCGTTTTCCATGGCGAAGAATATTTCCACGCCCGATACGTTTGCATTTATCTGAAGTTCGAGTCCGCTGTCCTTAAACAGCAGAACTATTTCGCCGCTTATCGGAAGGGAAGCTCCGTCCATGGTAAGGGAGGCTTCGAAGTTTACGACAAAGCCGCTCTTTTCTGTCAGCTCTTTGATGGGCGTTATGAACCGAGCGAGCTCGCTTGCGCTTATGGCGTTCGACGGAAGAACGTAATCGGTTTTGCCTTCGGACGCGGACGAGAGTGTGAGCGCCGCGGTTATGGGATTTCCGCCGACAGAACCTTTTACGGAAAGCGTCTTGAGAATTTCGCCGTCGTGATCGAGAGCTATGTCGAAACCGCCCGCGCTCACCGAAAGAGACGAGGAATCGAGCGAAAGCGTGAATTTGTCGAGCAATCCCGAAAGGTCTGCGTCCGCTATGTTGCCGGAAATCGAGCCGATAATGCCGCCGACGTCGCCTCTTAAGACAGAGGTAATAATGTTCTTTATGGTTCCGTCGGGAAGAGCCGAGCCTATCGCGCCTTCGATATCGCCGTCGAGAAGAGGTGCGAGCAGGTTCAGCACCGTTTCGGCCGTTCCTTTTGCGTTTTCGGGAAGAAGCGGCAGTATGGCTTCCTTAAGCGCGTGTATGTCCGACGATGACGCCGAAACGCAGATCCCGAGAGTGCTTATATAAAGAGTATTGTTTGCGTAAACGACGTCTACGGTTAAATCGTAAGCGGGAATATAGACGGCGGCGGTTATGACGGAGAAGTCTCTGTCAAAGCCGAGCGTCGCGCTCGCCGAAACGCTTCCCATATCGAGAGTCAGATCGAGCACATAGGAGTTGTGCGAAACCGTGCCGCTTATCGCACCCAAAAGAAGGGTCAAATCGCCGAGTTCGGCAAATTCGCCTTCGGGCGGAGTAATGCTTGTCGCCTTATTGTCCGTAAGCGAGAGGGACGCGACTATGTCCTTGCCGCCGAGCCCGACCGTGATATCGGCTTTGACGGGTGAGGAGGTTAGCGCGACGTTTAAGTTTGCGCCCCCGAGCGCAATGCCTGCGCGGAGCGTTCCGTTTTGAAGGCTCAGCTGTGTGAGAACGGAAGAAAGAATGTAGTCTATCTTCATGCTCTTTAAGGAAGCGATCGAGTCTTTTACGTCGTCTATCGCGGAAAGGAGCTCTGCTATGCCGTCGATTTCGGTCGGGTCGAGTTTGAGTCCGAGCGAGTCGGCAAGCTCGCCGAGTCTGGAGACAAGCTCGTTTATGTCGGACAATTTAAGGGTCAGTTTCAGATTGCCGCTCTCGATATATATGCGCGAATCTACGTATACGAAGGAAATGCGCAGCCCGAAAAGTTCGACGTTGCCGTCGAGAGCAAGGCTGTCGTCGTCGTTTATTATCAGTCGGATGTCGCCGTTCAGATCGATGCCGAGCGCGGACAGGGAAATATCTGCGGCAAAATTGCGTTCGTCGTAAAGCCCGAGAACGGGAGTGATGAAATCGACGAGCTCATTTATGTCGACATATTCGCCGCTTGCGGCAACGGGGCGGGACGAATCGAAACATTCGAGCGTCGCGCTTATGCCGAGAGTAACGCCTTTTATCGATATTTTATCGACGCAGAGTGAAGATATGTATTCGCCGTTGTGCGAAATGTTCGCGCCGTAAACATTGCCGCCGATATTGACAGCCGCACGAAGCTCGTTTTCGTTTACGAGCGAGAACTCCTCGATATGGGACAAAAGCTCCTTAAGATCGAGCGCAAGAACCTTTGCGAGAAGTTCCTTTATGTCGAAGTTTAATTCGGGAAGCTCGATTTTCGGCAATTCGAAATCAAAGCCGAAAGACTTCAGAATGTCCGCTGCTTTTTCGGCGATTTCGCCTAAATCGGAAGTTTCGAGCTTAAGCCTTAAGTTGCCTGCCGAAAGATATACGGTGTTGCCGTCGTACAGTACGTTCAGCGTGACGCCCGTCTTTTCGAGCGTTATGTCGGCGGACAGCGACAGATCTCTGTTTATCGTCGCGTCTATTTTAACCGTGTCCGTAAACGCCGCACTGTTTACGTCGAGATCGAAATCAAGTTTGTATGCTGCCGCCGTAGCCGTATTTATGATAGGCTTTACGAAATCGAGCGCGCCGCCAAGGTCGGCGAATTCGCTTCTGTCGGGGAATGAGGGGCGGCTTGCGGGGCGTATGTTTACCGAAACGGGAACGCCGGCTATGTCGAGAGTTGCGTCTATTCCGCGCAGCGTAATGGTTTCGCCGTCATATACGGAAATGGATATGTTGCCCGAAATCTTTTCGGCGATAGGGAGAAGGGGGCTGCCCTCCACGAGCACATCCGAAAGCTTTACGCCGAAATCTATCGACACATAGCCGTCGTGCTCGACAAGCTCGAGTCCGCCGAAAAGCGCGCCGAGGAAATCTTCGGAGAGTTGTCCCGCAAGGTCGATATCCATGTCGGGCAGCTCGATTACGCTTCCTATTGCGTCCAAAAGCCCGGCAAGCGACGAAGTGGGAACAAAGCCCTTGAGTCCGCCCGCGCCTATGTACAGTTTATCGTCGCCGTAGCCGAAGTAGAGCGCGTCGTCGACAAGCGCGTCTATGTTCAAAGTCGCGATGTCAACGCCGAGTTTTATGTTGTGTATCGAGGAGAACGCTTCGATATTTACGTCGAGATTGAGCGGCTCTCCGTCGAGGTAGGGCGCAAAAGCGTTTGCGAGATAGTCGGACGGCTGTTTGTTCTGCGTTATGGGATCGTCGATGATGTCGTCGCCGTCTTTGGGAAGGAAAGGCTCGAAAAGCTTGCTTTCCTCGAGCTCCCTGTCCTCGTTTATGTAGCGGAAATTCTCCGTCATTTCGGAAACGAGCGAGAGTGCTCCGAGCGCGGGGACGTCCGTCGAATATTCGTCCTCTATCACGGAGGTCTTGACGTACCAATTGTCGTCCATCGTGAGCGTCATCTTCACGGAAGAAATACGCGCGGGCTGCGACGAGCCTGCGCGCGTCGCGATTTCGTATCGGAAATATTTGCCCGCAAGCTCGGGGTCGAGAATAAATTCGTAAATATACTCGCCGCCGCCGAACGAAATGAGTCTTGCGGAGGTTACGCTCTCTTCTGTAACTACGTATTTCGTGATCTCCCTCGGTACGCTTCCGTATTTGGAAAAGTACGTGTCCGTGTTCATGGGAGTTATTTTGTCGCTCCATACGACGCTGTCGCCGTGGACCTTTGCGCTCGGGCGGAAGAGCACCGTATTGTCGGGAGTTATGTAAGTCTGTTCGGCATTGCTGACGAATGCGGAAGAGGAGACCGTCTCCGTAAAGACCGTCTTGTTCTTTATTTTGCGCGAGTTTCTTACCGCCTGCGAGTACTTCGTGAAGCCGAGGTCGGCTTTTGCCGAGCCAACTGCGTCGGATTCGAAATAAGCGGCGTTGTATATCTGCCAATTGCAGAAGGCGAAGTTCTCGAGCGGCGTATAGTCGGTGGGGGAGCCTTCGGTCGGGGTTTCGACCATATACGAAATGCTTTCGACTATTTCGGGAGGAGTGAACACGCCGTCCGCACGGGTGTTCATTATCATGGAAATAGCGCAAAAGACTATTGCCATGATGGGCAATATCGTCATGAGCAGTTTTGTTCTGTACGATTTTACTTTCATATTATTTCCGTATCTTTGCGGCATTGCCGACTTACTCGAGCGATCCTCTCGCTTTATTTCGATCCGTGCGCGCATTTTCCGTCTCTTTAAGGCGCACATTATACACGCTTAATATACCATATAAATATACCGCAAAGCAAACAATATGAAGGCATTTTCGAAAAAAGCTTGTATTTTTTTATTTTCATCGCCTAAAATTTGGTTAAAAAAGGGGCGCGTATCTTGGCATAAAATCTTCTGCGAAAAGCCATACTGTCTTAGAAAAAAAGCCAAAGAGAGCTTTTGGATCGGCAAAGGAGCAGAGATATCGAAATGCTGCCATACGCGAATAATCTTTCCGCGACCTCCTTTTTTCGGACGGGCGAGATCGGCGATCGGCTCATGCGGGCGGTCGAAAAGTTCGGCGCGCGCTTTTCCGTTATGTCGGGCGGCGAAATAACGGAGCGCAATCTTCCGTTCGATCCCGAGCCGAGGATAATCACTGCGGACGAATTCGACTTTCTCGAGCGCGGTCTCAGACAGCGGGTGCTTGCGCTCAATCTCTTTCTCGAGGACGTCTATTCTGTCGGCAAGGTCTTTCGCGACAAAGTCGTGCCCGAGGAGTTCGCTCTTTTTTCGGGCGGATTTTTGCCGCAGGCGGTCGGGATACGTCCGCCGCTCGGCATATACGCAAACATTGCGGGGATAGATCTTGTCAAGGGAGGCGGCAAGTGGTATGTGCTCGAGGACAATCTGCGCGTTCCATCGGGCGTAGCCTATCCTCTTACGGCGCGCCGCGCTCTCGAAAAGCTTTCTTTGAACGAGGCGGATATGTGTTCTGTCGGCGTGGAGGACTCTCTGTGCTACGGTCATATGCTCGGCGATATGCTCTTTGAGGTTTCGTGCGGCGGGATAGGAGCCATACTCACCACGGGCAGGAGCAACTGCGCGTATTACGAGCACACGTTTTTGGCGGAAGAGACGGGCTGCGCCCTCTGCGAGGCAAGAGATCTGTTTGTCGACGACGACGCTCTGTATTTTAAGGGCGCGGACAAAACGGAGCGCGTGGGCGTGCTGTATACGCGCGTGGACGGGGTGTTTGCCGATCCTCTCGCGTTCGGAACGTCGTCGCCCTTCGGAGTGCCCAATCTCTTTTCCGCATACGCGGCGGGGAATGTCGCCGTCGTCAACGCGTTCGGCTGCGGGGTCGCGGACGACAAGGGGCTTTACGGCTATGTTCCGAAACTTATCGAGTACTATCTCGGAGAAAGAGCGGTGCTCGAAAACGCGCCGACTTATCTTCCGACGAAAGCGGACGACATGGCGTATATAAGAGAAAATTTTTCTCGGCTCGTAATAAAGAGCGTGGGCGACTGCGGCGGTCACGGCGTCGTGTTCGCCGGCGGACTTTCGCGGCGGGAAAGGAGCGAACTGCTCGGGAAAATAGAAAAGAGTCCGCGCCGTTTCATAGCTCAGGAAATGATAGATTTCGAAATGCTGCCCTCGCGCGAGGGCTTGCGCAAAGCGGATCTTCGCGCGTTCGTCGTCAGCGGAAAGGACGTCAAGGTGTGGAAAAGCGGACTCACTCGGTATGCCCGTTCGGCAAACGAGTTCATAGTAAATTCATCGCACGGCGGAGGTTTTAAGGACACATGGGTATTGTCTCGGTAAGCGATTTGGACAGACTTTTTTGGGCGGGGCGGTATTGCGAGAGGGCGCTTTCCCTGTATGAGCGATTTATAGCTCTTCCCCGTAACGCCGGCGTAAGGCGCGATTTTGCCCGCAATTTGGGCCTTATGTGTGACATAGCATTGCCGGAAACGGCGATATTGGGCAGAGAAGGAGCCGTTTTTTCCGCTCTCGAAAGCTGGCGCGCCAATGCCGCTCAGCTTCGGCACATTCTCGGTACGCGCGCCGTCATGCAGGCGGAAGAAGCGCTTGCCGATGCCGAGTGCGGCTCGTTCGATCTTCTTGCCGTTCGGTGTTACGCATTTTTCGGCATGACGAGCGATCGCCTTTCGGACGTCACTGCGCGCACTTGCGTGGAAGCGGGCAGAATGTGCGAAAAGCTCGACGTCATGTCGCGCCTTAAAGAGGAGACATATATCATGGAAGACGCGCTCGAAAGGCTGCTTGCGGCGGCAGGGGAAAGCGAAGCCGTCAAAAGGCTCGTATCGAAATGCGCCGTCGAAGCGGTAAAGAGCGATTTGGAAGCCGGCGACATAGAAGCCGTTCGGATGAGCACGCCGTATCTGCGCGCGGACGAATACTATTCGTAAGGAGAGAGTCATGAGTTTGCTTGAGTTCGAATACGGACTGACGCTCGATTTTTCCGCGCCCGTAAAAGACCATTATTTCGTGCTTCGCTGTCTGCCGCTCGAAAGCGCGAGTCAAAGGTGCGACGAAGTCAAGGTGGAAGTTGCTCCGCACAGCCGTATGTGGCGCTCGGCTTTTCGAGGAGGGGACGGAGCAGTGCGCGGCGTAACGGAGTTTGCGCACGAGCGCTTTTTCGTGCGGACGCGCGGCAGAGTGCTTGCGCTCGGAGGCAGGGACGAAGAAACGCCGCACCCGATGTACGCGGCTTTTACGCCGAGCACCGCGCCGAGCGAAAGAATGAAAGAGATAGCGCGTGAGTATGCGGGACGGGAACGCAAAACAAAGCTCGCTTCGGACATCATGGAACGAGTCCATTCTCTTTTGAAGTTTTCTCCCCATTCGACGGAAGCGGGCACTACGGCGGCACGCGCTCTCGAAATGGGTTGCGGAGTGTGCCAGGATTATGCGCACGTCTTTTGCGGCATAATGCGCACGCTCGGAGTGCCCACTCGCTATGTGGCGGGGCTGGGCGCCGCAGAGGGCGAGACTCACGCCTGGAACGAGTGCTATATAGACGGGCGGTGGCTTTCGTACGACCCTACGCTCGGCGAACCGTCGGCGGAAAGCTATGTGAGATTTACGGTCGGAACGGACGCAGAGCACTGCGCGCTCAACCGCGGCGTATTCGTGCCGTTAAATCCCGGAGACGAGATAGCGCAACGGCAGAGCGTTTTTGCGCGCGTTATCGATCTGCACAGGTGATATGCTCTTGTATCAAAGGCTTGACTTTTTTCGGGCGGCGGCGTATAATACGAAGTATGGCAAACGCATTGTACAGAAAATATCGTCCGCAGGTCTTTTCCGACGTATACGGACAGGATCATATCGTCACTACGCTGAAAAATCAGATCAAACACGACAGGGTGACTCACGCCTATCTCTTTACGGGAAGCCGCGGAACGGGCAAGACGACCTGCGCGAAGATTTTCGCACGCGCAATAAACTGTCTCGACCCCGTCGACGGCTCGCCGTGCGGCAAGTGCGAGTGCTGTAAGGCTCTTTCGCAAAGCAACAATATAGACGTACTCGAGATAGACGCCGCGTCCAACAACGGCGTGGACGACGCGAGGGAGATCCGCGAGAAAGTCAAGTACACGCCCGTGTACGGCAGATATAAGGTTTACATAATCGACGAGGTGCATATGCTGAGCGGAGCGGCGTTCAACGCGCTCTTGAAAACGCTCGAGGAGCCTCCCGCACACGCCGTGTTCATCCTTGCGACTACAGAGGTGCACAAGCTTCCCGCGACCATACTTTCGCGCTGTATGCGCTTCGACTTCAGACTTGTCGGCGTGGACGAGCTTGCGGCGGGACTCGAAAGGGTGCTTAAGAGCGAGGGGAAAAAGTACGAAGAAGAAGCGGTGCGCTACATAGCGCGTGCCGGCGAAGGTTCGGTGCGCGATATGCTTTCCATAGCCGACATCTGCGTGAACTGCTCGGACGGAAAACTTACGCTTTCCGACGTGCTGAAAGTGACGGGCAATGCCGACAGAGGAACGGTGCGCGCGCTCTTTCATGCGATAAAGGACGCAGACTTGAAATCGGTGTTTTCGCTCATAGACGATATGGCGGGCTCGGGCAAGAGCATGAGCCTCATCGCAAAGGAGCTGACGCGTTATGTTCGCGATCTCTTGGTGGTCAAGACGGGCAATACGCGCATAATAGTAGATACGGAAGAAAACATAGCGCTCATGAAAGAGGACGTAAAGACGTGCGAGGTCGACTTTCTCGCCGCGCTTGTGGGTATTCTCGGCGAGGCGGATTCGACTTTGAGATATTCGGTGTCGCCGCGCATTGCTCTCGAAACCGTCTGTCTCAAGGCGGCAAAGCTTGTCTCGGCGGACTATACGGCGCTCGAACGCCGCGTGGCTAAGCTCGAAGGCGGCGGAGTCCCCGTCTCGGTTAGGGCGGAGCCCGTCGCGAAACCCGCCGCAAAGCCTGCCGAAAGCGCGGCGAATAGCGACGAGCCAAAGGACGCGCTGAAAGTTTGGGGAAGGCTCGTGACGTATATGCGCACAAGTAAGGAAATGCGGCTTTATGCGTTGCTCGGCGCACACTCGGACGTCGAGATAGACGGCGGCAGACTGATAGTCCACGCAAACGACGACAACTATTTGCAGTTTTCGGAGCCCGAGGCAGAAAGCGCGATGCAACGCGGTCTCGACGAACTCGGCGAGGGCTTGAAGATAGTCGTCGAAAAGCGCGCCCGAGTAGACAACGACCGCATGATAGACAAGATAAAGAGCATGATGGGCGGAGTGGAGCTTGAGGTCAAAAGAAAGCGATAGTCTTTGAAATTATATTCATCGCGTGCTTAGCCAAGCGAAGCGAACGCCGCGGAGAGAAGCGGAGTATACGGACTGCGTGCGGTGTTTGCACTCGGTTACGTACGTCGAAGTATGCGTCCGCACACCGCCGGTTGTCCGTCTGACGCGCGACTATAATTTCCAAACTACATTTAATTATTATTTACAATAAAAATAAATTGCGACAGGAGGTCATAGCTATATTATGGCAAGATTCAACGGTTTCGGAGGCGGCGGCATGAATATGCAGCAGATGATGAAGCAGGCTCAGAAAATGCAGGAGCAAATGGCTCGCGCGCAGGAAGAGCTTGAGGAGCGCGAGGTCGAGGGAAGCGCGGGCGGCGGCATGGTCGGCGTGACGATGAACGGCAAAAAGCGCATGGTTTCGGTATCCATAGACCCCGAAGCGGTGGATCCCGAGGATGTGGAAATGCTCGAGGATTTGATAATTGCGGCATACAACGACGCTCTTTCCAAAGCCGAGGAACTCGAAAAAGAGCTCATGCCGTTTTCGATGTAAATGAAACAGCCCGAAAGTATAGCGAAACTCATAAATAAGTTCATGCGTCTCGGCGGCGTGGGACTCAAGACGGCGCAGCGCTATGCCTATCGCATAGTCGAAATGCCCGACGCCGAAGCCGCGGAATTTGCCGAGGCGATTTATGACGTGAAAAAGAACGTGCGGTACTGCTCCGAGTGCGGAAACTTTTCCGAATCCGACGTATGCGAGATCTGCTCGACGAGGGACAGGACGGTAGTTTGCGTGGTGGCTCAACCGAAAGACGTGCTTGCGATCGAGAAGTCGGGCGCGTTTACGGGCGTATATCACGTGCTTCACGGTACCATAAGTCCGCTCGAGGGGAGAACCGCCGACGACATTCGCATAAAAGAACTGCTCTCGCGTCTTAACGGAGTGGAAGAGGTCATAGTCGCGACCAATCCCGACGTGGAAGGCGAGGCGACGGCGATGTATATCGCAAGGCTGTTAAAGCCGCTCGGCGTAAAGGTCACGCGTCCCGCGCAGGGGATTTCCATGGGCAGCGACATCGAGTACGCGGACGAGGTGACGCTCTCGCGCGCGATAGAGACGAGAACAACGCTTTGAAATAAAATCGAGGCTCGGTAGCGATGAGAAATCACGGGAAATTCGCATATATATTTTCAATCGCTTCGGCAGTATGTCTTTGCGTATCTTTTCTCTGCGGTTGCGCTCTGTTTTACGACGGAGTCGATTACGGGAAATTTTATGTGGGATACTCGAAGTACGAGCGTAACGCTTTTGTCGGAATGTGCGAGTGGAACGGCAACCTCGACGAAATGATTTTCGATATTCCCGACGAGTATGAGGGAATGAAGATAACCGAGCTCGGCGGATATATAGGAAGAGGCTATCCCTGTCCTTTCGGAATAAGTTTCGAAACCGAGCTTTACAATAAGTTCGGTTTGGAGTTTTCGACGGACGACAATGTTTTGAGCGACGGAACGCACGACGAAGAATACGAAACTTTGGTGTTTACGGTAAGGCTCGGCAAATACATAAAAAAGCTTACGAAGATAAACGGCAAAAAGTATTTGGGGTGCGGCGGCACAGAGGACAAGCAAGCCGACATTGTCTTTAAAATAGCGTATCGCTTCGAAGCGGACGAGGGCAATCCCGTTTTTTACGCAAGGGACGGAAAGTTGTTTTCACGCTCGGACGACGTGCTCGTAGATGAGTTTTTTTACGGGTAAGTTTGACGAAAACCGTCGCAGAGTAAAACGACGTTTTCAAAATAAAAGAAATTATTTATAAGGAGACTGATTGTATGGAAGAAGTTGTTGCAAAGAGACGTAATTCGGCAGGAGCGGGCTACATAGTCGTAACGATAATCGGTATATTGATTTTAGTCGGCGGAATTGTAATAGGCTTGCAGGCGGGCGAGACGGGCGCTGTAGTAATAGGAATCGCTATCGGCGGTTTGATTCTCGCAATGGGCGTTTACTTTCTCGTTCGCTTTTTTATGGTGCCGAGCAAAGCCATCGTGTACAAGGACGGCTTGCTGTATTTGCCGTACAAAGTCGTATGCAAGCCCGAGGAACTCGAAAAGGTGTTCATAAAGGTGTATAAGAGATACGGCGTCGTCAGCAAGTACGGTAAAATGGAAATAACCGTTCGCGGAAAAGTCTACAAATACAACGACATTGCAGACGCGAGAGGCTCGCAGGAGCGCCTTTTGGAGCTCAACCATATGGCTATAGAACAGCTTAATAAAGAGCAAAATCCGACTGTCGACGCATAGCATTGAAAACGATTACAGGTTAAACTTACAAAAAACGACCGATTTTTTGGGTTTTTCGGAGCAAAAGCGGTTGACATACATATAAAATAGTGTTATAATAGCCTCGCTTGTTAAGAGAAGCAGACAGGATATGTAGGAGTTTGTTTTCTTGACGCGGGGTGGAGCAGTCGGTAGCTCGTCGGGCTCATAACCCGAAGGTCGGAGGTTCAAGTCCTTCCCCCGCAACCATAATGAGACCCGCCGAGAGGCGGGTTTTGTGTTTTTCGGAGCAGGCAGAGCAAGAGACAAGCGAGTCGGAGCTCCTACGAAGCACGAGCGGAGCGAGTATAACCCGAAGGCGGAACAAAGCCTCCGAGAGGCGGGTTTTGTGTTTTTCGGCGCAGGCAGAGCAAGATACGAGCGAGTCGGAGCTCTTACGAAGCACGAGCGAAGCGAGTATAACCCGAAGGCGGAACAAAGCCGCCGAGAGGCGGGTTTTGTGTTTTTCGGAGCAGGCATAGCAAGAGATAAGCGAGTCGGAGCTCCTACGAAGCACGAGCGGAGCGAGTATAACCCGAAGGCGGAACAAAGGTGTCGAGAGGCGGGTTTTGTGTTTTAGGAGTGAATGATGGACAACACGAAAAAGTTCGACAACAAAGCTGCCGACTACAGTAAGGGCAGACCGTCCTATCCCGTAGAGCTGTTCGCCTTTCTCGAAGAAAGATTCGGTTTGGATGGAAATTCTACTGTTGCCGATATAGGTTCGGGGACGGGCATATTTACCGAACTGCTCGCGAAAATTTGCGGCAAGGTTTACGCCGTCGAGCCGAACGCGGACATGAGAGGCGCGGCGAAAGCTTCTTCGAACGTGGTTTCCGTCGACGGAAGCGCGGAGAATACGACTCTTGAAAGCGGCTCCGTGGATTTCGTGACGGCGGCGCAAGCCTTTCATTGGTTCGACGTGAATTCCTTCAAGCGCGAATGCGAGCGCATTTTAAAGCGCGGCGGAAAGACCTTTCTCGTTTGGAACAGGCGCGATATGAGCGCGGCAATAAACCTTCGGCTCTATGACGTATGCAAAAAATATTGCCCGAATTTCACGGGTTTCAGCGGCGGAGAGAACAATACGGACGAGAAGATTCGCACGTTTTACTGCGGCGACTACATAGAAAAAGAGTTTGTAAACACCATATCGTACTCGCGCGAAAAGTTCGTTTCGCGCTGTCTGTCGAGCTCGTACTCTTTATCGGAAAGCGACGCGGCGTATGCGGATTATCTGCGCGCTTTAAATGAAATTTTCGACGAGTTTGCGACGGGAGAACTTTTGTGCGTGCCAAACAAAGCCGTCTTATACTTCTCCCGAAAAGACTTCTCGGATTTTCGGTAAAGACCGAATAAATGCGCCTCAACGCTTTACATAGCCGACGAAAAGATTTAAAATATATTAAGACAATATATTTCCGATTCATGAAGGAAGCTATTTCAAGGAGGCGTTTATGGAAGAGAAGAAATCTACGGAAGAGATATGCGAAAGGGCAAAAGTCCTTTACGGCGAAAAGAAATTCGCCGAGGCGGTCGAGCTTTTCGAGAGCGTGGAAAAAGACGCGGACGCGGAATCTCTTTTTGCGCTCGGCGTATGCTACAACTATAATCTCGGAGTGAGCGAGCCGGACGAAGAAAAGCGCGGAGCTACGGCAAGCAAGTATTTCATAAGGGCGGCGGAAATGGGACATACGGACGCGCAGTGCTTTGCCGCGCTATGTTATTTGCACGGCATAGGCGTAGAGGAGAATGCGACTGCCGCCGTAGAACTTTTCGAAAAAGCGGCAGAGAAAAACAGCGTTCAGGCGATGAACAATCTCGGGCTTCTGTGCGAAAGCGGAGTGGGCGTCAAGGATAAGAATAAAAGCGCGGAAGAGTCGCTTGCCTGGTTCGAAAAGTCCGCGGCGCTCGGCGACCCCACGGGACAGCTTTTCGTCGGAAAAGCCTATTATTACGGGCGCGGCGTAAAGAGAGATTGCGAAAAGGCGGTCGAGATGTACGCGCTTGCGGCGGAGCAGGGACTTGCCGACGCGCTGTTCAGACTCGGCGAGTGCTACGACGACGGCGAGGGCGTGGAAGAGAACGCCATAGAGGCATTCCGTCTGTATAAGCAGGCGGCGCAAAAGAATCATGCTAAGGCGCAGTGCTACGTCGGCTATTGCTATGAAAACGGCACGGGCGTCACGCGCAGTATGGCGGACGCGCTCGAGTGGTACGACCGCTCGGCAAAGAACGATTATTTTCAGGCGTACTGCAATCTCGGGTGCTGTTTCGAGGAAGGGCGCGGCGTAAAGAAGGATATGGCAAAAGCCATACAAATGTATAAAAAGGGCGCGGAGCTCGGAAGCGTCCACGCCATGTACAATCTCGGCAACGTCTACGCTTTCGGCAAGGGCGTTAAGGTGGACAACAAGCTTGCCGCCGAGTATTATGCTCAGGCGGCGGAAAACGGACTTGCCGAGGCGCAGTACAATCTCGCGCAACATCTGTATAACGGTAAGGGCGTCGAAAAGAACGACGAGGCCGCCGCTTACTGGTTCTTGGAGGCGGCAAAGAACGGCGACGCGGACGCTCAGTATAAAATCGCGTGCTTTTTCATGGAGGGGATCGGGGTCGACGAGGATTCCGAGCTTGCGTTTAAGTGGTTTTCCGCATCCGCAAACCGGGGCGATTCCGATTCGCAGTACTCTCTCGGCGTGTGCTATGAGGAAGGTATAGGCACGGAAGTCGACCTCGACGAGGCTCGAGAGTGGTATGCGCGTGCGGCGGCGCAGGGAAATGCAAGCGCGAAAAAGGCGCTTAAGAAGCTCGGATAAAAGCCATGGAACACGATTTCGACAGCGGCGACGGAATAATAAAATTATTTTACAAGCCGTCCGAAAAACTCGGCGAAAAGAAAAACGAAACCGAGGACGACGCCGAATACAAGAGCGTTAAGGAGCTTTGCGACAGCGCATCTGAGGCGTTCGAGGAAGAGAACTTCGAAAAGGCTGTCGCGCTTTGGGTCGAAGCGGCAGAGCGCGGCGACGCTCATGCGGAGTACTGTCTCGGCGTATGCTGCGATCGCGGACTCGGTGTGGAGCACAGCGCCTCGGTCGCCGCCGAATGGTACGCAAGGTCTGCCGACAAGGGCTATGCGCAAGCGCAGTATAATTACGCCGTCTGCTTCGAGTGCGGCTCGGGCGTAGAGGAAGATATAAATCAAGCGTTTTATTGGTGTCAGAAGGCGGCGGAGCAGGGCTATGTGTTTGCCGAGCACCGTCTCGGACTGTACTATAAGGGAAGCGAGGGCTTGCCGTTTGCCGAGAGCAAAGCCGCATATTGGTTCACGCTTGCGGCAAAGCAGGATTTCGTTCCGTCGCTGTATATGCTCGGCGAATGTTATTTCGAGGGCTTCGGCAAGGACGTAGACAAGAGGGAGGCGCTTCGGCTTTACGCGGAGGCGGCGGATAAGGGTTTTGCTCCCGCCTATTTCAGATTGGGCGAGTGCTATGCAAAGGGCGACGGCGTCGAAAAGGATATGGCGCTTGCCGTAGAACACTACGAAAAATCAGCAAAGGACGGGTATGCGCCGGCTAAGTTCGCGCTCGGCACGTTGTACGACGAGGGCGTCGAGGTCAAGCGTGATTATGCGGAAGCGGTGAGGCTGTTCCGCGAAGCCGCCGAGGACGGATTTGCCGCCGCTCAAAACGCTTACGGCTGGTGCTTCGTCGTGGGTAAGGTCGTAAAAAGAGACCCATACGAGGCAGTCAGGTGGTTTCAACGCGCGGCAAAGCAGGGCTATATGCGCGCTCAGTACAACCTCGCCATGTGTTATGAGGAAGGGCGCGGCATAATTCAGGATACGGAAAAAGCCTTTATGTGGCATATGAAGGCGGCGGAGCAGGGCGACGACAGGGCTCAGCTTCACGTCGGTTGGAGCTATCAGGTCGGCAACGGCGTAAAGGCGGACGGGGCAAAAGCCTACGAGTGGCTCAAAAAATCGGCGGACAACGGCAATGCGCAGGCGCAGAGCGATTTGGGATTCTGCTATCTTCGCGGCGTGGGAGTTAAGAAGAACAAGGCGGAGGCGTTTAAGTGCTTCGTCGAGTCGGCAAATCGTGGAAACTCGATGTCCATGTACAATATGGGATGTTGCTATCGCCACGGCGACGGTGTGAAGAAGGACGCCGCAAAAGCAATGGAATGGTACGAAAAGGCTTCGGAGCTCGGGGAAACGGACGCCATGTTAAGCCTCGGCAGAATGTACGAGTGTGGCGAGGGCGTGAAAAAAGATCTGCAAAAGGCGGCGCAGTGGTATCGCAAGGCGCAGGAAAAGGGCGCGGAAGGCGCCGAATATCTCCTGTCGAGAAAGAAATTCGCAAACTTGACGTCGGATAAATAAATATGGTTTGAAAAGTATGGCATCGGTAATAAAAAAATCAAAGTTCGGGTGGCTTATCGGCATAGGAATTTTTGTTCTGCTGTTTGCGGGCTTTCTGTTGTTTATCGAATTCCGTCCCGATTGTAGGTCGAACGCACAATATGTGTCCGACTATCGCGAAGCTTTCGAGGCGAATTGGGGAATAGAACTACCCGAAAATATGCGTAAAATATACGGTAAAGGTTTCAAAGATTTTATCGGCGACAGATTCAGATATGCGGTATTCGAGGTGAGCGACGACGAATTTTTTGCGAGCGGTTTTTCGGACGATAAGAACGAAGAATTGGAAGCGTATATTGCGATAAAGCTTCCCGAAGGCGGAGATTTCAGAATAAACAGAAAATATTTTCCCGATTTCGATAAGGAATATATTTGGCGCACGGAAGTAAAAGACTTCTTTACGGAAGAAGGCGTTGTCACCGGGCGAAAATGGGAGCTATCCATGATTTATTTTCCCGAAACGTCCGAGCTTGCGATTTATCAATATTTAATGAGCTCGCGGTAAAGCGAGGATAGTAAAGAAAAAGCGCCCCGAAATGATATTCGGGGCGCTTTTGTATAAACTTATGCTTATTCGATTTTATCTTCGGCTTTACCGTCCGACTTTTTCTTTTTCGCCTCGTACGGCTCCGGAAGAAGATTAAGTTTGTTCATGACGGGCAGAAGCGCGCCGACTGCGACGGTGCATATCGCTATAAAGAGAAGCTGGGGAAGTCTCGCCGCCATAAGCACGAAAAACGGTTTTTGATAGTCGACTACTCCCATGAATATGCCCGTATAGATATACAGTCCGAAGGTGGACAGGAACATCGTACATACGAGCGCGGACATTGCCGTGCCTATAAGCGCTTTGATAGGCAGGTGCTTAATCGGCAGAAATCTTACGCACAGCGAAACTATGCAGGGGAACAGCGCGCACGAAAGAGCCATAATGGGATTTATGGACGCCGCCGCGCCTATTATCAGCATACCGAGCGAGTCGGACGCGAAGCCTACTATAGCCGCGCATACGGGATCGAGTATTATTCCCGCTATTATCCACGGGATATAGGTAAGCGTCGGACGTATAAGCGGCAAGCTTGCGAATATCGCCTGAACCGTGGCTTTGATGACAAGCGCAACGGCTGTCAACGTCGCCGTGTAAGTGATCTTTTGCGTGTACCTTAGGCGGCGCTTTCTCGGCAGGGTATTGCAAGACGCAGGAGTTGCAATTTCCTGTTGAGAAACTTTCGCGCCTTCGTGAAAGTTTTTTCTCAATGTCGGGCTCTCCTTTATTTGCCGCATTTTTATGCGACGAACGGAGACAGTATACAACAAATTTCCCGATTAAGCAACTGTTTTCAGGTTATTTTTCTCTGTTTTTGTTTGACTTTGCGATGTTTTTCACCGACTTTCCTGTTGTTTTTACGCTTAAAGAGCATATCCACGTCAAAAGTAGCGAAGGCTATGTTCAAAAGTATCATGAAGGCAAGAGCTATGCTGCCTGCGCAGGCTATGCGGAAGAATGAGGGCATAAAGGAAAACAGCGCGTAGAACCAGCGGTTGAGAAGAATTGCGGGAAATATGAGGCATATCGACTTTATCAGCGGCTTTAAGAACGAGAACGAGATATTCGTCTTACGGTATATATCTATTATGTCGAGTATGGAGGAAAGCGTAAGACTGATGCCCGTCGCGAGAGAATAGGTGCGTATCGTGAAGCTTCCCTTGAAGGCGAACAGAATGGCAAAGAGCACGGCGGAGCCTATGAGGAAGTTTATGAGACTCTTTATTTCGAGGTCGAGGGAATTCATCATTGACGAGGTTATGCTCTCGACGGCAATGGGTATGAGGAGCCAGGCGGAAAAGGAGAGAAAGGAGCCAGCTTCCGCGCTGTCGTACACGAGTACGCCTATGGGCTCGCCGAGCTCGAAAAACAGCGGAACGAACAGGGCGGACAGCGTAATGGAAAAGCCTATCGCGTGCTCTATTTGACGCTTTACGGACGAGGAATCGCCGTTTGCCCGAGCCGTGGAAAGAGTGGGGATCATGACGAAGGCAAGCGATCCTATTATGGTTATCGGAACGTACAATAACGGCATAGCCATGCCGACGGAAACGCCGAATTGGCTCATGGCTTCGGCGACCGAAAGACCCGTGCCGATGAGAAGCTGCGGCACTATTATCGCGACAAGCGAGTTTAAAATACTGCCCGACGTCTTTACTGCCGTTATGGGAAGAGCGGATTTCAAAAGACAGCCGAACTGTCCTTTCGGCGGGGCAAGCCTGCCTTTTAGCGCGAAATAGCCGATAACGCAGCTCATACAGCTCAGCGCGCAGCCGAGCAGCATGGCAAGCGCCGTGCTGCCGAGCTTGTCGAAGCCGAGATTGAAGAGAATGACGCAGACGGCTATGCGGATTATCTGTTCTATGACCTCGACTATAGAAACGAGAGTATACCTTTCCTGTCCCCAGAGGTTGCCGCGAAGGGCGGCGTATACCGCGGAAAAGCACGCGCCCGGAAGCATGATCAGCAGGAGCGACATCGACTCTTTTGCGGCAAAGAGCCCCGACATCACATTGCGCAAAAGATAGCAAACAACGAGCGTGACTACGGCGACCGAGAGCCCCACTATGAGCGCGGCGGAAGCGAGAGCTCTTGCCGAGCGTTCCTTTTTTTCGGCGAGATATTTTGCCGTGAGCTTGCTCACCACGAGCGGTATGCCGCTTGTGACAAGTCCCAAAAGGACGTAGAACACCGACAGCGCCACTTGATATACGCCGAGCGACACCGAGCCGAGCTCGCGGGAGAGATAGATTTTGAAGGCGAAGCCTATCGTGCGCTCCAAGATGCTGAACATCGAGAGCGTGAACACCGCCTTTATTATGCTCTTTTTCATATTATAAGTTTATTGTTTTCGCTCGCCCGTTAGAACAATCGGAGACAAGTTCGCATATATTCATAAAACGGTTGATAAAACTTTCGTAATCTGCTATAATCGTATATATAATGACGACAAGACGCAAAAAACGCGCGGTTTCCGCCCTAATATCGTTTCTGTTTCTCTGTCTCGCGTTACTTCCGTGCGCAGGCTGTTTCGCAAGCTGTCTCGGAGAACCCGTCAAAGAAATACGCTTTTTAAGGAGCGAACTGAGTCTCGACATAGGACAGACATATTCCGTAACGGGCTCAATATTGGAGTATGTTCCCGCGACGACCTCGCAAAAAGGGTACGTTCTTTCGAGCTCGGACGAAAGCGTGGTGGTCGCTTCGGACGCGTCGTTTACCGCCGTGGGGTCGGGAACTGCCGTCATTACGGCGACTTCTGCGCATAACCGCGATGTATCGGCGTCCATAACGGTGAACGTGAGCTATGCCGAGCCGTCTACGCTCGAAGTGGAAATGACGGGAAAAAGGGCGCAGTATGTCGGCGACGTTTCGCCGCTTACGTTTGTCGCGAGCACGGACGTCGTGCTCGATCCCGAAACGAGATTCGAGTGGTATCAAGGCGATATTCTTCGCGAGGGCTATACGAGCGCGACGTACTCGTGTTATTCCACCGAGGCGGGCGAGTATTCCGTGAGCGTGAAGCTGTCGGAGTACGGACTTTCGGCAACCGCCGTATACCGCGTGTTCGCAGGTAAGATAGAGGGCGCCGAGGCGGTGTCGAGCGGAGAACTCGTTCAGGAAAACGGCTATACTCCCGTAAGGGTGGTTTCGTCCTGGGACGCGCGCGAAGGCGATCCCGAGCCGTTTATCGACTATTATGTAAACGGCGAGCTTTTCGCAAGCGGAACGGATACTTTTACGTTCACGCCGAAAACGGCGGGCGAGTACGACATAACCGCGTATGTCAACGACGAGAAAATAGAGATAGACGGAAAGGACGGAATAACCGTCGTCGCAAAGGGCAGCGTCGTGCCGACCGATCTCGGCGTCACGTTCGACAACGTATATCCGAATATAATTATAGAGTGGCGCGCGCCGCATACCGACGGAATGAATTACGGACTGAAGATAGTCAACCTCACGACGGGCAGGACGGACGAGACCTTTGCGACGACTAATGCTTCCGTCCGACCGTATTTCGACGGTACGTCGTTCAATGCCGGCGCTTTTCTCGATCTTACCGAAAACGTGTACGAAATATCCGTGCGCTCTCTCGGCGACGGACAGATTTATTCCCCGTCCGATTACTGCGAACCCATTCGAACCGAGAAGATAGACAAAAACGCTCTGTCCTATCTCGAAAGCAAGGTGCTCGGCGGGGCGTACGATCACTATGCGTCGAGCGACGAGGATCTCGCCCTTTTGTATTCGTACTATTTCGCTTTCCGCGGTAAAGGCGACATAGACTTCACCGTTTACATGGGATATACGTCGAAGATGACGCAAAGCGAACTTTCGTCTTACTGCTTCGATTACGGCTCGACTGTCGGTCTTTATTCGACCGTTATGCGCGGCAGCGCCGAAAAGGGCAAGACCCTGCGCTTTGCGATAGAGTGCAAAAATTCCGTAGTGCCCGAGACATACGGCTCGTCCACTTACGAAGAGCTCGGCGCGCTCGAGCCGCATATTGCCGAGGAGCCGAATAGAGGAAGGAACCACGTTTTTGCCACGGATAATTTGCCTTGCGGTATGTCCGTGAGTACGAGCGAGGAGCTTTTCCGCTGTATCGAGCTCGGCGCGACTCCGATTCCCAAAAGCGGCTCGAGGGCGCAAACGCTGTATTCGTACGCAAAACGGCTGCTTATCAATATAATATCAGACGACATGAGCGACGTCGAGAAAGTGCACGCAATATACGATTGGATCATGTGGAACGTGAAGTACGACAGAGAGGCGGCGGCAAACAGGAGCGCGGAGGAAAGCGCAAAGTATTCCGCTTACTATCTCGACGGCGTGTTGACCGATACGAACTCTTACGCCGTTTGCGACGGTATCGCAAAAGCCTTGTCAATGCTGTGCCGCATGGAGGGCATACCGGCGGTTCGAGTGACGGGCAGAGCGGGCACGTCCGTGGCCGGCAAGAGCTATGCCGAAGCTTCGCGCATCAAACAGGATTGGGGCGGGCACGCCTGGAACAAAGTGTTCGTAGGCGGAGCCTGGTATGTCGTCGACGCGACCTGGGGCGACGCCGGCAAAAATATAAACGGCAGAAATTTCGAACTTGCCGTTCACGACTATATGCTGGTGAGCGACGCCGACATCGCAAATACACACGAATACGATTCTTACGTCGTAAATCCCGATACCGCGCCGCTGTCCTACAACATCTATGCGAATATGGAGTTCGATTTCGAGAAGAACGGAAAGACGAAAACGGTCGACTGCTATATAGAATATGTGGGCGACGAATTCGACCGCGAGCTCGGAGATATTCTGTCATATCTTGTCTCGGATGCAAGGGCGAATACGACTTACGGTTTTACGACGGCGCGCTTCAAGCCCGTGACGATAGGCAACAGAAACGTCGGACGCTCCTATTACGGCGTGGAAATAGCTTCTTCGCTTGCGGCGAGAGCGGCTTTAAAAGAGGCGGCTTATTCGTCCGTAGCCGTGCTCGGCGGCAGAAGAAGTTTCAAAAATAGCGTTATAGACGAAACGCTCTCTTCCTACGGCTACAATTCGGACGACTATATGGTCATATTCCGCAATCACTCGATAATAGTCATGCTCGAACCCATAATGCCCGCATAAAGAGGGGTTTGTTCGGTAAAAGCAGCAAGTTTGTTGATAAAAAGATTCATTACTGTATCGGCATTGATACTCGACTACATTAGGGATATTGTTGGTATTGTGTCACCCCGAGCGCAGTCGAGGGGTCTTAAATCAACGGAGCAAAATAATGGATAAGAGATATTATGTCTATATTTTATCTAACTATACAAACACCACGCTTTACGTTGGTGTCACGGGGAATATAAACCGCCGTATGTACGAACATAAAAACGGATTTGCAGACGGTTTCACAAAAAAATACAATGTCAATAAATTGGTATATTTAGAGGATTGTAATAATGTAAAAGACGCAATTGCGCGTGAAAAACAACTGAAAAAATGGCGTCGCGAAAAGAAAGAAATGTTAATAAATTCACTCAACCCCGAGTGGCGTGATTTGACTGATGAAAGTTAAAGATCTCTCCGCTTCGCGCCTATGGCGCTACGGTCGAGATGACAATTACGCTATAGGTGGCTTATCTGCAATAGGTGGGGGATAAAGTAAATTAGATTGTTCACGCGTATCGGAGAGGCGAATTATTTCGCGCTGTCATTTCGACCGAAGTGCGTATAGCGAACGTAGCGGAGAAATCTATAAGTTTAATATTATTTATTCGGTCGATAATTTCTCCTATCCGAAGGAGAAGAGATCTCTCCCGAGGCGGGAGAGATTTTTTTATGAAAAAAATTTTTGCGGTCATTCTTGCCGTGTTCATGATTTTTGCGGGGCTTTCCTTAAGAGGAAACGAAGAAAGGCTCGATCCGATAGCGAGAGAGGAGAGCGGAGGGTGCGTGAGAGTGGATACGCTTCTTTCCGCGGAAACGGTCATTTCGAGGCTTGCCGCGCATGAGCTGTGGAGAGAGAAGCTGGACGGTGTGACAGTCTACTACGCATACAGCGACTTTGTACGCGGGTACGAAATCGTGCACGGAAAGCGCGTAAACGTCATGATAGCCGAGAGGGCAGGAGCGACCGCCGTGGGTATGCCGCTGCTTATCGGAAGCTACTGATAAAAATCGTAAAAAAATTTTTGCTCCCATGTATATAAACCCGAGGGCGGGCAATAATCGAAGGCACGGAGGTATAAAAGGTATGAAAACTTATCAGAACCCTGCCAAGGAAAAAAAGACGAAAAAGAACTTTTTCATGAGAAACATTTACGGTATTATTTTCGGTGTGACGCTCCTTGTCATAGCGGGCGTGATAACCTTGACGCTTGTGCTCACGACGCGCAAAGTGCCCGTGGATAACAAGCCCGGCGGAGACGTCGACGTAGACGTACCGCCCACGCCCACATATTCTCTTCCTCTCGAAGACTATACGATGGGCAGCGGCGCATCGCTCGACGCGCTTGTGTACTCGGCGACGCTCAATCAGTGGCGCACGCATAACGGCGTCGATCTTTTGACGGGCGCAGGCAGCTCGGTCATGAGCATAGCCGACGGCAAGGTCGAAAGCG
Organism: uncultured Christensenellaceae bacterium; assembly: GCA_910587445.1. Classification (GTDB taxonomy): domain Bacteria; phylum Bacillota; class Clostridia; order Christensenellales; family Pumilibacteraceae; genus MGBC157735. The sequence goes on from CAJULE010000007.1 coordinate 26,210, forward strand.
TAAAGCAGACAACGCTCGAGGGCGTAGTGGTGACGATCGCTCACGAAAACGGACTTGTAAGCATATATAAGGGTCTTTCCGAGGCTACCGTTGCCGAAGGCGACAGCGTATCTAAGGGCGGAGCCATCGGTAAAGTTGCCGAAAACATGATGATAGAACAGCGCGAGGGCGCACACCTTCATCTCGAAATGAAGGAGAACGGCAAGTATGTCGACCCCGCAAAATATCTTACCGAATTCGACGAGAACAAGTAATTTCCCTGATTCGGATATGCGACATCACGCACGGACGTACAAAACGCGCCGTGCGTTTTCGTATCCGTAAATATCCTATTATTTTAATAGGATATTTACTTGACAAGAGTAAGGCGAATGTATTAGAATAACAGTGCGCGAAAAAAAAGAACGCGCATATCTGAAAGGAGAAGCGTTTTGAAGCAAGATTTCGACATAAGCGGCATGACCTGTTCGGCGTGCTCGGCGCACGTGCAAAAGGCGGTGGAAAAGCTTGACGGCGTATCGAGCGCGGCGGTCAATCTGTTGACGAATTCGATGAAGGTCGTTTACGACGAGAAAAAGACGGGCGACAAAGCCATAATTTCCGCAGTGGAAAAGGCGGGGTACGGAGCGGCGGTAAAGGGAGGGAAAGTCGAAGGGACGGGGGCGAAAACCCAAAGCGGAGACAAGGCGTATATAGTCCGTCTGTGCGTGTCCGTTGCGTTCACGATCGCGCTCATGTACTTTTCCATGGGCGGAATGATAGGCTTGCCTCAGCCGCCGTTCATGCAAGGCGAAGCGGGCGCGGCAGCCATGGCTTTTACGCAAATGCTTTTGTGCCTTCCCGTCATATACGTAAACTTTGCCTATTTCAAAAACGGCTTTAAAAGACTGTTTACGCTTGCGCCGAATATGGACAGCTTGATCGCTCTCGGCTCGAGCGTATCGTTCGCATACGGCATATTCGTGCTTTATATGCTTATGTATGCGAGCGGCACGGGAGACGCCGCGCTTTCTCACGCATATATGCACGAGCTGTATTTCGAGTCGTCGGCGATGATACTCACTCTAATCACGCTGGGAAAATTTCTCGAACATAAGTCGAAGAGAAGGACGACGGACGCGGTGGAAAAATTAAAGGCGCTCGTGCCGCCCACCGCCGTCGTGATCGCAGACGGAAAGGAGACCGTCGTGGACAGCAAATCGCTCAAGACGGGCGACGTCGCGGTCATAAAAGCGGGCGCCAAACTGCCGTGCGACGGAGAGATAATAGACGGCGAGATCCACGTCGACGAGAGCGCCGTCACGGGCGAAAGTATGCCCGTGCGTAAGGGATCGGGCGCGAGCGTTACGGGCGGTACGACCGCCGTGAGCGGCTATGCGCTCGTAAAAGTCGGTTCGGTCGGCGAGGACAGCGTAATCGCGTCCATAATAAGGCTCGTGCAGGACGCGAATTCCGACAAGGCGCCGATCGCCAGACTTGCCGACAAAATCGCGGGCATATTCGTGCCCGTCGTGCTCGGCATAGCTCTCGTCGCGTTCATAGTCTGGGCGGCGGCGGGGCAGGGTTTCGAACTTGCCATGCGCATGGCTGTGTCGGTGCTCGTTATCTCCTGTCCGTGCGCTTTGGGGCTTGCCACTCCCGTCGCCGTCATGGTCGGTACGGGCAAGGGCGCCGAAAACGGCATACTCATAAAATCGGGCGAAGCGCTCGAGACGCTTCACGGAGTAAAGACGGTCATATTCGACAAGACGGGAACTATTACTTACGGTAAACCCACCGTAACGGATTTTGTTTCGGACGGCGACAGGGAGAGTCTCATTGCCGCGGTGGGCGCAATCGAGGAAAGGTCCGAGCACCCTCTCGGCAAGGCGATCGCGGCTTTTGCCGGCTCGAAAAAAGAAGTGCGGGATTTTGTCACGCTTTCCGGCAGGGGCGTCGGCGCAACCGTCGAGGGTGAAAAATATTTCATAGGCAATGCCGCGCTCATGAGTGAAAACGGCATAGGTATCGACGACAGGTGGAAAGAGCGTGCGGAGGCTTTCGCAAACGAGGGCAAGACGCCCATGCTCATCGCGAAAAGCGGCAATCTCGTCGGCATAGTCGCGGTTGCGGATACCGTAAAGGAAAGTTCGGCGGCGGCGATCGCACAGCTTAAAAAATTGGGCGTGAGAACGGTCATGCTTACGGGCGACAATGCGGTGACGGCAAACGCTGTCGCAAAAACCGTGGGCGTGGACGAGGTTTTCGCCGAGGTGCTTCCCGCAGAAAAAGAGCAGGTGGTTCGCCGCTTTATGGAGAGCGGTCGCACCGCTATGGTGGGCGACGGCATAAACGACGCGCCGGCGCTCGAGCGTGCCGACGTCGGTATCGCCGTGGGCGCGGGGGCGGATATTGCCCTCGACAGCGCGGACGTCATTCTCATAAAGAACGATCTCGGCGACGTTGCGGCGGCGGTAAAGCTGTCGAAGGCGACCATTCGCAACGTCAAGCAAAATCTGTTCTGGGCGTTTTTCTACAACGTAGTATGTATTCCGCTTGCCGCGGGAGTGCTCTATCCCGCCTTCGGAATCGCGCTCAATCCCATGATAGGCGCGGCGGCAATGAGCCTTTCGTCGCTGTTCGTCGTCGGCAACGCATTGCGCTTGAAATTCTTTAAGCCGAGCCGCGGAAAAAAGAACGAAAAGGCGGAAAACGTCACTGCCGGAGTTTGTCCTCTTGCGCCGCCCGAAACGGTCGAAAACGATTATAATGACCCCGAAAGCGGGGAAAAGGAGAATATCATGAAGTATGTAATGAAAATCGAAGGTATGTCTTGCGGACATTGCTCGGCGCGTGTGGAAAAGGCGCTTGCCGCGCTCGGTGCGGAAGCGAAAGTCGACCTTGCGGCAAAGACGGCGGCAATCGACGCTCTCGCGACTCTCGATAAGCAGACGATGCTCGACGCAGTTAAGGACGCCGGCTACGAGCCCGTCGAAATAACCGAAGCGTAAACGTAATAAATAACAAGAAAGAAAGTACAATTAAATAATCGAAACCGTGAAAAAGCAAAACTGCGGACATGAGCCGCGGTTTTTGCCTAATCGAAGTTCGCTCGGGTCGGGTTAAGCAAGCGCCTTTGGGTGCGAAGCGTAGCGCCGACCCGCGTGTGGGCGATATTCTGCATACGTCGTCTACAGAATAAAAAAACATTCCGCACGTGAGCTCTCCGCGCGGAATGTTTGTCATGGTATACGTTTAAATTCTCGGTTTAGCGGAAAAGCCTCGAGAAGCAGCCGCAGATGCCGCAACATTTGCGACGGCAGCACTTATTGCCGCAACCGCAGTCATGGCAGCCCTCGCTTCCGCCGTTTTCCTGTCTTGCGCAGCCGCAGGAGCAACCGTAGCTTTCGTAGTTTTCACAGCCGCAGGAGCAGCCGTTGCTTTCGTAATCGTTGCCGCAGTTACAGCCGCAGCCGTGATTTTCTCTTTCGAAACAATCGCACATGATGTTTTTATCCTCCGTGTTTCGGGCGTTTTAAAGTCTTTCGGAGCGCCCGCAAAAGACCTGTTTGCCCTCACTTTCAGTATATGCGGTAAGAACGGTAAGGTTCGCATATATTGTGTGAAATGTACTCTATCCGCTTGACAACATACAAGAAAGCGGATATAATGAGGACGTGTCTGTGGAATATGGGAGATTGTTTTTTGAGTCCGCGGACAACATAAAAATCAAGGAGATAAAGAATATGAAAAAGAAAAAGAGATGCCTTGTATGCGGTTGCATAGTAGACGAGGAAGTAGGTCGTTGCCCCCAGTGCGGAGCGACAAAGTTCGAAGCTTATGAGGAAGGCAAGGAAGCCGCTTGGGCTTGCGTGCACGGCGTAGGCGACGGTAAGGTCGAGGACGCGGAAGTCTTGCAGGGGCTTAAGGATCACTTCAACGGCGAGTGCACGGAAGTGGGAATGTATCTCGCAATGTCGCGCGTTGCGGACAGAGAGGGCTATCCCGAGGTGGCAGAGGCGTATAAGAGAATAGCTTTCGAGGAAGCCGAGCACGCGGCTAAGTTCTGCGAGCTTCTCGGCGAGGTCGTTTCGCCTTCCACCAAAGCCAATCTCGAGGCACGCGTTGCCGCAGAGGGTGGAGCTTGCCAGGCTAAGCTCGACATAGCGTCCCGCGCAAAGAAGCTCGGCTACGACGCCGTTCACGACACCGTTCACGAAATGGCAAAGGACGAGGCTCGTCACGGCGCGGCTTTCAAGGGACTTCTTTCGAGATACTTCAAGTAATTATAAATCGATATGAAACGAAACAAAAGGAAACCGATATATTCGGTTTCCTTTTTCGTATGCTTCCGCCTAATGCAACAGGGCATAGCGCAAAATAAAAGCTGCGCTTGAGAATGAGATAAAGACGATATCGAATACAAGAAGCGCGCGTCGGCTTTTGAGTATTCGCAAGTGGGCGACGCCGAGCACGAACGGCACTCCGAGAGGAATGAGTGAGTGCATGGCAAACGCACCCGAAATATCTCCCGTCAAAAACAGAAGGTGGGCTCTCGTCATTCCGCAAAAAGGACAGCTTATGCCTGTAAGCCGCCGTATCGGACAGCCGATTATAAGCGCGTATGCGAGGACGACGGCAATGCGAACGGCGTGTGAGCGAAGCGATTTTAATATCAAAGTTGGATCATCAGGTTGTTGAAGTTCTTTTCCTTGGCTTTTTTGTAGCTGATGAAAATGTCGATAATCGGCCACAGTCCGCAGGTGAGCCAACCAAGCAAAAGCTTTCCTACGCCGAGCCCGATATCGCCTATCATAAATCGGTCTACGCCTAAGCCGCCGAGAAAAATCGAGAACAAAAGGATGTGCGTCGGATTGTGCAGAGCCGTGCACATGATTGCGTCCGCTTTTTCGTCCGGCACTTCACGCAAGCGGTTTTTGAGCATCATGGCTTTTTCCGCGGGGATCTTGTCCCTGACGACGTTCATTATTTGATTGATGTTTTCTTCTTTCATGTGATTGACCTCCAAATAGTTTCAAAATGATTGAAATTTGACATAATTGCAACAAAATTCATTCATTTTGTACTATTTTAATATATAAGCACGAAAAAGTCAACCATTTTGTAGCTTTTTGATTATAGAACGTCACCATTTTGTATAATAATAAAAAAGCCGAGGAAAAGAGCCGCGGCGAAAAGGGCGACGTTATGTTCAGATTGAAAGAGATAAGGACGGAATGCGGAATCAAGCGAAGTAAAATGGCGGCGGATTTAAAGATAAATGCGGGAACCGTTGCAAATTACGAAAACGAGATCAGACAGGCTCCGTATGAATATCTGATAAAGTTTGCCGATTATTTCGACGTAAGCATAGACTATCTTTTGGGGCGCGGCGAAGAAGAAAAACCTCTTCGTCCCGAAAGCGCAATGACGGGCGAAGAGGCAAAGCTTCTTGCGGATTTTCGTTTGCTCGACAGGTTGGGCAAAAGCCGTGTATGCGAATATGTCGAGCTTTGGAAAGAGAAAGAATAAAACGGTATACGGGATAAATCATACGGCGCGCGGCAACGAAAGCGCACTTTCAATAGGGATTTAAAAAACCAAATATTTAATATCTGCACTTTTAAGTGATGACAAAAAGCCCTCTGACAAATTGTTTGAGGGCTTTGACTACACATTATTAAGTAAGGCAAATTGAAATTTATATTACTGTTTATAATAACTCTCTACAAGTTCAAGAAACTTCTTCTCGTTTAGGATTTCGTTTGATATATATTGTCCGTTGTAAAATACGGCATAATTCGTCCACGCCATAGGCGCGTTTTGCGCTTTTTCCTTGCTGTCTATCAATACGCTTTCAAACGGAATGCCTTTGTCCTTTGCCATTTGCTGAACAAGCGGAACGTATTTAGCCGTAAACGGACAATCGTGCGTATAATACACAACAAAACCTTGTTTATCTATATGCGGCTGTTTTGCTTGTTCTTTGAATTTCGGAACGGGCGCATTTTCGTCAAAAGATAAATACATTAAAGTAAAGTTTGGATTTGCTTTATCCGCAACCTTAAACCCTTTATAAGCAAAATATTTCGGATCTGACAAAAACGGCATTTTCTTCGGGGACGAAATTACGGTTAAGCCGCATTTACCTTGCTCTTTTGCATCGGCTATACAGGCGTTTAATAAATCGTTGGCATAGCCGTGTCCTTTGAATGAACCTGAAACCCAAAAGCAATTTATGTGCATATAGTCGTTTGCTTCGATAGGACACCAAGCGTTTTCGGCGGGTATGTATTCGATAAAACATTTTCCGCGCTCGGTAGATTTCAAAAATACCAATCCGTCTTTTATCCTTTCTTTAAGCCACGCTTTCTTGCTTGCTACTTGTATATCTTTATTGTTTGATATGGCGCAACAAATATGTTCCTTCCCCAAATTGTCGAGTGTGAGTTTAATATATTCCATATTTTTTGTTCTCCGTCAAATTACTGTTTATCGTAGTTACATTTTCGGCATAGGCGCATTGTAAAAGCCGAGCTTATGAAAATCATACCAGCCTTTTATTTGTTCTTCGGTTGATACCAATAAAGCTCGTAATACTTCTTGCGCAAATTCAAGAGCTGCCGTTCCATTTGCCGTGATAACATTATTGTCCAATACCGCTTGCCTATGCATAAAGCCTTGTTCGTTTGTATAAGACGAATATTGTTTTAATTCGTTCAAATCATTAGCCGTATGTTTTGCGCCATTCAACGCCCCAATAGAGCCTAAAAATCTACAAGCATCGCAAATCGCACCTACCACTTTGCCGCTCTTAATGCAAGCATCAATAAGCGGCTTAACTTGCATAGCGTTCTCGTTATGCCACGACATACCACCAATAAGTATTACGGCACCATAATCGGACGGTAATGTAAGTAAATCATAATCAGGCAAACACTTAACACCGCCAATAGAGGTAACGGCGTTCTTTGTAAGTGATACAGTTTTATTTTCAAACTTGCCGCCACCGAGCATATTGACCGCCGACGAAATATAAGCAAGCTCCCAATCAGCCCATTGTTCCAAGATTACATATAGTATTTTTTTCATTATCTTCATTTCCTTTTACGTCGCTAAATTGAAATTTATCGTTCTGTTTCTTGTGCTTGTCTTGATATTAAAAATCGTAAACAATAACAACACCGTGTTCAAGAGAAAATTCAGCTGCTTGCCATAAAATAGAAAAAGCAAATTTTGCTAAAGACTCTGTATTGTAGGCCATATGTTTATGCGCTTCTTCTATTCCGTTTTCCTTGCTATATACCATATCAGCAGGATAACCTTCTGTTTTGCTCCACGAAATGATAGTATTTCTATCGGCATTCCATTCAAAAGAATTATATACTTTCAATTCTTCAAGAAGCAAACTACTTGTTGCCAAAATACTTTCCTCTGAATTTGGTAAAACATAATTAAACATTATATTCCTTTTAATAGGAAGCCACCAACCATTGCCATCAAATAAAGATAATTGAAAATCTTTCGTTTCAAGAAATTCTGATACAATAGGGTGTTTGTAAATATCAAAATTCTTAATAATTGTAGAAGGTACTTCTTTATTGCTGTATTTTGAAGCAATGTAAAGTAATAAAGCATTTAAGGCATCCCAGTCCGGCTTATCTGTATAATATGGCGTAACCTCATAATCCTCATTCCACAATGGTACAGGATTTAAATTAAGACCTTTTACTATAGCATTTTGCCATTGAGTTACTAACTCTTGAATTTCTTGTAAAGAAAGTTCATCTTCACTATCTTGTTGTGGTCTTATTGTTCGGAAATCTATTCCATTAGCCTCGGCAAATTGTTGTGATACTGTTTTCCAATTATGCGCATAATAACGAATTAATGTCCCTGCATATATATCAAGTCCCATAACAATACTTTCTCCTTAATCCCAAATAATTTAGTCCTCTAAATTACTGTTTATCGTACAGTCATTATATCATGAAAAATGAAAGAACGCAACCTATTTAATGGGTCGTGCATTCGCGCCGCCTCGCGGCAGTCCCTTTTATAAGGAGCCTATGAAAACCGAATATACTTTGATGTATACAGTGGAAAGCGGCGGAAAAATTTTCGGCGCTTCGGTTCAGACTATTGAAGAGGGCGGAGACGGCACGATTGTCACTGCTTCGGCGGAAAACGGCTACAGATTCGTCAAATGGTCGGACGGACTCGAAGCAAATTCGAGAACGGATACGAACATTACCGAAAGCAAAACCTACACCGCAATTTTCGAAAAGAGAATTTTGAATCTCAGTTATTCTGCGGCGAACGGCGGACATATCGAGGGAGACACCGAGCAATCGGTCGAATACGGGGCAAACGGAATAACGGTAAGGGCTATAGCGGAAGAAGGGTATGAATTTAAGAATTGGTCGGACGGTGAGCCTTATGCGGAACGTACCGATAAAAGCGTAAGGACGAATAAGACCGTAACCGCATATTTCGAGGAATACACGAGGACTTTCGAGCTCGACTATAAGTTCGGAGAAATGTCGGAAGGAGACGATAAGCCCGAAACCGTCACGCTTACTTATGCGAACCTAAAAGAATATGAATTTCCCGTACCTACGCGCGAGCACTTTACGTTCGGCGGTTGGTATATAGGAGAAACTTGCCTTACGGACGCAAGCGGAAAGGCTACGGCAAGCGAAGATATAATAAGATCAAAAGAACAGCAAATTCATGCAAAGTGGACGGCAAACGAGACGTTTACTTATAAAATACTTTTGGTGTATGTGACGCGCATAGACGCCGTTTTGCCCACACGAGACCGTGACGATACAATCCACGTGGACTATACGATGAGCGATAAGGAGCGCGAGTTTTGCGCTTTGACGACGGTGCGTCTCAAACAACATATGGACGAGATGTGTGACGGACTCGTAGATTTTCAAATAGACGAGTATTATACTGCGGAGACTTCGGTGACGGAGCATTTTACTCAAAGTATAATGTCCGGTAAGATTTCAAATTCCTTGTCTCCGCGTAAAATGCCCGAAGTAAAGGAGCTTGCAGCTACTTACGACAGCGCTATGAGTGTTATTGCATTGAACGATTATGATTGTTTATTATATAATGAAGCGGGAAATGCCGGAGCAAAATACGGTTGCGTATATTTTGATCCGTTTTATCAAATATTGTCTCGTTTAAAATATAATCTTGACGACGTCATACAACTGCTGAAAGACGACAGAGATTATCGTCTTCCCGGACAGAAGTGTGATTTGTTGGAGGCATATTGGTTTGGAACTTTTATCCACGAACTTGCGCACACAATTGAAATGAGGGTAAATTTATCCGACTATCATCATGCCGTTGGTTATGAGTTGCACTATATTCAACATAAACAAGATTATGAAGCAAATAAATACTATTATCTCTGCGAGGCCATGATAGACGGCGAAAAAGTCGGCGTGCCGTATTCTTTTTGGAAAGGCGACATCGCCACCGTAGTGCTTCGCACTTCGTCGCAAGGTATGGGAAGCGTAGGAATGCGCAGCGGTCACCTTAGTTACACATTTAATCCGAACGACGGCAGTATGTCATGCGAGTTTCTTTTCGGAAGCGAGACCACATTAATAGCGTTGCCGATGAGAGCTAACCCCGACAAAGAATTTCGCTTTGTGTGTTGGTCGGACGGAGTGACTACTCCCGAACGAACGGAGCTTATAACGGGCGACCTCGACTTGACGGCAATATTCGAAGAAGTGACAGAGTAAAATAGAGATATAACAAATTACAGCCGATTCGTGATTTAATTTCGCGAGTCGGCTCTGTTTTCTAATACAGTCTCGGGCGGGGAGAAGAGGCTATAAGGGCGGCGAGAGTTTCGGGGTCGGCTATTCCCGTGTCATTCAGCCCGTGTTCCCTTTGAAACAGGCGCAGGGCGTTTTCTGTTTCGTCGCCGAATATGCCGTCGACGGTGACGGGGTAGAGCCTCGAGAGAAGCCGCCGCTGTAAAAGCGTGACGTGCGAGCCGCTGCTTCCTTCGGAGAGAGCCGGCGTCTCGTCCGCCGTCAGAAGCCGCCTGTAGGTTGCCGCGCCCGCGATCCCGTCGGGCTCGAGTCCGTTTAAAAGCTGGAAGTCGACAAGCGCATTTTTCGTTGCCGCACCGAAAACTCCGTCCGCGGCAACGTCGAAGCCGTCGCTCGTAAGTAAGAATTGAAGGAGTTTGACCGCATTGCCGCGGTCTCCCGCCTGTACTGTTTTATAGGCGGAGACGTCGTTTCGCTCTATATACGGCACGTCGAGATTGAGGCAGGTCGCGCGCGTTGCGCTTTCCGCGACGGTGATCACGAAGTCGGGATCGAGCATGAGCGCCGCCTCGGTAAAATTCGTCATGAATCCCGGCTCTATGAGCGCGGAAACGCAATTCACGGAGCCGAGCACGCCTATGTCGAGGTCTTGCAGAGAGTTGCCTTTAAGCCCGCTTTGCACGAGCTCCAAGGCTATGTCCTCGGCGTAGGCGCGCGAAGAGTCGGGATAGGGGTTGCGCGAGGAAAAGGCGGTGACGAAACCGCTTATGTCGGAAAAGACCGAGCCGCTTCCGTAGGCGTTGTAGCCGAACGTCACGAGGCGGGTGAGCCGCGCCGAGTTTATCCGCATGACCCTCGTCGAAATGGGCGGGTCTGAATCCTCGGGTTTAACGTCGTAGACGTTGAAGCCCACGCGAAGACACGCCTCCAAAAATCTGATTTTTGCGGCGCGGTTGAATTCGTTTTCGTGTATGGCTCGGTTTATGTAGGGCATTACGGGCGTGCGCTTGCCGGGGGTGGGCGGGCTCATTCCGTGTTCGTCGTTGCCGCCTATGAGAAAACTTGCCGGATTGTTTGGCATAATGTGCTCCTTGTCGTCAGAGTTATTTGAGTCCGCCGATATTTTTCGTTGCGGAAAATATACCGAAACGGTTGCTTACGCCGTCGTGCTATGATATAATAGGAGTGAAAAAGCTTGCTCGCAAGTGCTTTTTCGCGACATATTGCAACATACGGCTTTTATTTGCGCTTGGCATATAGATTGCGTCGCAATGCGAAAATTTATTTTTGCAAGCCGTTCCATGTTATAATATATGCGGAGCTCCGGCAATATGACAAGGAGCGAAACATAAAAAAGGAGACCGTTATTCTATGATAGTCGAACCTAAGGTAAGAGGATTTATTTGCACGACGGCGCACCCCGTAGGGCTTAAAGCCGCAGTAAAAGAGGATATCGATTTCGTTCGTGCGCGCGGCGCGGTGAACGCGGGCAAGACCGTGCTCGTCATCGGCGCGTCAATGGGATACGGGCTTTCGGCGCGTATTGCGGCGGCATTCGGCGGAAAAGCGGACACGCTCGGCGTAATATTCGACCGTCCGCCCACGCAGAGCCGCACGGCTTCGGCAGGGTGGTACAACACGGCTGCGTTTGCCGAGTACGCCGCAAAAGATGGCTTATATCGCAAGACGATAAACGGCGACGCGTACTCCGCCGAGGTGAAGCAAAAAGTCGTCGACACACTCAAAGCCGACGGCAAAGTTCTCGACTGCGTGATTTATTCGGTTGCCGCGCCGCGTCGCACGCTTAAAGACGGCACGAGCGTGAGCTCGGTACTTAAGACCGTCGGCAAGCCGTTTACGAATAAGACCATAGACCTTCGCACGAAAGAGATAGGCGAAGTCACCATACCGCCCGCGACAGACGAGGAGATTAAAAACACCGTGAGCGTCATGGGCGGCGAGGATTGGATAGAATGGATGACGCTTTTAAAGAGCGAAGGGCTTTTGAAGGGCGACGCCGTTACCGCCGCTTTCTCGTACATAGGACCGAGTATCACTCACCCCATATACAAGGACGGCTCGATAGGCATGGCGAAAAAGGATCTCGCGCTTGCTGCCGAAAAACTTCGCAGGCAAGGGCTTCGCGCTTTCGTTTCGGTGAACAAGGCGCTCGTCACGCAGTCGAGCTCGGCTATCCCCATCGTGCCGCTGTATATTTCGCTCCTCTATAAAGTCATGAAGGAGCGCGGTACGCACGAGACGACGATCGGACAGATGCAGAGGCTGTTCGGAGAGAAGCGGCTTATCGATGGCGCGGTGACGGACGACGACGCGTTTATCCGTCTCGACGATCTCGAAATGGACGAGCCTACCCAAAGCGAAGTCAAGAGGCTTTGGGACAAGGCGGGCAAGGCGTCTCTTGACGAAATAGCCGATCTGAAAGGCTATGACGACGATTTCTTGCGCCTCTTCGGCTTCGGCGTGAAGGGCGTGGACTATGCCGCGGACGCGGACGTCGATGTGAAAATAGACGGGCTTATCGAATAGTTAGGCGTAAAGATTTCCGCCTTTCGACCGATCGTTGCGTCAGAGAAAAATATGTATGGTAAAGCGAAACTGCGGCATGGCGCCGCAGTTTTTATCTTTGCGCTTTTTAAGGGGAATGGCGAAATACGGCAGACTTTGTTTTCCGTCGAGGGCAAAAGCATTGACAGAAAAATTTATATATGTTATACTCCATAATGTATAGCTGTTTTTATGCGGCTCGTAAAATTTTGATTCGGAGTGAGCATGGAAAAAAAGACTACGAAAAAAACAACGACCAAGACGACGCCCAAAAAACGCGCGCCGAGATTGGTCACGAAAGACACGAACGAAAGCGGCGGAATAAAGAATACGGTGGTCGATCCGCTGTCCGTCATAGAGTCCGCGCCGCCCGTCATCGACAAAAGCGTGTTCGACGACGCGCCCGAGACGCTCGAGCTTGATCCCGTGCCGGTGAAATCGGTCACTATCGACGGCAGTATGCTTTCGAAGGACAGAATAGCAAGAAGCAAAAGCACCACGATGAAGACGAAGAGAAAGAAAATTCTCGCGTCGGATATTTCGCTTGCTCAAAGGTTCAATCCGAATCCCGAGCGCGGTCTCGAAAAAGAACAACTCGATCAGAGAGCGATAGACGGATTCGTAAACATCGCTCCCAAAAAGAACAGCAAGACGTACAAGAGCATTTTTCTTTCCAACATCTTTACCTTTTTCAATCTGCTCACGTTTATCGTCGCCGCAGCGCTCATAGCGGTGCGCAGCTACGGCAATCTGTTTTTCCTTGCCATAATCACCTGCAATATCGTAATAGGTATCTTTCAGGAGATACGCGCAAAGCGGAAGATAGATAAACTAAGCCTCATGTCCGCGCCGACGGCAATGGTCGTGAGAGGCGGCGAAAAACAGGCGATACCCGTTGACGAAGTCGTGCTCGACGATATAATCTATCTCGAAACGGGCAAACAGATATGTTCGGATTCCGTGGTGGTCAAGGGCGAATGCGAGGTCAACGAAGCCATGCTTACGGGCGAGTCTGTCCCCATGAAAAAGACTGCGGGAAGCGAACTTTACGCAGGCAGCTTCGTAACGAGCGGCAACTGTTACGCCCGCGTAGACAAGGTGGGCGGCGCAAACTATGTCCAGACGCTCACGTCGTACGCAAAGCGCTATAAAAAGCCGAAGAGCGAACTTCAAAGCTCGATACGCATGATAATACGCGTAATATCCGTATTCATAATTCCCATTACCGCGCTGTGGCTTTATAGAATGTATACGATTTTCGGCGGCGACATCGAAAGGACGATAAACTATACGGCGGGCATGGTAATAGGTATGCTCCCGACGGGTATGTTCCTTCTTACGAGCGTGGCGCTTGCGATGTCTGTTTTGAGACTGAGTAAGCAAAAGACGCTCGTGCAGGACTTGTACTGTATAGAAATGCTCGCGCGCGTGGACGTGTTGTGTCTCGATAAGACGGGCACTATTACGGACGGCAGTATGCAGGTCAACAACATTATCGAAATAAAGGGCGGATCTTCCGACGTGCCCGTAAGCGAGGCGATAGGCTCGCTTCTGACGGCGACGGGCGACAACAATCAGACGGCGCTCGCGCTTGCGAACCGTTTCGGGTATTCGCAGGGACTTAAGCCTTTGAAGGTGATACCGTTCTCCTCGCGCAGAAAGCTCTCGGCGGCTACGTTCGAGGGAGCGGGCACTTATATGCTCGGCGCGCCCGAGTTCGTGCTTCGCGACATGGGCGTGAGAATAGAAAAGATCATTTCCGAGAACGCCGCAAACGGCTATCGCGTGCTCGTGCTCGCTCATTCTCCCGCGGAGATCCAGGGAGACAGGCTGCCTGCCGTGCGCCGTCCCGTCTGCCTCATAGTCATAGAGGATCACATACGCGAGGACGCCGTGCGCACGATCAAGTGGTTCAAGGACAACGACGTCGCCGTAAAGGTAATAAGCGGCGACAATCCCATAACCGTTTCCGAGGTTGCAAAGCGCGTCGGCGTAGACAATGCCGAGCTGTACATCTCGCTCGAAGGACTGTCGAATCAGGAAGTCGTCGAGGCTGCCAATAAGTACACGGTGTTCGGCAGAGTCACGCCCGAGCAAAAGAGCCTGCTCGTAAAGTCGATAAAGGCGGCGGGACATACCGTTGCAATGACGGGCGACGGCGTGAACGACATAATGGCTATGCGCGAAGCCGACTGTTCGGTGGCGATGGCATCGGGTGCGGAGGCGGCGACGAACGTCAGCCATCTCGTGCTTCTCGACAACAACTTCACCTCCATGCCAAGCGTCGTGCAGGAGGGCAGAAGAGTAATAAACAACATTCAGAAATCCAGCTCGCTCTTTCTCATGAAGACGTTTATGTCGATCGCTCTCTCGCTCATATATCTCATACTTTCGTTTACGAGCGGAGAGGGCTATCCGTTCGAGCCAAAGAATCTCATGCTCCTCGAGCTGTTCATAATAGGCGTGCCGTCGTTCTTCCTCGCCATGCAGTCGAACAAGAACAGGATCCACGGCAAGTTTATCGCAAACGTCATTTCGCGAAGTCTGCCGGGCGGCATAGCTCTCGTGCTTACCGTCATGAGTATGTACGCCTTTTCGCGCTTCGTGCCCCAGGTGCTTGCGGGCGGCGAGGTCGTCGCGCTCACTCCGGAGTTCGTCATAAGCATGATGGTCGTAAGCGTGACGTTTACGGGTTGGATGGCGCTATGTAAGATGTGCGAGCCGTTCGACGGATACCGAATAGTCGTGGCGATCGTCAGCGGCATACTGATAGTGACGGCGCTTATAGTGCTTCCTTCGCTGTTCGGCGTGGGCGAGCTTCCGCTAATGTGCATACTGTTCGTACTCGTCGTAGTGCTCGCTTCGTACTTCGTTGTTTCGATACTCATGAAAATACTCGGCAAGATAAATACTTTCTCGATGACGGACGAAGTGAGTCACGAGCCCGAGATAGCTTTGCCCGAAAAGACGGCGGCTCCCGTGCAGGTGGATAATAAATGAAAAAGTGCGTTCCCATAAACGACGGCTGGCTGTTTAAGGCGGGCTTCGACAGGAGCTGTCTCGACGAGAGCTTCGACTTCGCGGGATTCCGCCCCGTGTCGCTTCCGCACTGCGCCGCCGCTCCGATAGAGGGCTATGACGGCGTGAACGAAAGCTCGGTTGCGACGTATATGCGCACGCTTGCGCTGTCCGCGGACTACGACAGGAGCCGACTCATACTGTGCTTCGGCGGAGCGACGTCCTATGTCGAGGTGTACGTAAACGGAATATTCGTGACCTCTCATCGCGGCGACGTGCCTTTCGAGGCGGACGTATCCGCGCCCCTTCGCGTGGGCTTCGAAAACAGAATAATCTTAAGAGTGGACAGCAGGGCAAAGCTCGACGTGCCTCTTACGGCGGGAGTGTCGCCCGTGCCGCCTTACTGCGGACTTCACAGGGGCATAACGCTCAAGGCAGTGTCGGGCGGTGAGATCGCCGACGCGCACGTCAGAACGCTTTTTTCAAACGCGGACGGCGCAATCGACATAGACGTTACGCTCGGAGAATATTATCCCGACAGCAGACTTTCGGCGGACATTTACGACGCGAGCGGAGAAAAGCTCGCGAGTCTGCCGGAAAAAGCCGTGCTCGGCGGTCAAGTGACGCTTACGGGCGCTATTTCGGACATAAAGCTTTGGAGCGCCGAAAGCCCCGTGCTTTACACCGCCGTCATAGGACTTCGCTACGGCAGACATCTCGTCGACGTTAAGGAAACGACGTTCGGTTTCCGACGTGCGGAGTTTACTCGAAGCGGGTTTTTCCTCAACGGGGAAAAGATACGGCTCACGGGGCTTAACAGGGTGGACGATTTCCCCGTGCTCGGACGCGCAGTTACAGACGGGCTTCAGCGCTTCGACGCGAGAAAGCTCAAAGAACTCGGCGTGAACGTCGTGCGCACTCACGGGCTTGCCGCCGAGAGCTTCATGGACGAGTGCGACAGACTCGGACTTATGGTGATAGTCGACATGGGCGGCGACGGCTATATAGGCGACTCGACCTGGAGAGAGACGTTTATTTCGGAGGTCGAGGCGGTCGTAAGGCGAGACCGAAATCATCCTTGCGTCATAGCCTGGGGCGTAAGAGCAAACTCTTCGCCCGATTGCGACGAGCTGTACTTCAAAACTTGCAAGGCGGCGCACGATTTCGATCCGACCCGTCCCACGCTCGGTACGCGCGACTTTATGGCGAGCAGGCTATATGAGGACGTATTCGCGTATTCGGATTATCGCACGGACTCAAAGGTGTCGCGGCGCAAAAAGACGGGCAGACTTTCCGTCCCGTATTTCATCTCCGAGCATACGGGCAGAGCGCTTCCGACGAAGCGTTACGACGCGGAGAGCCGCAGGGTCGAACAGGCGAAACGGCACTTGAAATTTATGGACGCCGCGTTTTCGAACGAAAGCCTTTGCGGTTGCGCGGGCATGGCGTTTGCCGATTTTTCCTGTCTGTCCGATCTCGGAAGCGGAGACGGAAGGATGTATTACGGCGTGCTCGACGCCTATCGTACAGACAAGACGGCGGCGTATGCCTACCGCTCGCAAAAGGACGGCGAGCCCTATCTCGAATGTTCGTCCGCGCTCGAAAAAGACGAAGTCGCTTCGCCGCTCGTCGTATACACGAACTGCGACAGCGTAAAGCTCTATCGCGATTCCTTCTTTGTCGGCGAGTTTTTCCCGAATAAAAAAGGCTATCCCGCGCTCGGGCATCCGCCAGTCGAGATAGACGATCTTGTCGGAAACGCGCCGAAAGAGAGCGATAAACTTTCCCCGAAGGCGAACGCGCTTTTGAAGTACGTCGTGCGTGCGGCGAGAAAGAAAGGCACGGTGCGCGGTCTGCCGTCGGGAGCGCAGCTTTCCGCATTCGTTCTCAGACGTATGCTAAGGCTCGGCAAAGACGTGTTTTACGCGCTTGTCGAAAAATATGCGTTTGCACCGGCAGTGTACGAAATAGAGGGGATCGTCGACGGTCAGGTCGCCGTGAAAAAACGTCTGACTTCGACTACGCACGAGGCGAAACTCGTCATGTCGGCTTCGTCTTTGACGCTGAATCCGCGCGACACTTACGAGACCGTGCTTGTGACTCTCGAAAGTAAAGACGAAAACGGACGGACGCTTCCGTACGATTTTTCGCCGATAAAGATAGATGTGGAAGGCGAGCTCACGCTTGTGGGGAGCGATCTTATTTCGCTCGAAGGCGGAGCCGTGGGATTTTATTTGACGACAACGCCGTACGACGGCGCGGCACGCGTGAGCGTAGTGTCGCGTCACGGACGAGCGTCACTTGATTTGGAGGTAATACATGAACGAGTGGAGGAGCTTTAACAAGGGCAATTGGTCGGAGACGATAGACGTCAGGGACTTCATACAGCGCAACTATACGCCGTATACCGGCGACGAGTCTTTCCTGAGCGAGGCGAGCGAGAGGACGAAAGTTCTCCGCGCGCAGATGGACGAACTTTTGCGCAGAGAGCGAGAAAACGGCGGCGTTCTCGACATAGATACCGAGCGAGTCAGTTCGCTGTTGTCTTATCCTGCGGGATATATAGACAGGGAAAACGAAATTATTTTCGGCTTGCAGACCGACGAGCCATTAAAGCGGTCGGTCAATCCGTTCGGTGGTATACGCATGGCAAAGCAGGCGTGCGAGGCATACGGCAAAGAGATAGGCGAGCGCATAAAGATGAATTTCGAGTACAAGACGACGCACAACGACGGCGTTTTCAGAGTGTACACCGACGAAATGCGCGCTCTCCGAAAATACGGCATACTTACGGGACTTCCCGACGCTTACGGCAGAGGCAGGATAATAGGCGATTACAGAAGAGTCGCGCTTTACGGGACCGACAGGCTAATCGCCGAAAAGAAAAAGGACTTCGACGCCCTTGCCGAAAAGGACATGAGCGACGAAGTGATACGCCTTCGCGAGGACGTTTTCAGGCAAATGGACTTCCTCGGAAAGCTCGCGAAAATGGCGGCAATGTACGGAGACGACATAACAAAACCCGCCGCTAATGCCAGAGAGGCGGTGCAGTGGACGTACTACGGCTATCTCGGCGCGATAAAGGAGCAGAACGGCGCGGCAATGTCGATAGGACGCATAAGCACCTTCCTCGACATCTATCTCGAGCGTGACCTCGAAGAGGGAACCATAGACGAGAGCGGCGCGCAGGAACTTATAGATCAGCTTGTTATAAAGCTGCGTCTCGGCAAGCAGTTGCGCACGCCCGAGTATAACGAGCTCTTTGCGGGCGACCCCACCTGGGTCACGGAATCGCTCGGCGGAATAGGCAAGGACAAGCGTCCGCTCGTCACGAAAAACAGCTTCCGCTTTTTGAACACGCTCTACACCCTCGGCACGTCTCCCGAGCCCAATCTCACAGTATTGTGGTCGAAGAAACTTCCCGAGGCGTGGAAGAATTACTGCGCGCGCGTATCTATCGAAACGTCGTCGATACAGTACGAAAACGACGACGTTATGCGTCCCGTTTACGGCGACGACTACGGCATAGCTTGCTGTGTTTCTGCCATGAAGATAGGCAAGCAGATGCAGTTTTTCGGTGCGCGTTGCAATCTCGCAAAGCTGTTGCTTCTTGCGATAAACGGCGGCAAGGACGAAGTAAGCGGCGTGCAGATAGGTCCGAGATCAGAGCCTATGACGGGCGGGGCGCTCGATTACGAGCGCGTGCTCGAAAGCTATATGAAGTATATGGAGTGGCTGTCTCGTACCTATGTGAACACGATGAATATAATCCACTATATGCACGACAAGTACGCGTACGAAAAGCTCCAAATGGCGCTTCACGACACGGACGTCGAGCGTCTCATGGCATTCGGCGCGGCGGGTATAAGTGTCGCGGCGGACAGTCTTTCGGCGATAAAATACGCGCGTGTGACTCCCGTGACGGACGAAAACGGACTTATAGTCGACTATAAAGTCGAGGGCGACTATCCGAAGTACGGCAACGACGACGACAGAGTGGACGACATAGCTCGACTCATAGTCGACAGCTTTTCGAAAATGCTCAAAAAGACAAAGACGTACCGCGGAGCAAAGCATACGCTTTCGCTTCTCACAATCACCTCGAACGTCGTTTACGGGAAAAAGACGGGCGCGACTCCGTGCGGAAGAAAGGCGGGCGAGCCTTTCGCTCCCGGCGCAAACCCTTTGCACGGCAGGGAAAAGAGCGGCGCGCTTGCCTCGCTCAATTCGGTTTCCAAGCTCTCGTACTGCTCGTGCCGCGACGGCATATCCAACACGTTCGGCATGGTGCCGTCCATGCTCGGAAAGGACAAAGCTACGCAAATAAGCAATCTCGTCGCTATAATGGACGGATATTTTGCGAGGAAAGGACATCACCTCAATATAAACGTGTATGACAGAAGCATATTGTACGACGCGCACGAGCACCCCGAAAAGTATCCTAATCTCACCATACGCGTCTCGGGTTATGCCGTCCGCTTCGGAGTTCTCTCGAAAAAGCACCGCGAGGAAGTCCTAAAGCGCACGTTCTTCGAAAGGGCATGACGGACGGGCTTTTCGGCTATGTCCATTCGTTCGAGCCGCTCGGCTCGTTCGACGGACCGGGACTTCGTACCGTGGTATTTCTTTCGGGCTGTCCCATGCGGTGTAAGTACTGCCACAACCCCGATATGCTCGGCGGAGGCGGCGGCGAGAAAATGAGCGTAAGCGCGGTAGTCGAAAAAGCCTTAAGATACCGAGCCTACAACAGCGGCGGCGTCACGCTTTCGGGCGGCGAGCCTCTCATGCAGGAAGAGTTCGTCGTCGGACTTCTTCGCGAGCTTAAGAAAAAGCGTATCCATACCGCTCTCGACACTGCGGGAAGCGTCTACTGTGAAGAAGCGCTTTCGCTCGCATCGCTCGTCATACTCGATATAAAACACACGGACGAAGCGGCTTTTAAAGAACTTTGCGGCTTTGCTCCCGACAATATGCTCCGTACCCTCGAGTTTCTGAAAAAAAAGCGCAAAAAGTTTTGGGTGCGACAGGTTACGGTGCCGGGGATCACGGACGGAGAGGACAACATAAAAAAGCTTAAACAAATGGCTTTCGGTGCGGAAAAGATCGAGCTTTTGCCGTATCACACCATGGGCGTATACAAATGGGAAAAGCTCGGGCTTTCCTATCCGCTCGAGGGAGTGAAAGAGCCGAGCCCCGAAACAATGAATAGACTTAATGCTCTTTTGAACGACAGGTGAGGAGTAATATGGACGATAATTCTCTTAAACAAAAATTCCGCGAGATCTACGGCGACGGAGAGGTCAGGCTTTTTGCCGCCGCGGGTAGGGTCAATCTCATAGGCGAACACATCGATTACTGCGGGGGACCCGTGCTTCCCGCGGCGCTCGATTTGCGCTGTACGATCGCCGCGCGCAAGAACGGCTCGAATAAGTGGAGAATGGCGGCGACCACCACTCCGCTTACGGCGGAGCTCGATCTTAACGGGCTCGGCGAATATAAGGACCTCAAGTGGGGCAACTATCAGGCGGGAGTGGCGTACGTCATGCAAAGCGACGGCTTTGACTTATGCGGCGCAGATTTATTGTACGACTGTACGGTGCCTTTCGGCTCGGGGCTTTCGAGCTCGGCGGCGATAGAGGTCGCGACGGCGTTCATGGTTTCGGCACTCAGCGGCGAGAGCGGCGGCAAAAAAGCCGACCTCACCGAAATCGCAGTGTATTCCAGGCGCGCCGAAAACGAGTATTGCGGCGTGAGTTGCGGCATAATGGATCAGTTTGCGTCCTCGCGCGGAAAGGCGGGAAACGCGATACTTCTCGACTGCGCAACCCTCGATTTTAAATATGTGCCCTTGAAGCTCGGCGATTGCGAAATCGTCATTGCAAACAGCAACAAGCCCCATTCGCTCGTCTTGAGCAAGTACAACGAGCGGCGCGCAGAGTGCGAGAGTGCGCTCGGAACGCTTTCGAAGGCGTTGGGCGTAAAGCACCTTGCCGAAGTTACGCCCGAGACGTTCGAGAAAAGCGCCGAAAAGCTGCTTTCGGGAAAGGTCAAAGACCGCGCCCGTCACGTGGTGTACGAGTGCGACCGCGTCAAACGCGCCGTGGACGCCCTTAAGACGGGGGATATGGTCTTGTTCGGAAAGCTTCTGAACGAGTCGCACTATTCGCTCCGCGACCTCTACGAGGTTACGGGCAGAGAACTCGACGCGCTTACGGAAAGCGCGCGCACGTCGCCCGGCTGTCTCGGCTCGCGCATGACGGGCGGCGGCTTCGGCGGTTCGACGGTATCGCTCGTAAAAAAAGACAAGGTGAAGGAATTTATTCGCGAAACGGGCGAAAAGTACCGCGCCGCAGTGGGATATGACGCGACGTTTTATGCGACTTCGGTTTCCGACGGCGCCCGTGAGATCTTTTAAGCGTCGTGAATACGGACTGCGTTCGTCTTACCGCACGGGCGCAGTACAAGAAAGTACAGCAACCCGTGCGGTGCGCCGACAGCTGTCCGTCTCACTCGCTTAAAAGACCTCACGCCGGTCGCTTGCCTTTAAATCTACTCATCAGTCACTCGGTTCGCCATAGGCTCACACTCGTGACAGCTTCCCTGTCAAGGGAAGCCGAATCTAAGGATAAAGCGGTTCCTCAATCCGAATACTCAACCTTTAAAAAGGGTTCTTAGGGTGAAGCCTTAAGTCGTTTAAAGGAGAGGGATTCAAAAGGGAGAGGAACAGCCGAAAGTTCCTCTCCCTTTGTCTTTTTCGAGCACCTTTTTGAAAAAAGGTGCAGAAGCTTTTTGGGCGACTTTTTTGAAAAAAGGCGAGAATTATTTTTAAAAGCGAAATATATTTTTAAGGAGAAATTAAAATGAAACTCGACAGGAACGACATCATGAAAATACTTCCGCACCGTCCGCCGATGCTGCTTGTGGACGAAGCAGAGCTCGGAGAAAACGGCGAGTCAATAGGACGCTATACCGTAAAGGGAGACGAGCACTTTTTGCAGGGACATTTCCCGAACAATCCCATAGTGCCAGGCGTCATACTTTGCGAGATGATGGCGCAGAGCGCTTGCGTCATGTTCAAGGACAAGCCAGCCGCGCTTACGCTGTTTACGGGAATGAACAACGTGCACTTCAAAAAACCGGTCGTTCCCGGCGACACCGTCGTGTCGACTTGCTCGCTTATAAAGAGCAAGGGACCTTTCCATTTCTGCAAGGGCGAAGCCCGCGTGAACGGTGAGATCCGCGCGTCGCTCGAGTTTTCGTTCGCACTCGTGCCGCCCGAAAAGGTCTCGAAGTAGGTAGCTTTATGGCAGACGCACAACAGCTCTATTCAAGCTTCAACCGCAATTACGAGCAGGGTCTTTCCGCAAAGCAAGCGGGCGACGTGCTCGGCGCGCGACGCTTTCTTTTGCGTGCGGCGGACGATCTGAACAAGCTCGCAAACGAGTCGTTCGGCACCGTGAGAACACAGCGCAAGGCGCAGGTAAAGCGTATTCTCGACGCGGTGGAAAGGCTCGGCGAGGAAATGCCCGTCTCCGTAAAAGGCGGCGAGGCGGGGCAAATCACGCCCTCAAAACCAAAAGGCGGAATACGCTTCGACGACATCATAGGGCTTGACGAGGCAAAAAAAGCCATTTTCCGAATGGTCGTAAACCCTTTGAAAAGTCCGGAAGTTTACCGCAAATACAAGCTCGAGCCGGGCGGAAACGTGCTTCTCGAAGGTGCGCCGGGAACGGGCAAGACGTCGTTTGCCAAAGCCGTTGCGGGTGAGATAGGCGTGCCGTTTATTGCGGTCGACACGAATTCGCTTGTCGACAGTTACATCGGCAAAACGGGCAAAAATATCGACAAGATGTTTGCGTCCGCACGCGCTCTCATAAAAAAGTCGGGTACGCCCGTAGTTCTGTTTCTCGACGAGTTCGACTCGATCGCGGGGAAACGCGGCGGCGACAGCAAGACGGCGGACGAAGCCGTGCCGACGCTCATTCGGCAGATGGACGGCTTCGATACGGACAACGGCGGACTCGTGATCCTCGCTTCGACCAACCTCAAGGAAAATCTCGATTCGGCGGTGCTTTCGCGCTTTCGCAATAAGATTCACATACCGCTTCCGTCGGAGTCGGAGCGTGCTCTTCTTCTTCGCTTAAAGCTCGGTAAGATTGCGAAAGAGGATTTCGACAGTCTCGACTTTTCCGAGGCGGCACGTCTTTCCGAAGGTTTTTCGGGACGCGATCTTAGCTGGGTATGCGAGGAGATAAAGAACGTGCTTGCCGAACGCGACGCGGGACTCGGAGACGGCGTCGTCGATTTGAACGCCGAACTCCTTTCGCAGATCGCCGTCAAAAAGCGCGAAACGGGAAAATAAAATCAACTTGCCAATATGTCTGTCTCCCCGAAAGTCGGCGCTTTTCGGGGAGATCGTTTTAAGCCGAAAAAGTAGTTCGAATATTAGAATAAGATTAAAATCGAATTATAAAAGGGCGCGGCTATTGACATTTTCTTTCCGGCGGAGTACAATATATGTGTAAAAAAATCAAGCTTTCCGCAGTGTTGACAGGCATTTTGCGGAAAGGAGGATATTATGGGCGAGAAGCGCGTAGTCGTCGAAAAACGCAATAAGTCGGGCGGCGTAAAAAAAGAAAAGAAGAAAAAGAGAAGCTGTTGCCTTACGTGCTTTCTCGTGTTTTTGATTGCGACGGTGGTCATTCTCGCGGCGGGCGTGGGCGTCGGTTGCTATTTCGGCAATGTGTATACCACGCAGAATCTCGATATGACGATAGGCGAGTGCTTCGGCGTCGTTTCGGGACTGTACTCTCCCGACGAAAAGAAAATAGTCACGAACCCTTACGGACAAGACGACCTCGACGGCTTCTACAACGAGCTCAAACACGCGGTCTTTTTGAAAGAGAGCACGGAAATAGATCTGAAAGAAATTCTCAAAGTCGCGGGCTCCTCGCTCGGCAGCAAAGAATCCTTGCGCCTCGCGGAAAACGCCGAGGGCGGCGAGGAAGCGGGAGAGGGCGACGGGGGAGACAACTTGCTTACGCGCTTTTTGACGGGACTCATAAAGCGCGAGAACATAGACTTCGACAGAATTTCGAAGTACGACGAAGCAAAGCACGACGAATATATGATGAAGCTGTCCGATAAAGAGCTTGCGGCTTTCGTAAACGAAATTTTGAATACTCTTTTGGAAGACGAAGAACTTCAAAAGGAGTTGGGCGGCAAAATCTTCGAATCTTTGGATCTTTCCGAGTATGGCATAGACAACGTGGGAAAGTATATTTCCTTGCGTCAAATGAATCTTTCGCGAGAGGAGCGAGACGTGTTCGTCACAGACGAGGCAGGCGAGACGAGCAAGGAGAAAAAGGAAGTCACCATGCTTTCGCTGACCGTGCAGGTTAAGCTCATGGATGCGGCAAAGCCCGTACTCGAAAAATATATCGAAAATAAATTTCTGGCGTCGACGGCGCATTTCTTCGTCAAAGCCCTGCTTCCTAACAACATTTACGTTACCGTAGGCTTGGGGCTCGATCACGAGACCGATCTCGACATAAAGCTCAACCGCATAGACGACGAGGAAAAAGTCGCGCTCACCTTTAAACTCATAGAGGGCATAACGGGCAGTTCGCTTCGCGATGATTTGAGACAGATGCTGCACGAAAGCGTTTATGACGGATTTTTATCGGTTGCGAATGATTTCGTGGATTTTTCCGCGGTCAAAGACGGAACGCTTACCGTCGACGCGTTCGAGACGGCGATAGTCGCTTCGCATATAAACGAAGAAGCGGACCCCGAAAACCGCCTTACGAGCAAAGACGTACTTGTTGTTCTTCGCGACGTGCTCGGATCGGACTTCGACGCGGCTGTAAGTCCCGAGCATACCTATAAGAATCAGTATGCGGGCGAAGCCACCGACGTGCAGTACAACGCCGCTTACGGCACTGTCTATAATCCCGCGGTTAAGGATGAAGAGAAGCTCGTCGATTACGAGAAAGAGTTTTTGAAGGAAATTTCGGAAAAGTATCTTATAGATCTCGACCCCGACGGGAAGCCCGACAGCGGCGACGAAATCGATTTCGCCGACTTTATGGCGATGTTCGGAATAGGAAGTTCGGATAAGAGCCTCGAACTTACGGAGCTCATAAACGGGAACAAGATGAATGATCTGCTCGATAGGGACCCGAGCGAAATAAGAGTAAAGATAAACGACAGAATGATGGGCGCGATAGTGTCCTCGCTTTTGGATAATATTTTGGGCGGCGAGTTTTCCACCTACGACGTGGACGTAGAGCAGATAATAATAAGTACTAAAACGGCGTCCGAAGGCGAACGCAAGTTCATGGAAATAGGAATTTCGGCGGGGCTCGGCTCCTTTACCGACAGCTTCGAGCAAGCCATGCTCAGCGCAATGCTCAACGAATTTTTGCCCGAGCGCATAATGCTGTCCGTAAAGCTCGACATTACGCGCGAAGAAATGCTCGGCGGCAGACAGCTCGAAAAGACGGAGATACGATTCAACGAGCTCGACGCGGTGGAGACCGAAAAGATACTGAAAGTTATAGGCAAGTTTGCGGGCTCGCTCGAAATAGATTCGATACTTTCCGATATAGAAGCGCCGCTTCGCGAAATGCTCGACACTATGTATTCGACGCTCGATTCTATCGAGTTTGTCGACTCCCACATCATTCTCCCCGATATATTCACTGCGGTTTCGGATATGCTCTTCAAGGACGAAGAGAGCGGCGAAAATATCGTGAGCGGCGAGGAAATACGCGATATGCTCGAAGGGCTTTCGGGGTCGGACGAAGAGGACTTTGTCGCTTCGCTCGGTGTCGAGACCGCTTCCGACAATTACGACGGCTTTGTCCGCGAGATAAACGACAGGTACTATCTTAAGACGGACGGCGCGCTCGTGGATAAGTTCGACGACATTTTTGCCATAGTGGATATCGCCGCATTCGATTCGGAAAAGTTCGAGCTCGACAGACTCAAGCACGACGCTCGCCCCGCAAGCGAGTTGAGACCGTTGATAAGCGACGCCGAACTCGCACATATCTTTGCCGAGAAAATGGCGGACAACGAGGCTCTTTCCGGTATCGACGTGAATATCTTGGGTATCCATGTCGGCACGGACGGCGGCGAGAGCGGCGACAGGCGGTTTATAAGGCTGGCGATCGAGTTCTCGCTTTCGAGTCTCGGCGGCAACGTCGCGTCCATACTTCCGATAGAAAAGATCTACATCGTCGCGACGAGCTATGTCGACGGAAAGCTTTCGGACGGCGCCGAAGAATATTACGAGACCGAAATAAATATAAACAAGATGACCGAGGCGCAAAAAGCGACTCTTCAAAAGATGATGGATCACTTGCAAGGGGCGGACGCGCTCGACTTCGACGAGAAAGCGATCGAAATAGGCAAGGTCGTGTGCCTGCAGCTCTCTACGCTCGAGACGAGCCTCGGCGAAGACGGATTCGAGTTCGCAGAGGGCGGCATAAAGCTCACCGATTTCTATTCTTTCCTCGCAAGAGCCACCGAAACGGACGCCGATTCCGAAACGCTAAAAGGGGCGGTGCAGGGACTTTACGAGAGGGAAAGCGCGGATTCGTCTTTGTACAATTACGTTTCTTCCGATATAGTGCGCAACGGTTTGGGCGAGCTCGACAGGGCTGACCCCATGAACAATTTCGAGGAGCGTCCGACTGTCGAAAACGGAGGCAAGGCGAAAATGGCGGACAATAAGTTCGGGGCTCTTCTCGAAAGCAAATTCACCGATACGGTCGGCGATCTTTCCGAGCTCACGATTATTTCTTCGGCGAGCGATACCTCTAAGACGAAGGCGTACTACGACGAGATGAAAGAACTCGGTGTGGTTTCTCCCGATGGCAAAAACTATATGCGCATAGTCGTGCTTATCGAGCTTAAAAAGTTCATGGGAGAGAGCGGCAGTTCGCTCATAGCGTCGTTCTTGCCCGAATATATCTATGCCACGCTGTATGTGACTCTCGATGAGCCCGAAATGAGTCTTGCCGCAATGCGCATAAATTCGCTGTCCGTTACGGAGCAGAAAGCTCTGCTTGCGATAGCTCATCTCGACGACGATTCCATTTCGGCGACCGTCAACGACTCGCTCGCGATCGTGAGCGAATATCACGAGAACGCGCTGTACATCGATTCTTCTGCGGGCGTCGGCGCGATATTTACCGATGCGGCTCTGCTTGTTTCGGGCTCGACTCTTTCCGAAGCGGCATAAAATGTTTGTCAAAAAACTTCAACTTAAGGACTTTCGCAACTTCGCGGGGGCTTCGCTCGAGCTCTCCGAAGGCATAAACGTGTTCGAGGGGCGCAACGCTCAGGGCAAGACCAATCTTTTGGAAGCGCTGTATATGACGTCCGTCGGTAAAAGTATGCGCACGCCACGCGATAAGGAGCTCGTTCGTTGGGAGACGGACAGGGCATACGTTCGCACGGACGTCGAAAAGCGCGGAGGAAGCGAGAGCGTCGAGATCGTGCTCGATCGCTCGGTCGGCAAGTGCGTTTCGGTCAATTCGTTGCCGCTCACCCGTCTCGGCGAGCTTATGGGCACGGTGCTCACGGTATTGTTTTCTCCCGAGGAGATAAAAATAGTAAAGGAGTCGCCGTCCGAGCGCAGGCGTTTTGCGGACATTGCTCTTAGCCAGCTTTCCAAAAGTTATTTCTACAGACTCAACAGATACAATCGCATACTGTCCCAACGCAACAAGCTTTTAAAGTCCGTAAAACCCGACCTTGCCGCGCTCGAGATATGGGATATGCAGCTTGCCGAAGCGGGGGCGGGAATAGTAAAGTCGCGGCGCGGCTTTCTTGCGCGCCTTCAGCCCATTGCGAGTAAGGTGCACGAGTTTTTGACCGACGGGAGCGAAGTGCTTGCGCTTTCTTACGAGGGCGCAGTCGGAGCGGAGCTTTCGGAGATAAAGGATAATCTCATAAAAAGTCTGACGCTTTCGCGCGAGTCCGATTTAAAGACGGGCTTTACGCACGTCGGTCCGCACAAGGACGACATCGGAGTCAAGGCGAACGGCGTCGACCTTCGCACATACGGCTCGCAGGGACAGCAGCGCACCGCGGCGCTTTCGCTTCAGCTCTCGCTTTTGGAGCTCATGAGCGATTTTACGGGGGACAAGCCCGTGCTTCTTCTCGACGACGTTATGAGCGAACTCGACGAAGTGAGGCGAAAGAGACTGCTCGAGCTCATAACGTCGTACCAGACCGTGATTACCTGTACCGAACTGCCCGAGCTCGACGGCAGAAGCGACGTCAAGAGATTCAAGATAGTTGCGGGAACGCTTGCCTGACAGCCTTTGTCGGAACCAACTTTTCGAGGAGATATATGAACGAACCGTATTGGTGGTATATCCTATTTGTACGCGCAGGAGCGGAGCACAGGGTCGTAAACGATTTGCGGCGCTTTTTCGCTCATTCGGGCATACCTTACGAAACAGATCCTTTCTGTCCCGAGTCCGAGTGCTATTACAGGAGCAAGGAGCTGCGCAAGCTCGGTAAAAACTATATAAGGCGTCCGCTGTTTCCCGGGTATGTCTTTCTCGAGACGAATATGCCCGCCGACGAATTTATAGGGCAGGCGGGGCGGTATATCTACGCTTCCTCGGACATAATCCGCCTTCTTAAATACGGCGAATCCGACGAGATAGCCATGCCCGAAAACGAGCGCAAGCGCTTCGAGTTTTTGCTTCGCGGAAAGCGCTGTATCGAGCGTTCCGTCGGCTACATCGAAGGAGACGTCATTCATATCGAGGGCGGCGCACTCGTCGGTCTCGAAGCGCTCATAACCAAAATCGACCGTCATAACCGCAGCGCAACCGTTGAACTCGATATGTTCGGGAGAAGGGTTACGACGCGTGTTCCTCTCGAAATCGTAAGCAAGTCCTGACGGCTTAGAAACGTCGCATTTCTGTGTTAAAAGAGTCGCGCCCTAGGTTGTGTACGTCTGTGTACACTCCCGTCGGGCGCGACTCTTTTGCCTTGAACTGCTGTTTCTAAGCCGTCGGGTGGCGCGGGAACCGCTGCGCGAATATCAAAAAACAGGGAAGATACCAAAATATAATAAGAGTCCGATAACCGTCAAATGCAGCGGATAGTATATGTAAAACGCCCATTTGAGAAATTTATTTATGACAATGTTTTTACCTCGCAAACCGTTGTACAGTAACAGAACGGGGATAGAAAGACAAACGCCGAGTTGTAAAATTCCGTAAATTTTGTCTATCGCAAAAAAGTATACCATGCCGTATATGAGCACCCAAAACATCATCCACAGCATTTGTTTCGCGAACTTGCCGCGGTTTGCCCAAAACGAAAGTATTACCATGGGAGCGATACAGCTCCAATCGGCGGGGAAAGATATAACAAGAATCAGAATATTAAGCAAAATTTTTATCGGGAATTTCAGTTTGGAATCGTGAACGCGAATCAAGACCAATCCCCAAGCGAAAGCCCATAAAACGCCTGTTTGATTGAACGGCGAACCGTGAGCAAACGGAACAAAAGACAGCGGGTCGATATAGTTGAACGAACAAAACACATACGGAAAATGCGATATCACGGCAAAAAGGAACATTCGCCCTATGTACTTTTTCAGGTTTTTCGTATAGTAATAGCCTTCCGCAACAAAATAGCACATTATCGGACAGGTCAAGCGACCCAATATGTGCATAATCAATGCTGCCGGGTTGGCGGAAAATCCTTGCCATATCGCCCACGCCAGATGGTCTGACGTCATTGCGATTATAGCTATGATTTTCAATACATTCGAATTCAGTCTTTTGTAGTTTGTATTTGCTGTTGCTTCTGTTTCCATAGCGTAATCGTATTCTCTCCATCGGCTTGTACTGCTCGAAAATATGGTTATCGTACAGTCATTATATCATATCGATATCTGAAAAACAAGCGGCATATAAGGCTATCTCGCCGCACTTATTGCGCGTCGCTTCATAAGTTACGTTCGCTTTGCGGGATTTTCTCGCCGCACGACGATGGAAACGACAAAAAAGGCGCGGCTTCGCTGTTATGCCTCCCGAAAGTCGGATAAAACTTTCAAGACGCATTTCATCGAGTCGCGCCTTATTCTTAATGTTCATGAAAATTTCCTGTGGAAACTATTGTAAGGAGAGAGCTTTTTTACGGCGTTTCTCCGTTCGTATTTTGTGCGTGCTTAAAATGGGTATGTCAATTTATAAGCACGGGATTTTTCAGAATGGAAAAGTCGAGTCCGAGAAGAGAATCGGAAGTGCGGAAATACTTTCCGAGCACGCGCTTTGAGACGATGCGGGAACGCTGTTTTTGCGCGGCGGCGATTTCCGCGCCTTCGCTTGTCACGCGAGAGACCACTGCGCCGCGCGGAATAAACCTGGTGTCCGAAACGGCGACGAAAACCGAAAATATGCGCGACAGCTTCTTTACGAGCGCGCGCAGAGCACGCTTGTTATATCTCGTATAGGGCAGACCGTCGAGGTTGAGATATGCGCGAGTTGCGCCCACCTTGTAGTTCGATGCGAGGCACAGGTGGCGGTATTGCGTTGTGGAAAGAGAGCCCACTTTGCGCCGTATCTTCACTTTGCAGCCGACGGCTTTGAGATAGCTGCGCACTTCGCGCGACGACATCGCCTTGCACTTGTCGTTTATGAGCGAGCGCCTGTATGCGATAAAAGAGCGTACGCTCATGTCCGAAAAGGGCAGAGTGCCGGGCAGGCAATAGAGTTTCCCCGACAGTCTGAAATAGCCGATTATGTCGTCGTTGTCCGCTATGACGGCGTCTTCCGACATCGACCGTATCATTTTGCGCTTGGCGTTCAGTTCACCCGTAAGATATGTTACATTCATGGTTAGATCCTCCGTATCGACTCATAAACGAGGTCGAACTACCCGTGATTATTGCCGTAGGCGCAAGGGAATATACCTCGCGATTTATACGTCTTTAAAAGGAAATTTTTTGTGCGGCTCACTTTTCTCTTTACAAATTTCGGCAGGTGTGATAATATTATAGTTGCGAGGTGTTTTATAAACACGATCACCTAATCTATTTATGAGGTCAGTATGGATATAAGTGCATTAAAGAGCGGTACCGATCTTCGCGGCGTCGCAAGCGGCGAGGGAATAACCCTCTCGGACGAGGCTGTGTATGCCGCGGTAACGGCGTTTGCCGCATGGCTCGTAGAAAAGACCGGCAAGACCGGAATGCTCAAAGTCGCGCTCGGGCACGACTCGAGAATAAGCGGAGAGCGTATCTGCTCCGCTGCGGAAAGCGCGCTTAAGGCGGCGGGCTGCGAAATATATGCGGCGGGTCTTTGTTCCACGCCGTCGATGTATATGATGACTCGGTTTCCCGAAACCGACTGCGACGGCTCCATTATAGTTACGGCGTCGCACCACCCCGCCAATCGAAACGGACTTAAGTTCTTTACGAAAAGCGGCGGCATAGATTCCGCCGATCTCGACAAGATAATCGCTTACGCAGGCGAGGGTAAGGCTGTTACGGGCAAGGAGCCCCGAGTGCTTCGAAAGGAGTATATGAAGCTTTACAAGGAGTTTCTCGCAAAGCGCGCAAGGGAGCTTTCGGGAAAAGAAACGCCGCTTGCGGG
The DNA here is from genome assembly GCA_910587445.1 of uncultured Christensenellaceae bacterium. Taxonomy (GTDB): domain Bacteria; phylum Bacillota; class Clostridia; order Christensenellales; family Pumilibacteraceae; genus MGBC157735. The sequence goes on from CAJULE010000007.1 coordinate 58,212, forward strand.
AATGAAGATATGTATAGACGCGGGCGGAGGCGCAGGCGGATTTTTCGCGAGCGTCCTCGATGAGCTCGGCGCGGATACGTCCTCGTCGCAATTTCTCGAGCCCGACGGCACTTTTTCCAATCACATACCCAATCCCGAAAATCCCGCGGCGATGTCGTCGCTGTCCGAAAGGGTCAAGGCGACGGGAAGCGATCTCGGCGTCATATTCGATGCGGACGTCGACCGTGCCGCGATCGCGTCGTCGGACGGAGACGAGATAAACCGAAACAGACTCATTGCGCTCGTTTCCGCCGTACTTCTCGGGGAGAGAAAGGGCGGAACGATCGTCACCGACAGCGTTACGAGCGACGGGCTCAAGGAGTTTATAACCGCCCGCGGCGGCGTGCACAGGCGGTTTAAGCGCGGCTATCGCAACGTCATAAACGAGGCTTTGCGGCTCGAAAACGCGGGCGTAGACGTTCCTCTTGCGATAGAGACGAGCGGTCACGCGGCGCTGAAAGAGAACTTTTTCCTCGACGACGGCGCCTATCTTTCTCTCAGGCTCATAATTGCGGCGGCAAAGCTTGCCGAAGAAGGCAAGTCGCTTACCGATCTCATTGCCGATTTAAAACAGCCGAAGGAGAGCAGAGAGATCCGCCTCGGCATAAGCGGAAAGGACTTTCTCATTACGGCAAAGGAAGTGCTTCGCCAGCTCGAGAGCGTTGTGGGCGAGCTCGAAAAAAACCGTATGTGCGTGCTGGCAAAGGACAGCTTCGAGGGCGTGCGCGTCAATATGGATCTCGGCGACGGATTTTTCCTCGCCCGCTGCAGTGTGCACGACCCCGTGATAGTCATAAATATAGAGAGCAACGAAGCCGGCGGAGTAAAGAAGATAGCGGGATTTTTATCCGCATTTTTCGGCTCGTATTCCGCGCTTGAGTGTTCGGATTTGAAGTACGTCGCCGAAAACGGTTAGACGGCAGAAAAAAATACCTTATAGGAGTGTATATATGGATAAGTTACAACAGCAGGCAATATCGACCGTAAGAGTGCTCGCGGCGGAGACCGTCGAGCGCGCGAACAGCGGGCATCCGGGAATGCCGCTCGGCGCGGCGCCCATGGCGTTTACTCTTTTCGAGAACATGACTCACTGCCCGAAAAACCCGGATTTCGTGAACCGCGACCGCTTCGTTCTCAGTGCGGGACACGGCTCGGCGCTTTTGTATTCGTTGCTTCACATATTCGGTTACGGAGTGACTAAGGAAGACCTCATGAGCTTCCGCCAGCTCCGCTCCAAGACGCCCGGACATCCGGAGTGCGACCGTACGCCCGGCGTGGAGACGTCGACGGGACCGCTCGGACAGGGCGTCGCAAACGCAGTCGGCTTTGCGCTTGCCGAGAGTATGCTTGCGGCGAAGTACAACCGCGAAGGGCTCGACATAATCGACCACTATACATACGCTATCTGCGGCGACGGTTGCCTTATGGAAGGTATAGAGAGCGAAGCCGCTTCGCTTGCCGGCACCTGGAAGCTCGGTAAGCTCATAGTCCTTTACGACAGCAACGGCATAACCATAGAGGGCAGCACGGACAAGGCGTTCACGGAGGACGTCGCCCGTCGTCACGAGGCGCAGGGCTGGCAGGTCATAAGGGTGAACAACGGCGAGGATTCGGACGCGATAGAGGCAGCCATTCGCCTGGCAAAGGACGACAGGGAGCGCCCCTCGCTCATAGTCGTAAAGACGACGATAGGCTTCGGATCGCCTAAGGCGGGCACGGCGGACAGCCACGGCGCACCGCTCGGAGCGGACGGCATAAAGGCATTAAAGGCAAACCTCGGTATGGACAAGATGAAGTCGTTCGAGGTGCCTGCCGACGTACAGAAATACATGGCGGCGACGATAGACCGCCTCAATAAAAACGAGGGCGAATGGAATAAGATCGCCAAGGCGTACAAGGCGAAATATCCCGAGCTTTACGACAGCCTCATGAGCGAACTCAAAGGCAAACTCAGTGCGGAAGAGCTCTCGGCTAAACTTGCTCCGAGCGAAAAGGACGACGCGTCGCGCTCGTACAGCGGAAACGTGCTCAATGCGATTGCGGACGTTCTCCCGAACTTTATCGGCGGCAGTGCCGACCTTGCTCCGTCCAACAAGACCTATCTCAAGGGCAAGGGCGACTACGGTGCAAACGACCGCACGGGCAGAAACATAGGCTTCGGCATACGCGAGCACGCAATGGCGGCTATTTGCAACGGCGTAAAGCTTCACGGCGGTTTCAACATTTTCTGCGGCACGTTCTTCGTATTCTCCGACTACATGAAAAACGCAATGCGCATGAGCGCGATAATGAATCTTCCCGTGACGTACGTTCTTACGCACGACTCGATAGGCGTAGGCGAGGACGGACCGACTCATCAGCCCGTCGAGCACCTTGCGGCGCTTCGTTCCATGCCCAATATGAAGGTGTTCCGTCCCGCAGACAGCAGCGAGACTGTGGACGCATACGTGAGCGCGCTTACGGGCAAGGGACCGACGGCGATCGTATGTTCGCGCCAGACCCTTGCGCAGTACCCGCACGAACGCGGAGAGGGATTCAAGGGCGGCTATATCCTTGCCGATTCCGAAAAGGAGACTCCCGACGTCATACTTATGGCTTCGGGCAGCGAGGTCGGCGCGATAATGCAGGCGCGCGAAATGCTTAAAGGCATGAACATCGACGCAAGAGTGGTCTCCATGCCGTGCCTCGAGCTGTTCGACGCTCAGCCCGCGAAGTACCGCGAGAGCGTTCTTCCCGCCGCCGTTCGCGCGAGAGTTGCGGTCGAGGCGGGTTCGTCTCAGTGCTGGTATAAGTATGTCGGTCTCGACGGAGCTTGCGTCTGCATGGACGGTTTCGGAAGCAGTGCGCCCGCAAATAAGCTGTTCGAGATTTACGGCTTCACGGCGGAGAACGTCGCAAAGGTTGCCGCAAAAGTAGTCAAGAGCAACAGATGAATTGTTTTTTCGCGATACTCAACCGCTTAAAGTATATAAACAGGTGGGGGCTCATGCACGGCGTGCGCAGCGAAAACGTCATGGAGCACAGCGCGATCGTCGCAATGCTCGCACACAGTCTTGCCGCACTCGAAAACAAGCTTTCGGGCACAGAGTACGACCCGGCTCGCGCCGCGCTTTTGGGACTTTATCACGAGGCGGCGGAAGCTCTGACCGGCGATTTGCCCACTCCCGTCAAGTATTATAATGCGTCCATCACTGCCGCATATAAGGAAATAGAGCGCGGGGCGGAAGAGCGCATAACAAGGTCGGTACCTCTTAAGCTCGAAGGCGAGCTTAAGGGCTATATCTCGCAGGATAAGACGGAGCGCGAAAGCGCGGTGGTCAAGGCGGCGGATAAAATAGCCGCGCTCATCAAGTGCCGCGAGGAGCTCAAGGCAGGCAATACGGAGTTCGCTGGCGCGGAAAAGTCGACGCTTGCGGAGCTCGAAAGATCTCCCTTGAAAAGCGTAAAGTATTTTTTGGACGAGATGCTGCCGGCATACGATCTGACGCTCGACGAGCTTCAACAATAGTCCAAACGGCTTATATACTTCGCGAATACGGACTGCGTTCGGCGTTTGCCTCAGTCATGTACGCCTAAGTACACTCCCGTCGGCGTATGCCGACAGCTGTCCGTCTCGCTCGCATCTAAGCCGTTTGGTTTATCTGCGTTCACAAATGTAATCCTATAAAAAGGAGTTTTAAGGCAGCGCCTTAAGTCGTTTAAAGGTGAGGGATTCAAAAGGGAGAGGAATAGCCGAAAATTCCTCTCCCTTTGTCTTTTTGGTTGCACCTTTTCGAAAAAAGGTGCAGTAACATTTTCCGCGGTTTTCAAAAAAGCGCAATTTCTTTTTCGAGCACCTTTTCAAAAAAAAGGTGCAATAGCTTTTTGTGTACTTTGTCTACAATAAAACCGCCCTTATTGCTTATACTAACACAAATGAAAAGACGAGAGGGAAAATTTACGGCATTTATGAAGGGCGGTGCATTCTTCGCACTGTTGTGCCTTATTGCCAAAGGCATAGGCGCACTTTACCGCATACCGCTCACGAACATAATGGGCGCGGAGGGTATCGGATTGTACCAGATGGTATTTCCGCTTTACAGCGTGCTCCTCACCGTATCGGGCGGCGGACTTCCGAGCGCCATATCGAAAACGGTCTCGTCCTTTCATGCGAGCGGCAGGGAGGAGAACGCAAGGCGTACGCTCTACATCTCGCTTGCCGTGCTCACCGCCGCAGGCGCGGTCGGCTCGGCGCTGCTGTTCTTTTTCCGAGGACGGATAGCCGCGCTTCAGGGCAATCCCGACGCCGCCATAGCTTATGTGGGCATAGCCCCCGCAGTCGTGCTCGTATCGGTAATCTCGTGCTTTCGCGGCTATTTTCAGGGCAAGCTCGATATGCTTCCGAGCGGCATAAGCCAGGTGGTTGAACAGGTCGTAAAGATGATCGCGGGGCTCTTTCTTTGCTCGCGCCTACTGAAATACGGCGTGCCTTATGCGGCGCTCGGAGCTCTTCTCGGCGTATCGATCTCCGAGCTTGCCGCCTGCATGGTGCTTGTCGTTCAGTATGCGTTCGACGCCCGTCGGCGAAGAAAACGCACGTTTGTTTCTCTCGGCTCTTTTGCGCTCGAAGCGGCTTCGGATTTTACGGCGGAGCGATCGGAGCCCATGCGCTATCGCACTATATTAAGACGCGTGATCGCCGTCGCTCTTCCCGTGACGCTGGGTTCGCTCGTGCTTCCGCTTTCGTCCGTAATAGACAGCATACTCGTAATAAACCTTTTGACGGCGCTCGGGGAGAGCGTGCCCATTGCGACGAAATACTACGGAATTTTAAACGGTCCCGTCGGCTCTCTCGTCAATATGCCCGTCGTGATAACCACCTCGCTTTCGGTAATGCTGCTTCCGAAAGTCGCAAGGCTGAGGGCGGCGAAAAAGGACGCGGGGGAGTGCGTCGAACGCTTCATGAGGATTTGCTTTCTCATTGCCCTTCCGTGCGCGCTCGCTTTGACTCTTTTTTCGCGCGACATTCTCGGCGTACTTTACCGCCGCACGCTTTCGCCCGAACTGCTCGGCGTGGGGAGCGCTCTTTTGCAAATAAGCTCGCTAACTGTGCTTTATATGAGTATTCTTCTGCCCGCTTCGTCCGTGCTTCAGGGGTGCGACAAGGCATATAAACCTGCTCTCAATCTCCTGTTCGGCGCGTCGGTGAAAGCCGTGCTGACGATAGTGCTCATAAGAATTTCAGGCATAATCGGCGCCTCCGTGGCGACGGTTTCGTGCTTTGCTCTCACCTGTATCCTCGACGTTATAGCGATGAAAAAGGTCGTGGACGTGAGGCTGAAAATCCTTCGTATAGCGCTTTCGGGCGGTCTCGGCGGAGCGGCGTTTGCGTCTGTGGGCAAACTGCTCGCGCGGCTCTTTTCGGGCTTTCTGCCCGCGCCCGTAGCCCTTGTGGCGGCGCTCGTCATTGCCGCGCTTGTATATGCCGCCGTGATATTCCTTACGAGGGGCATAGAAAAGAGCGAAGTTCTTTCGCTTTCGGGCGGCGAAAAAAAGCGCTGAAAAAAATGACGGGCGAGAATGAAAGAGCAAAAAGCACGAGAAAGGCTTAATGCGCCGCGGACGGGAAATGCGGAAATTCGTTCAATGTGAGATTAACGCTTGCTTTTTTTCTTAACGGGTGGTAAAATATCAAGAGTAAAGATTCAAGGCAAGGAGAAAAGGTAAACTATGTTGGACATGAAGTTTGTTGCGGAGAACGTCGAAGAAGTTAAGAAGATAATGTCGAACCGCAGCGGCAGTTACGACGTTGACGTTTGCGCCGAATTATACGCAAAACGCAAACAGCTCATAAAAAAGACCGAAGATATGAAGGCCGAGCGCAACCGTGCCACGGAAGAGGTCGCGCGCCTCAAGAAAAGCGGCGGCGACGCGTCGGCTACCATAGCGCGCGTCAAGGAGGACAACGTGCTTTTGAAGCAGCTCGACGACGAACTGTCGGAGACGGAAGCAAAGCTTAAGTACGCGCTGTTATGCGTCCCCAACATTCCCGACAAGACCGTCCCCGTAGGTAAGGACGACGGCGACAACGTCGAGCTCAGACGTGTGGGCGAGCCGACGAAATTCGACTTTACGCCCAAAGCTCATTGGGATCTCGGCTTCGATCTCGACATACTCGATCCTACTGTTGCGGCGAAAATAACGGGCACGCGCTTTACTGTCTATCGCGGAGCCGGCGCAAGGCTCGAGCGCGCTATAATCAACTTTATGCTCGACAGCCACATAAACGAGGGTTATACCGAGGTGCTTCCGCCGTTCATGGTAAACCGCGAATCCATGACGGGCACGGGGCAGCTTCCCAAATTCGAAGAGGACGCGTTCGCCGTAAAGAACACCGATTATTTCCTCGTCCCGACCGCGGAAGTTCCCGTGACGAATCTTCATCGCGGAGAGATATTGCCCGAAAATGTTCTGCCCATAAAATACTGCGCATACACGGCTTGTTTTCGCGGCGAGGCGGGGAGCGCGGGCAGAGACACGCGCGGACTTATCCGCCAGCACCAATTCAACAAAGTCGAACTCGTCAAATTCACGCGTCCCGAAGATTCGGTTCGCGAGCACGAGGAGCTCACGGCTTGCGCGGAGAATATACTCAAAACTCTCGGCATACCTTATAGGGTCGTATGCCTTTGCACGGGCGATCTCGGTTTTTCCGCGGCAAAGACGTACGATATAGAGGTGTGGATGCCGAGCTATAACAGATATGTCGAAATTTCTTCCTGCTCTAACTATACCGACTATCAGGCGCGCAGAATGAACATCAAATACCGTCGCGCAGACGGTAAGCTCGAGCTTGTGCATACCCTCAACGGAAGCGGACTCGCCGTGGGAAGAACTACCGCGGCGGTTCTCGAAAACTTCCAAAACGCCGACGGCACCGTGACCGTGCCCGAGGCTTTGCGCCCGTACATGGGCGGCATGAGCGTCATCGCTCGTAAATGATAGCAAACGCGGTAATAAGATTTTTCAAAGCCGTTTTCGGCTTTATAGTCAAGGCGGCGGCTTGGCTGCTTTTCGCATTCGGACTTTGGCTGCCCTGTCTTTTTACCGTCATATTTTTGATAGTGTGCGCGTTTTCGGCTACGTCGTTCAATTCCGTTCTTCCGCAGTTTTTCGTGGGTCTTGCGGTTTCGTTCGTCGTAGGCATTGCCCTTTCGTATTATATAGACAAGGCGAAACGCAAGCGAAAACGCGAAGTGAAAAGGGGACTCAAGGATACGCACGTCAGCCGCGTGGGCAAGGAGACGAGGCAAAGCAAAAACGAGCCGCAGGTTACGGACGAATATCGCAGAGACGAAGCTCCGCACTCTTACGAATACGACTATCGAAAAGATGAGATTTACGACGGCTTTGCTCCCGCAGACGAGAGCGCTCCCGCGTATTATGAGGACGAAACAAACGAGAGCTTCGATCCTTATCGGCCGCCCGCCGGCGATATAAAAGCTTCGCCGACTCCCGCGCAGGAGGGGATAATAAAGCGCTCGAGCGAGAAACCCGTCTATGATTTTCGTGCGGAAGCCGAGCTTCGGGGCAAGTTTTTCGAGGACGAAAAGAAGAGCAGACTGGGAGAGAGCCGAGGTTACGATTTCGAAGCGTCGGCAAAGCGCAGGCTGGATCGGCTTACGTATGCGGAAGACGAACCGCCCATGATATTCCGTTCTCGGACGGACAAAAATATCTATATCTGCGAGTATGCCGACCGTCTCGAATATTTCGAGCGAACGGCATGGGGCGAAATGAAGCGCATAGACGTAAGATATAAGAGTAGTTTTTAGGCTTTTTTGTCGAACAAAGACGAAAGACTCGGGTACTGTGTCTGACATAACTTGCGTATGCTCGGATCGGCTTGCGCACTACGGCTAAAAGGAGAGAAAGTGGACAGAGAAAGAGTGGCAAATGTCGTAAAGCAGATGTCTCTTGACGAGAAGATTGCGCTGACGAGCGTCGGTGCGGATTTGCGTACTGCCGCGATCCCGCGCCTTAAAGTGCCCTCGCTCAAATTGCCGCGCGAATTTTCCTGGTGCGCCCCCAAAGCGTATCCGTCCTTTGCCGCGCTCGGTCACACGTTCGATACGGAGCTTATAAAAGATTTCGCAAGGCTCAGAAGCCGCGAGGCGTACGTCGACGGCGAGAGCTTCGGGGGAGCGGTGTCGCTCGGCGTGACGCGCAAGCCGTTTATCCGATCCGCTTCGCGCGCTTTTTCGGAAGAGCCTCTTTTCGTCGGCGCAATGGCGCGCGCGTACTGCACGGGAAGCTCCCTTAAGTGCATAGGCACCGACCTTACGGGCGTAACTCGCCATAATCGATATATAGGCGAGCGTGCGCTCGGCGAGATATATCTGCGTCCCTTTCATGACGTGGCGGATCTATTGGGCGGCATATCCGTGTGCGGCTGTCTCGGCGGCGTGCCTGCAAGCGAATGTCGACCGCTCATGAAAACGCTTACGAAATTCGACGGGCTTATATTTACGCCCGCCGGCGCGGTTTCCGACAAAGCCGAGCAGGTCTCCTCGGGAGCCTGTCTCGACGTTCTCGACGAAAAGGGCGACAGAGAGCGGCTGAAAAAAGCCGTCGAGAACGGACTGCTGTACGAGCGCAAGCTGAACAAGTGCGCGGAACGCACCGTGCTCGCCGCGGCGGAATGCTATAATGCTTACAAGACGCTTCGCGTGCCCGCCGTCACCACGAGCGAAAAGCAGGCGCTTTACCGCAGACTTTTCGAGGAGAGCGCGACCCTTCTCAAAAACGACGGAGTGCTCCCTCTTTCTCGCGAGAGCAGGACCGCGATCGTGCGCGCGAACAGGAAAACCGTGGCAAAAGCGACGAAGAGAGCGGAAAAGGTCTGCCGCGGTTTCGATGTCGCGTTAATTTGGTTGGACGGTGCGGACGAGATCCCGCCCGCCGAAATATCGGTGCTTATAGGAGAGGTTGCGCGTTACGCCGCTCCCGTGCTTGTCGCGAGCGCGCCGTGCTACTTTCCGCTGCCTTATCTTTCGTCGGTACGTGCTTTTGTCTACCTGCCGTTTACGCTTGAGGAAAACACGTATGAGGCGCTCGAGCCTCTGTTATACGGCGATACGGACTTTACGGGAAAGCTTGCGTTCTCTTGGGCGTCGGGCGCACTCGCATACCCGTATGCCGCTCTCGGCTTTACGAGAGAGGGCTATTGCGGAGAGTCCGTCTACGTCGGCAACCGCTATTTTTCTCGGGTTCCGGGCGGACTTCTTTTCGGGCTCGGACACGGATTGAGCTACGGCTCGGCTAAGCTCTGCGGGATGAGAGCGGTCGTTTCCGGAGGAGAGATAGAGGCAGAGTTCGACGTAGAGGGAGAGGGCGAATTCGAGACGGTCGCATTTTTGGAGGCGAGGCTCGGCAAAGAGAATGTTTTCGGAGTGAGCGGCGCTCATATCGCGTTCAGCCGCATATCCGTGGGAAAAGATAAAAAGACCTTTCGTATGTCCGCGCCCGCGCCCGAGGTTTACGATCCCGAAAAAAAGAAGTTCGTTCGCCTTAAGGGCAAATACGAGCTGCGTCTTAAGGTCGCGGGAGAGGAAAAGACAGCCGTCGTTACGGTCGAGGGCGAGGACGTCGAGAGTCTTTCGAAAAAGAGGCTTCCCTCTTACTACGTAAAAGACGGCGTACTCAATATAGACGCACGCGAGGCGGAAATGCTTACGGGCGCTCTTCCCGTCGGAGCGGATGCGCTCGCTTCGGCAGGCGAGGTCGCGCGTGCCGAGAAAGTTCTCGTCGGCGAAATGAAACGGCTTAAAAGGGCGGACGACAGGGAATATGTGCTCTCTCATCTGCCCGATACGGCAAAGATAAAAACGGCTCGTGCGCTTAAGGAGCGGTGAAATCGTCGGTACCGCCGAACGCAAGCGAGGAAAGCATTCTTTATCGATTCGACAATAAACGACGGTTCCTCGCAAATTCATCGCTTTGCAGACCTTGCGCAGCTTGTATAATGTGACCTGTATAAAGGCAGGTCATTTTTTATGCAGAAAGTAAAAAAAGCGATTTTTCCCGTGCTCGCTTCGGCGGCGATATTGACGCTGTCCGCCGCAGAGGTCTACAATATGCGTCCGTTCGGCACGGGCGCGTATCTTGCGCTGCTCCTCGGCGGCGTGCCTATCTACATAATCGCGCCCGTCTACTTGCTTTCTCAGGCGCTCTTTGTGTCCGTCATGCAGGAGCTGTGGGGTTATCTCGGCATAACGCTTGTCGGCGTCGCCGTAAAGCTCATATTCGCAAAGGCTAAAAGGGAGCTGCCCTCGTTTATGCCCGCGCTTGTCGGTTTGGTCGGTTCGTGCGCTTTCATATATGCGGGGGTAGTCGGGGTGCTCACGCCGCTCAACATCATCCTGTCCACGTTGTTTGCGCTCCTCTTTATGCTCGTGTGTCAGATATTTTTGAAACCGCTCGGTGAACGCGACAGCTATGCGGCGCTCACCGAGCCGGAAAAGCTTAGCGGCTGCGTCATACTCGCCGCGCTCTTTATTGCGCTCGCCCGTCCCGTCGTATCGACGTTTACGCCGGCATACCTGTTCGCCGCCGCGGCGACGCTGTTTTCTCTGTGGGCGTCGGGCACGGGCGCGGGAATGGTCGTCGCGCTTGCCTCGGGGTGCGGCATGGCGTTCTATTCGTTCGAGCCTGCGCCCATCGCCGTTTTGACGTTTGCCGCCGCGGTTGCCGCGGTATTTAAGGACGGGCACAGGTTGCTATGCTCGGCGGGCTATCTTTTGGGGCTTACCATAGCGGCGTTTCTCTTTACATCCGCCGATGTGCTTGCAATAGCGTCTGCGGCAATCGGGTGCGCGCTGTTTGCGTTTTTGCCGACTCGTCTTTTGAAGCGCGCGCGCCTTTTCGGAGACGGTGCGAAAAAAGCCGCGCTTATCGCTCAATACAATCGCGAGCGGAGAACGCTCGGAAACGACCTTTTGACCACAGCCGAAATATTCGGACAGATGAGCAGAGTTATGAGCAGAGCGGGCGGCATGGAGCTCGATTGCGACGGCTATGCGAAGCGGCTTCTTTCGGAAGTGTGCGAGCGATGTAAGTACCGCGCGGATTGCAAGTGCGGAAATTTCGAGGTGATGGAAAGGCTGGTAAGGCGCGCGCTCGAGGACGGTCAGACGAGCGTGGGCGGCTTGCCCGAGGAAGTGCTCGAGCACTGCCGCAGTATAGGCGGACTTATCGGAAAGGTGAACGCCTTCGTCGAAAAGAACAGGGACGACCTCTCCCGCGAGCGCGCGTATACGAGTGCGGCTCGGCTTTGTTCGTCTCAGCTCGGTGGTGCGGAAGGGGTCATGCGAAGGCTCGGTACGCGCCTTGTGGGCGACGCGGTGTTCGATACGGCAGGCGAGGAAAAGATCGTCGAAGAGCTCGTCTACGGCGGCATAAGCTGCCTCGGCGCGACGGTAAGACAGTCGGGCGGAGATTACGAGATCTCCGTAATAGTGCGCGAGGCGGCTTTCGATAAGGCAAAAGTCGCCGCAGCAATGAAGAAGCGGTACAAGCGTCCGTTCTTTTTCGTCTCGTCCGATACGGCTTACGCGCCCGCGGGATATGTGTCCGCGCGCTTTAAGTCGGGCGCGCCGCTCGACGTCGTTTTCGGCGCGTCGCAGATAGGAAAGGACGGTTCGGGCTTTATAGGCGACAAATACAGCTTCACGAGAATCGGCGCCAACGGCTTCATGATGGCGATTTCCGACGGAATGGGTACGGGTAAAAAGGCGAGCGAAATAAGCGAAACCGCCGTATCGCTTGTGGAAAATTACTACCGTGCCGGCTTCGATTCCGCCTTTGTTCTGTCGTCGGTAAACCGCTTTCTTTCGCTCGGAAGGGAGGAAATAAACTTCAGCGCGATGGATATACTCGTACTTAATTTGAGCACGCTCGGTGGCGACGTAATAAAAATAGGAAGCCCGCCCATGCGAATAAAGCGCGGCGCAAACGTCGCGCGTATCGGCGGCGGATCGCTTCCGCTCGGCGCGCTCGAGGAAATAACGCCCTACAGCGAAAGCGTACGGCTCGAGGAAGGCGACATGATAGTCATGGTGAGCGACGGCGTGGAGGACGCTTTCGAGGAAGGAGCGCTCGAAACGCTCGTATCGAGTCAGTCGACGCTCAACCCTCAGACGCTTTCGCGCGTCGTGCTCGATACGGCTTTAAAGAATTACGGCGGCGTTCAGCGCGACGACATGACGGTTCTGTGCGGGCGGATCTACAGAAGGTAGACGGGAGTGCGAGCAAAAATATTCCTACCGACAATTATATTGAAAATCGAAAACAGGTATTGACAAACTAAAGGTAATGTGTTATAATTCAATATAGATATAAATGTGAAGAAAAAAACAAAGGATAAGAATTATGAGGAAAAAGATTTACGGCTTATTGGTTTTAGCATTGGTTGTTGCGCTTGCGGTTATTCCCGTAAGCACAATGGGCGCTTTTGCAATGGAAGGGGAAACAGAGCAAAAGATTTTATGCAACGCTATTTTTGAGGACGATTTCTCCGAAGACAGAGTAATGGTCTTAATGAAAAATTCGGAAAGTTTAAAATTTAAAAAATACAAGCCGAGCGATTTTTCCGAAATCGGTTGCGCTTCTGTTGAAGACTTATCTACAGCGGCGGCGAAAGATATAAAAGAGCACAAAAATCATGTTTGCGATATAGGGGCAAAAGTAGGCGGTTATCATCAGATATTAAGTCTCGAACTTAAAGATAAGAGTAAAGAAAACGTGCTTAAGGCTATGGAAAAACTTGAAAAAAGGAATGATGTTTTTTGTGCCGAACCCGATTATAAAATTTCGCTATGCGACGAAATTATTGAAAATAGTGATGAACCGGCTATAAGTAAGGCGATAATAAATCCCGGACAGCCGTTTAATCCGCCTTATCCCGACCCCGTTGCTGTTAATGACCCCTATTATACAGACGGCTTGCAATGGGCTTTGGATAAAATGAAATTACCGCAGGCGTGGAATTTGACTACGGGCTCAGACGATATAGTCGTTGGTGTTATAGACAGCGGTATAGATTATACGCATCCCGACCTTGCGGGAAAAATTGATACGTCTAAAAGTTATGATTTCGAAAAAAATACGTCCGCAATGCCGAATCTGTCGACTTTGCATTGGCACGGAACTTTTGTTGCGGGAATAATCGGAGCTTCTGTAAATAACGGTTATGGTATGGCAGGGGCTTGTCCGAATGTGAAGATGGCTTCTTTGCGTGTATTGGATGAGAAATGCGAGGGCTTCGGTTATAACACTGCTTATGCAATAGATTATGCACGAGCTAAAGGAATTCAAATAATAAATATCAGCATAGGAAGTTATATCTATTCGGAGATTAAGGAACAGGCAATATTTAATTATAACGGTTTAATAATTTGTTCGGCAGGAAATGAAGACAATGATAATGATAGTGAGAAAAAGCATTATTTATCATGTTATAGCAATTTGGATAATGTAATTTCTGTCGGGGCAAGCAATCAGAGCGACAATAGAGCGAAAGAGGATACGTTCGCTTCAAATTACGGTAAAAATTCCGTAAGTTTATTTGCTCCCGGTGTTGGGATACTTTCTGCATATTTAGATAAAAATTATGGTATCGATGGCGGCACATCATTTGCGGCTCCTTATGTTACGGGCGTGGCAACGCTGTTAAAAGCCAAATATCCGTCCATAACTCCCGCCGAAATTAAAACGGCAATAATAAAAGGAGTGGATAAGGTCGGCGGCTTGAGTAATCTTTGCGTATCGGGCGGTCGTTTAAACGCATACAGAGCTTTAATTTACGCGTCGCACGATCATTCTTATACATATCGTCATCAATTTATTTCGGCGTCGCAACATAGATCGTATTGCTCGTGTATGCATTTTTATACAGAGTCGCCGCATTGGGCGTATGCCTCGTCTATATACACGAAAAACGGACACAAATATGCAACTTGTGCGATTTGTAAAGTGGATATCAATATAGATAATAATCCTATCATTACGTTATCCGATAGCTATTCGGTCGAAGACCTCAAAAATATGGGGCTTAAGGTCATAACAAATTACGAACAGCTTGTCAGCGAAATCGCATCACCGAACTTATATCTCTCGAATATTTTATTAAAGAACTTCGACAGCGTAGTCTTTGACAATTACATGATTGTGATCGGGGAAGACGCCGAAAACTTATCGGAAAAGATTTGCGAAGCCGTGTCGAATTTTAAACACGATATTGACGGCGAAGCCGAATTAGTGTATAATAAATATAATCAATGTGAGGAGGTATGGTTATGAAAAAGAGATTTGTTACTATTATAGTAGCTATAGTTTTGAGTTTGACGATTGTATGTTGCGCTTGCAAAGACAATAAGTCTAATGTGGACGGGACAAACAATAATTCAGACCAAACCGAAGTTAGTCCTGACGCTTCGCTTACCTCCGAAGAAGAAGACTCGATAAAGAAAGCGTTTGTGGCGAATTATCGTTTTACGTCGTACAAAGTATCGTATGAGAGTGTTCGCATAACAGGTTATTGCGGCAAGTATAACGGCGCTTTGGTTGCGGTGATTCATTGCGACGATTTGGATTATAAAAAACGCGTCGGCAACAGATTGACGTTGGGCGGAAAAAATCTTGTTGTGAAAGATGACGAAGATATATATTTATTCAAACAAGATTCGCTTAGCGGTATTGAATGGGCTTACAAGAGAGGGGCATTGCTTGAAGATGATCTTGCAAAGATACAGAAAAAACTTTACGAGCGCAACCCCGAATTGTACAATGCTTTTCATATAGAAAGTTTTGATATCTCGTCGCTTACTCTTGAGGAAATAGACGCGATAAAGAAAGCGTTTGTAAAAAACCATTATAGGTCGGAAGTGCTCAAGGTGTCTTACGAAAGTGTTCGGATAATGGGCTTTTACGGCAGATATAACGGGGCTTTGGCGGTAGTAATTCATTGTACCGAGCTTGATTATGCGGACTGCGGTAGTAATTCATTTACCGTAAACGGCGTGGAACTTTTGATGGCAGGAGGGGAAGTCATATATGTTTTTAAGCAAGACGTATTGTATGGTATCAAGTCGGCGTATGAAGAAAATATACTTCTTTCCGCCGACCTTACCGAGATACAGAAAAAGCTTTACGAGCGATACAGTGCATGGTATGATGAGAGACATATATTAGTTCCCGACGCCTCGCTTTCTTTCGAATAAGAGAAGAAGATTAAAACGGCATATATATAAAATACGCGTGGACTAATGAAACATCATACGGTGATTTTCGTGTCCTTTATGCTTTACGATCGTATATGCAATGCGCAAAAAATCATATATACTCTTGACACGCGCACATTTTGAGTGTATAATATTTATATGTTCGATTTGTCCGTCACAACCAATCTTGTGGTGTTTGCGGTGATGTGCGCGGTTGCGCTCGCATTGATTTTTTTTGCCGTGGACATTTTTGCTTCCAAAAAGCCGAGCGTCGCCGTTAAAGCGACGGCTACGGTTTTCGGCGCGCTTGCGCTTGTAATAGGGCTCGCTTCGGCTTTTGCCGCAATCGGGCTTAAGGTCGGCTTTGTGACGCTGGTCGGCTCGGATATAACCCTGTGGTCTTTACGGGTGCCGCATATAGCTGGCGTCGTAACGCTTGCGAATTATCCCGTCATTTGGGCACTTGCGGCGGCGCTTGTCGCGCTTGCGCTTCTCGACATAATAGGCGCTTCTCTGCGCCGCGGAAAAAAAGCGGAGAACGGCGCCGTTTCTTCTTCTGCGGAAACGGAAACTGCGGCGGCTTTAGTAGAGTCGCACGAGGAAGCGAAAAGCGAAACGGAGCTCGTCGAGGCGGCATTCAGCGAGGCGAGCGCCGGCAGAAAGCGGTATGACCTCGACGACGTTCGCGGCATAATGGACGAAATTTCCGGGCTTGTGGACAATATGGGCGCTCCTTGCGAGGAAAAGCCGTCCGAGCCTTACAAAGACGAGCCCGACGACGCTGATGCCGAAAACGAAGAAGGATCGACGGCAGAAGACGACGAACTCGATTTCGGATACGAGCCCGCAGGCGAAAGCGTTCACGACTATTTTTCGGAGCTTCCCGTCGACGAAACCTACGAAGGCGAATCTCAAGACGATATCGAAAAAGAACCGAGTATGGATGAGTCCGCGGACAAGCCCGAGGCTTTCGGAAGCAAAGACGACTCTGCCGAGAAAGACCGTTACGAGGAAAAAGAGAAAGAGCAGGTTGCGGACGAGAGCGCGGCGGCGATTGTGCCCGAGCGCGTGGGAAAGACGCTTCGTCCCAGCCACCCGCGCGAGGTCGAGCACTACACTACTTTCGCGCCCAAAGTCACGGAAAACTTTTCGCAGTCCCCGAGAAAGATGTCTCTTAAGGGCAGGAGCGAAAACGTAAAAGAGGTAGAGCCGCAGATAGGCGGACTGCCCATGACCAAGCGTCACGTAATAATAAACCGCAGAAACGTCGTAAATATGTTCAGCGAATATCTGAAAACCAAGAGCGCCGACGAAAAAGAGCGCATAGAAAGCAGTATAAATACTATCATAATAAAGTAAATTCGCGGCATTGCCGCTATGATAATGAGGAGATGAAAGGATGTATTACGTAGGAATAGACCTCGGCGGTACAAACATAAAGACGGGTATCGTCAACGAGCAGGGAAAAATCGTCGCGAAGTCGTCCATACCCACTAAGAGCGATCGGACGGCGGACGAGGTTGCGTTCGATATGGCTTTCGAAGTGCTCAACATCGTAAAGTCTAACAAGATAAGCATGGATGAGCTTGTGGGCGTCGGAATAGGAAGCCCGGGCGCAATAAACAGCGGAGCGGGGATAGTCGACTATTCGCCCAATCTCGGCTGGTACAACGTGCCCATTGCCGAACTCATATTAAAGCGCGTCAAAAAGCCGGTAAAGGTCAGCAACGACGCGAATGTCGCGGCTCTCGGCGAAACTCTTTTCGGCGCGGGAAAGGGCTATAAGGATACCATTCTCGTCACGCTCGGCACGGGCGTCGGCGGCGGCGTCGTCATAGGCGGCAAGCTGTTCGAGGGCAACGAGTCCAAGGGCGCGGAGCTCGGACATTCCGTTATAGTCGTAAACGGTCAGCAGTGCGGCTGCGGCAGACGCGGCTGTTTCGAGGCGTACTCCTCGGCGACGGCGCTCATTCGCGAGACGAAGGAAGCAATGCTTCGCGACCGCGGCAGCAAGATGTGGGATTTCGTCGGCGGCGATATAGACAAGGTCGACGGCAAAACCGCATTCGAAACCGAAAAGCAGGGCGACGCAACGGCAAAGCTCGTCGTAAACAACTATGTGTTGTATTTGAGCGAAGGACTTCTTAATCTCTGCAATATCTTCCGTCCCGAAGCGATAATGCTCGGCGGCGGCGTGTGCGCGCAGGGCGACAATCTCTTGAACCGCTTGAAGGTGCGTATGCAGGCGCTTCACTACGGATATCAGGGCACGCCCGCAGTCGATCTTCTCATAGCCTCGCTCGGGAATGACGCGGGGATTATCGGGGCTGCTGCTCTCCTTATGAATTAGTCCAAACGGCTTATATTCATCGTAATACGGGCTACGTGCTCTTCGGCGGCGGGCGCAGTACGAGTGTGTACAGCAACCCGCCGCCTCATCGCCTGTTGCCCGTCTTACTCGTATCTAATCCGTTTGGTATCCGTGTTTAATCCGAAATAAAGGCTCTCCGTAGTAGGGGCGCGAACGCGGCGGCGTAAGCCGCAACAACAGTCCTGTGGACTGCCCTTTGCGCAGAGCGGCGAGAGGCTGTGCTTCGAGCCGGAAGCTGTCACGAGGAACGAGTGACTGAGGGGATTGCTATTCTTCAAAAGCTGTTACTTCTTCTATTCTCATTTCAATCCTTTAAAAGGGTTCTTAGGGCGAAGCCTTAAGTCGTTTAAAGGAGAGGGAATTGAAAGGGAGAGGAACAGTCGAAAGTTCCTCTCCCTTTGCCTTTTTGGGCGCGCCTTTTCGGAAAAAGGCGCAAACATCATGCGCAATGTTTCATTTGCGCAAAAAACTCTTTTTCGCGCACCTTTTCGAAAAAAGGTGCAGAAACATTTTCCGCGGTTTTCAAAAAAGCGCAAAAATCTTTTTGGGTGCACCTTTTCGGAAAAAGGCGCAGTTGTCTTTTTGCAAAAGACTTAAAGAATAGAAATCATTTTCTTAGAATATAATAATTTTAAATGAAAGGAGGCAGATATGAATCTTAAAGGAAGTAAGACCGAAGCCAACCTTATGGCGGCTTTTTCGGGTGAATCCATGGCAAGAAACAAATACGACTACTATGCGTCTAAGGCGAGAAAGGACGGCTACGAGCAGATAGCGAACATCTTTGCCGAAACCGCAAACAACGAGAAGGAGCACGCAAAGCTGTGGTTTAAGGTACTTCACGAGGGCATACCCGACACTCGAACCAATTTGAAGGACGCGGCGGCGGGCGAAAATTTCGAATGGACGGATATGTACGCACGCTTTGCCAAGGAGGCCGAAGAAGAGGGCTTCACGGACATAGCTCGCCTTTTCCGCGGAGTGGCGGCAATAGAGGCCAATCACGAGCGCCGCTATCTCAAGCTTCTCGAAAACGTGGAAAACGACACCGTATTCACGCGTGACGAGGACGTACTGTGGATGTGCCTGAATTGCGGTCATATCCATAAGGGTAAAAATGCGCCAAAGGTTTGCCCCGTTTGCGCGCACCCGCAGTCGTTTTTCGAAATCGAGCCCGAAAACTATTAAATCTACAGCCTACAATCCGATAAAGAAAATTTAAAATAAACCGAGAAAGTAAACTGCGGACGCGTGCCGCAGTTTTACTTTTTAAGTTCTCCACCGGAAATTTATTGACTTTTTATATGGGTTTGTGTAGAATGATAGAAAGGGTAAGCGTCGGGCAAGGGGAGGCTTATATGTTTAAAGTTGCGATAGTGGAAGATGACAGAGTCGCGTCGGATACTTTGAAAGAGTATATCGAGCGTTTTGCCGCAGAGAAAAACGAAAAAATCGAAGCGGAAGTATTCGAGGACGGGCTCAAGTTTATCGGCGGTTACAAGCCCGTTTACGACATTGTTTTTATGGACGTGGTCATGCCGGGCATAAACGGCATAGAGACCGCAAAGAAGCTGCGGGAAATAGATAACGGCGTCGTACTCGTGTTCATTACGAGCATGGCGCAGTACGCGATAAACGGCTATGAAGTCGACGCCGCGGACTTTCTTTTAAAGCCCGTTTCGTATTTCACTTTTTCACTGAAGCTTGCAAAGATCATGCGTCGGTGCGAGCGCAGAAAGGATTGCGACTACTCGATAAAGACGTCCGACGGCGATGTGCGAGTGCGTATTTCGGACATATATTACATAGAGAGCGTCAAGCATTACGTCGTATTCCACACAAGCGGCGGCGACTATCGTATGCGCCTGTCGATGACCGAAGCCGAAGCGGTTTTCGAGCCCAAGAATTTCAGTCGTTGCAGCACGTCTTTTCTCGTAAATCTCGCGCACATAAGGTCGGTTAAGCACGACGACGTGATCGTTGCCTGCGAAAAGGACGTCGCGCTTCCCATATCCCGCACGAAGAAACAGTCGTTTTTGTCGGCATTCACCGTCTATCTCGGTGGAGGGAGTGCGAAATGATTGATTTTTTGCAGAGTCATTTCGCATTTGTGGGCAACAATGTATATGCCCGTTGGACGTTTGTTATCGAGCTTTTGATAGCCGAAATAATGTTCGCATTTCCGTGGCGCAGACGAAACCGCTTCGCGCTTCGCGCCGCGCTCTGTCTTGCGGTATACGTCGGTATTGGAATGTTTTTGCCCGACGGAGCGTTGGGCGCGTATGTGACGTACTTGATTTTCGCGCTGTCCGTATTTTTGAATTTCGTCGTTTTCGACTACAAGATAGAGAAAATAATTTTCAACTGCGCGGGCGCGTACGGCTTTCAGGGACTTATAACCAATTTCAGCGTTATTTTAAGGAACCTTTTTCCCGTGATCACAGCGTCGTACCGTCCGCTTGTCGATCTCGCGCTTACGGCTATAATATATACGATCGCCTGGTTCCTTTGCGCAAGGCACGATACGGAGATCAGCATAAAAAGGATAAGGGTCGTAATAATCTGCCTCTTGACGCTGCTTACGGCCGACCTCATGTCGAAGATAGTCAACAGTTACGGCGGCGGAAACGTCGTCATTTACCGCCTGAGCCTCAGTATTTCCGTCGTGCTTGCGCTTCTGTATCAATACAGTTCGTTCCGAGAAGGGCGACTCGGCGCGGAGAATAGGCGCATGGAAGAGCTGTTAAAGGCGGGGCAGGAGCAATACCGCATATCGCGCGAATCGATAGATCTCGTCAATCGCAAGTGCCACGACTTAAAGCACCAGCTTGTCGCTCTTCGAGAGGGTGTTGCCGGCGATAAGAGCGAGATTCTCAAGGAAATGGAACAAGCCGTACTTTTTTACGAGCACGTCGTCAATACGGGCAACAACGCTCTCGACACCGTGCTTACCGAAAAGAGCCTTTTTTGCGAGAGCAACAACATAAATTTTACCTGTATCGCGGACGGCGGCAAGCTCGACTTTATGAAGCCGTCCGATCTTTACAGCCTTATGGGCAACGCTATAAGCAACGCCATAGAAAGCGTTATGAGAGAGGACGACGAGGAGAAGAGAATAATATTTCTGAATGTATTCGAAAAGCAGAGTATGCTCTGCGTGCACCTCGAAAATTACTGCGCCGCAAAGCCGGTCTTTTCCGACGGCTTGCCCGTCACTACCAAAGCCGACAGGGAAAATCACGGCATAGGTACGAAGAGTATACGCTATATAGCCGACAAATACGGCGGAAGCACCGTTTTCGGCTTTGAAGAGGATTTGTTTTCTATGGACATAACCTTCCCGCTAAACGACTTATCTGCGTCGTAATACGGACTGCGTTCGTCGCTTGCCTCAGTCGTGTACATTTTAGTACACTCCTTTCGGACGCGCGCCGACAGCTGTCCGTCTTACTTGCTTTAAGTCGTTTGGAAAAACTTATCTGCGTCGTAATACGGACTGCGTTCGTCGCTTGCCTCAGTCGTGTACAT
>CAJULE010000007.1:79506-83319 GCA_910587445.1 uncultured Christensenellaceae bacterium
TTTAGTACACTCCTTTCGGGCGCGCGCCGACAGCTGTCCGTCTTACTTGCATTTAAGTCGCTCGTTTTGTATAGGCGCCCCTTGGCTAATGGGAGCTGTCTGCGTAGCGGACTGAGGGGATTGTTTTCATAAATCGAAGGCGCTCCGCCTTTTCAAGCCTTAGGGCTTTTTTTGAAGCCCGAAATGTATTTCTTGCCTGATTTCTGCGTATCTTGCCAATTTCTCCGAATATTTTTTGCCTGTGATATAATGCGGGTAACGAAAACAGAGGTTTTCAAAAAATAATTCGGAGGTAATGTATGAAGAAAGGTTTTCTCAAGGTCCTGTTTCGCGGACTGACGATCTGCCTTGCGTCGGTGTTTACGCTGTGCATAGGGCTGTCCGTCGGCGCAAAGCTCAACGAGGCCGATATAAACGAGAATCTCGGAACGAGTTCGCGCGAGCTCGTTCAGGATTCCGATTCGGTCTATGCGAGCAAGTACGGCTCGTGGCAGGAGATGACGGCGGCAAAGCACGCGAACATCAAGGAAACTATGGCGGAGGGCATAGTCCTTCTTAAAAACGACGGCGTACTGCCGCTTTCGGAGGGCAAGTACAATGTGTTCGGCGCAAACTCCGCGAACGCGGTTTACGGCGGCGGAGGCGGCGCGGGCGTTGTCAGCGATCCGAACGTAATAAACGTAAAGACGGCGTTCGATGCGGCGGGCATAGACATGAACGACGAGCTTTACGACTTTTATGCGAACGTACCCGCGGAGAAGAAGAGAAAGGTCGGCGGCAGACTTTCCGACGAGTATGCGACGGGCGAAATAAATCCGTCGGAATTTTCGGACGCGCTTAAGGGCACGTTCACGGAAAACGGTACGACTGCCATCGTCTGGCTGGCGCGCTGTATAGGCGAGGGCACGGATCCCGCTCCCGGCTTTATGGAGCTTGACGAAAACGAAAAGGCTCTTTTGGAATATGTCAAAGGACTTTCCCATATCCAAAAGATAGTCGTAGTCTTAAACGAGGACAACACGCTCGGAGTGGGACCGCTCGCTTTCGACGATAGGATAAACGCCATCGTCCACGTCGGCGGCATGGGCATAAACGGCAGCGAAGCTCTTGCGGAAATACTGCTCGGCAAAAAGAACCCTTCGGGACATCTCACCGATACGTATGCGGCGAGCTCGCTTTCTTCGCCCGCGGCGCAAAATATGTACGATCACGTATTCTCGAATGCTGCGGAAGTGGAGGCGTTCGTCGGCGGCGTGAACGAATATGCCACTAAGTACATAGCGGCAAAGGAAGGCATTTATGTCGGCTACCGCTATTACGAGACGCGCTATGAAGATTCGGTTCTCGGCAGATACAATGCCAAAAGCGCAAGCGGCGTCTATTCGGGCGCAAGCGAATGGGACTATGCAAAAGAGGTTTGCTATCCGTTCGGACACGGCTTGTCCTATACGACGTTTACGCAGACGCTCGATTCCGTAAAGGTCGAGGACGGAACCGTGACGGCTAAAGTGACCGTGAAAAATACGGGCGACAGGGCAGGCAAGTCGGTCGTTCAGCTTTACGCTCAGGCGCCGTACATAGAGGGCGGCGTGGAAAAGTCGGCGGTTCAGCTTATGAACTTCGCAAAGACGAAGGAGATACCTGCGGGCGATACCGACAGCGTGACTATAGAGTGTCCGCTCGAGTTCCTCGCAAGCTATGATTACAAAGACGCAAAGACGTACATTCTCGATGCGGGAACTTACTACTTTGCCATAGGCGACGACGCGCACGATGCGCTTAACAACATAATCGCGAAAAAGTCGTCCGCACATTCCTCGCTCGGAAACGCGGAAAAGGTCTATGACGGATACAAGCTTTCGAATAGAGACATGACGTACTCGAAGTCGACGATAACGGGCAAGGAAATAACCAACCTCTTCGACGACGCGGATTACAACTACTTCTATAAGGACGACGCATCGAAGCAGATTAAATATCTCACCCGTGCCGATTGGACGACTTTCCCGACTACGGAAGACAGTCTCACGGCGACGGAGGAGATGATGAAACTTTTGTCGGGTCAGGAGGCAAAGAGCGGCGTAGACTATTCTGACGGCGATTACGACGACGTAGATGCCGTCATCACGTCCTCGTCGGGAGGCAAGAAGGGCGCCTATCCGCTCGAAATTCTGTACGGCGTAGAGGATTACGACGACCCGTCCTGGAACAATGTGCTCAATCAGATGACTATCGACGAAATGGTGACCTTCCTTCAGGGCAACTCGCTCACCCGTCCCATAGAGACTATCGGTTACTTGGGTTCCGTGGACGGCGACGGCCCCGCGGGCTTCTCCGGTCAGTTCGATTCGAGCGCGGACAAGGCGACCGCTCTTACGGCGAGAGTCTATCAGTCGCAGTGTACGCTTGCTTCCACCTGGAATCAGGAGCTTGCATACAAGGAAGGCGAGTTCATGGGCGAGGACGGACTCTATCTCGGAAAGACCTCGATATGGGCTCCCGGTGCGAATCTCCACCGCACGCCGTACTCGGCGAGAAACTTCGAGTACTACAGCGAAGATTCGATGATGGCTTATTGGATGGGTGCAAAGCAGTGCAACGGCTTGCAGGACAAGGGCTGTATCGCTTGCCCCAAACACTTTGCGTTCAACGATCAGGAAAAGAACCGCTGCTCGCTCGTAAACTTCGTAAACGAACAGCAGGCGAGAGAGCTTCAGCTCCGTTCGTTCCAGGGCTCGTTCACTATAGGCAGAGCAATGGGCACGATGACTTCGTTCTCGAGAATAGGCTGTGTGTACGCAGGCGCGTCCCACGCGCTCATGACCGACATACTCCGCGGAGAGTGGGGCTTCAAGGGCTACACGATAACCGACTATGCGGCTCCGAGCTGGGGCTATATGCACAGCGTAGAGTCCCTTAAGGCGGGCACCGATCTGTTCGACACTACGGCGGACTTCCACAGCGTCGCCGTCAAGGCGGCAATAGAGAAGGGCGACAAGGTCGCTCTCGCGGCTCTTCGCGAGGCGAACAAGCGCGTGCTCTATGCGATAGTAAACAGCCATGCCGTAACGGGTAAGTCCGTCGCCGTCATACCTTGGTGGCTTGCGGCTATCATTTCGGTCGACGTAATAATCGGCGTATTCACGCTCGCCGCGCTTTCGATGTACATCGTATTTGCGGTTAAAGCCAAGGCTTAAGGAGGAAACGGATTATGAATTTGAAGAATAAAGGTATAGGCGCATATATTTCCTTGGGCGCGGCTGTTCTTGCGCTCATAGCGATGATATGTCTCATAGTTACGGGCGTAGACAAGGTCTGGGACGACCTGTCGGCGGTGAGCGTCGTGCTGTTCGTCGTCGCCGTAATCGCGTCGGTGTTCACCTTCCTTATAGAAGGCTCGGATTTCATGAAAAGCTATTACGGCATAGGCTCGCTCGTAAGCGGCGTGTGTCTCGGCGCGGGCATCATGATCATGATAGTCGAGCGTATGCAGATGCTCGGTCTCATATTCAACGGCGTTGTCGAAGTGCCCGTTCCCGCGGTGCTGTTCGTGTCGCTCGTCTTTACCGTGCTTGCGATCGCGGCAAACTGCGTCGTCGGCTTCATGGGTACGACAAAAAAAGAGTGATTTTTTGAATACTTAAAACGAAAAAACAGGCTTGCGTCAAAAGCGCACTTCCCATAGGGAATTAAAACAGACGATGATAAAAAGCTCTCGAACAAAAATGTTCGAGAGCTTTTTGCTAAGCGAATAAAGTAAGATAAATTGAAATTTATCTTACATCGGTTTTAGATTTTTATTAAGCCGTTCTA
>CAJULE010000008.1:0-59529 GCA_910587445.1 uncultured Christensenellaceae bacterium
AAAAGAACTGTATGCCATAAAATGGAGTTATGAGTTTACGCAGTAGGTTAAGCCTTAAAGGGGTTTATTCTACGTTTTACGTAAACTTTTTATTTTGCCCCGATAGCGTTTAGCCGCGCTGTCGGGGCTTTTTCTATATACGGCGAAAACTGCCGATAGCGATTTTTCAAAACAAAAATCAAAATCGGAGGGTTTTCAAAATGCAAAAAATCAAATACGAATTTGCGGACGGCACAACAAGCGAAATCGAGGTTACGGACGAATTATACGCTCTGCACTTGGAATTAGTACAACAAGAAAAGCGCAACCATTGGAAAGAAACACGGCGGCATATATCATTAAACTATCTGACCGAAAACGGAATAGATTTTGAGGACAAAGCCGCCGATTCTCTTTCCGCATACCTACGGCGCGAGGACGACGAACGCATACATACCGCAATAACAAAACTATTGCCCGAACAGCAAGCACTAATCAAAAAAATATTTTACGAGGGCAAGACAATTACGGAAATAGCAAAAGCGGAAAATGTCGGCAAGTCTGCTATTGCCAACCGCTTAACGCGAATTTACATAAAAATCAAAAAATTTTTGAATTAGACCGTGAACTTTCGCCGTTCCCGTGCTTATAAGTAGAGGCGCAAAAAACCGCCTACTACTGAACGGGAGCGTGAAAAAGTGAAAATCAGAAAAGAGTTACTGCAAGCCTTTTTAGACAAGTACGGCATAACTGCGGCAATACTTGCGCGGGAAATGCACACCGACGAACAAGAGATTAAAACGCTGTTAGACGGCGGCGCGGTAAACGAGGCAACGGCGCGAAAATTCATTTATTATTTTGGCGCGGACGAGGCTGTGAAAATGATAGACTGGGCGGCTATGGGCAAAGAAATACCGAATATCGGCAAGGGGTAAAAATGGCGAACGAAACTTTTGTGAAAGTCGCGTATATCGGCTTACAAAAACAAGACGGCTCTTTAATGCTGAACGTGCCTTTATACGTTAAAGCAAGTGAGTTGCAAAAAAGTGGTATGACGGAAACACATGAAAAAACGATTAGCCGAATAACCGAAATAATGATAAAGCGGTATGAAAAGCAATTGACGGACTACTTTTTGAGCCTCAAAGAAAACTCAAAAAAGGAGGAACTATGAAACTAATCAAGACGATAGCGAACTGCTGTTTAGTGTTCATAACCGTAATAGCCGTTTGCGTTATTATCGCGTTCGTTTACTATCACTATTTTGTGAAAGATACGACAATCGGCGTGAACAATATCAATGACCAACTCGCCGTTGACATTAAAAAAGACGACGAACTGACGGACGAGGAAAAAGACATTTTCGAGGAACGGTGGTTTATGGAAGCAAACTACTATTCCAACGACAAGAACAACGGCGTACAACTGCAAGAATTAAAGTACAACTATTTCACGGGCTACAACCTAACGCAAGACCAGTACCGCTCAACGGGTATGCAATTTTTAGGCGATTTCAGAACGTACACGCAAGAGGTACACAAGGAAAGCGAGGCAAACGAGCGCGTACTCTCTGAATTTTACTATTACGATACGACAAACGGCATAAATTGGAGCGGTTTCAAAGGTCAATACGGGAGCGTTTCAACGGTGCTAAATCGTAACCAGCAATTCATTATCAAGATAGACAACCGCCCGTTTTCAATTCAGTTAGACGGCAAATACGACACATACGGCAGACTGTGGGGCTTTTTATGGACGGTCAAACAAAGCACAACGTACTTCGATTACGACGACGTGTTCGACGCGGTTTTCTCGGCTATCAAGTCAAACGATAAAGGCTACGGCGACTACTACATTACGCTTGATTTATCGCAATACTTTTCTATCAGAGAATACGACGGCACGAGCGGCAAATTCAAGGCGGACGACGTAACCGACATAATAAAAAATTACGCCGTGCTTAAATTCCACTATGACGAGAACGGAGCGCGTAACAGTACGCAAAGCATTTTCGGCTCTATCGAGTGCAACCCGAAATACGACACCAGCGACGAACAAATAGACACTACCTACTGGCAAGAACGAATGACTTACACGCTGACCGACACAAGCAAGTTGAACGGCGCGGAATTGTTTACTTACCGTTACAGCGAAATATACGACGGCTACTTTGTTTCGCTCTCTATGGACGGCAAAAAGTTGTTTGCAGATATGCCGCGCGCAAAAGTCAATGTAACGCTGGACTTACAGTCCGAATATTTGGCGGGTAAAGAAATCAAGGTTGTAGGTCTTGACTATAACGCTTTCGACGGGCTGGAAATCGACACGCTGACTATCAAAGGCAACGCACGAACATTTTACTTGCTGGAAAAATCGCTGAACGATACGCAGTTAAAAACATTAAAACATAGTCGCGGTATTGTGCTGGACGGAACGGCTAACGCAATCAACAACGAATACAACGAGGTGCTTATATGAAAAAAATCATAGGTATGGTTATTCTCTACTTGCTGGCGTTCGTCATAATCGTTGCCGCCGTTTTCTGCGGGATTCGGTTGTATAAAGAAATCAAGGCTGAAAGTTATATAAACGGCTCAATAGATATTAGCAACCGATTCACGCAAGAAAGTTTTAACTATTCGTCTACGAGCGCGGTATTCTATCACGATTTATACGACGACACCGACACATACGCATTTGAAAAAGATTTGCTCAAAGTCGAGAATTTTGACGGCAAGAAAAAGACCTATCAGGTTATACTCAACGATTACGTTTTGCTGAATACGGAAATAAACGCCGGCTCTGTGTTCGCAACTGTAAATATGGACTTTTACGACACGAACGGGAACGTAATCAACAGCGCGGTTATGAAATTGTCGGTCAAGTTTTTGAGCAACAAAACGACTTTAACGCTTGCGACGACGGGTAAAGAAAACGCAAGTTTTCTCGAACAGTATTTTGCGGACAACGGCATACGCCTACGCATTATAGAAATTTTATAAGGAGCGAACAATGTCAACAACGAAAAAAGTATTAACAATCATATTCAGTATTCTCATAATCGGCGTTTTCGCGTTCCTACTTACTTGGGGCATTATAAATTGGTCGAAGGTCAAGGACGGAATGGCGGGCAACGGTCTATATACGCAAGAGGACGTGCAAAAATCTTACGAGGACGGCTATTCCACCGCTCTCAAAGACAAGGACGAATACGACAAACTAATCAACAGTTACCGCGACACGATAACCACGCAGAACGATTTAATATCGCAGTATACGAGTGAGGCAACCGCCCTCAACAATTCCATAAAGGACTATCAAGGGCAAGTCGCTACGTTGAACGAACAACGCGCCGCTCTGGAAACGCAAATCGAAACGCTGAACACAATCAAGGCAAGCAACGAAACAACGATTACCGAACTGAACGGGCAAATTGCCGAACTGTCAACGCAGATACTTACGCTGCAAGGCAATAAGGACGAGAACGAACGGCAAATCGTCGCGCTTACGGAGCAATTAACGAACTTGCAAAATCTCAATACGCAGTTACAAGAAAACAACGCGCTGAACACGCGCACCATAAACGGGCTGAACGCGCAAATTGCAAGTTTGAACAATCAGATTGCCGATTTGACATTGCAAACGCAAAACAATTCTTCGGTGGTCAATGCTCTGAACGCTAAAATTGCGGAACTGCAAAAGTCCGTGAGTTATTACGAACAGTATCTGTCTACATTGGAAAGCGGCGAGCAAGTCGTTGCCACGTTCGAGTTTGACGGGAGCGTTTACAACATACAAGTAGTAAACAAGAACAGTCTTTTGACGGTTGCAACGCCGCCCTCTACGGCTTACGTTATATTCAACGGCTGGACGGTTGACGGCGAGCCTATCGACCTTGCCACTTACCGCATAACGGCGAACACAAAAATAGTTGCCGACGTAACGCATAAATACGAGGTCAATTTTATGGTAGACGGCGAAAACTACCACAACGAAATCGTACTGAAAAACGCAAAAGTAACGCCGCCCGCCGCGCCTACGAAAAACGGCTATGTTTTCGAGGGCTGGACGATAGACGGCAATTCGGTTGTAAATCTTAACGCTTACACCGTAACGCAGAACGTAACGTTTACTGCGAAATTCACAAAGCAGTATTCCGTCGTATTCAAGTACGAGGACACCACGCTGAAAAACGAAACCGTAAAAAGCGGCAACTATGCAACCGCTCCGACGGCAACAAGCACGGCGTATAAAGTGTTTAACGGCTGGAAAGTAAACGGCGTTGCGGTCAATGTTAGCGAATACCGCATAACAAGCGATACCGTATTTGTCGCAGATATAACGTACAAGTACGACGTGAAATTCATAGCGGACGGCAAAACGCATAATACGCAGATTATCGAGCGCAACGGCAAGCCCACCGTACCCGCCGCGCCCACAAAGCCGAATTATGTATTTGTCGGCTGGTCTATCGACGGAACGAACACCGTCAACGTAAGCAATTACACCGTTACCGAAAACGTAACATTTACGGCGGTATTCCGCGTTGACAAATTCACGGTTACGTTCAAAAACGGCAATACGACGGTAGCAACGCAAGAGGTGCAAAACGGCGGCTATGCAACTATGCCTACGTTCAACAGCGATACGTTTGTGGGCTGGACGGTTGACGGAAAAACGGTTGTAAATCTTTCAACATACAAGATAACCGCAAACACGACTTTCACGGCAAAATTCGGAACTTGGACGCGCTTGGGCGACGATATGCTTTACGTTTACGGCGACAGCACTATGAATAGCGTTGACATAGCGGTTAGCGGTCTGAAAGCGGGCGACAAAATCAAGATTACGGCGAACTATATCAAGGCGAATATACGCGACGACGGAAACAACAGTTTTTGGTATAACTCGCCCGACGGTAACAGTTGCTACGGCTACGAATACGGCTATGACGGACAATGGCAACAACTGCAATACGAGGGCGACGGCGGCAACGCTGGCGACAAAGAATTGACAAGCCTTGCGCCGTTCTCGGCAACGCTCGGACTTGTGGACTACGGAACGGAAAACACATTTACCATAACAATATCTTGCAAACGCGACGGCTATCTGACTATTGAGTGGTCGGACAATGCGGGTTTCTATATCGAGATGATGACAATGTGGGAATTGTACGTTATGAGATAAACAAAGGCAAATTACAACTTAATTATAACGCTTGGGGTAAGCGCAAAAAGCCCCACCATTAGCCGCTTGAAATTACGGTGCGCAACGTGATTTGCGGCGGCTGAAAAATAAACCTCAAAAGGAGCAAAAATGGAAAACTTAAACAAGGTAGTCAAGGAAATCAAGATTGTGGCAAAGCCCTCGAAACGCGGCGGCAAAAATCATTTTGTGCGCGTCGAACTCATTAACGGGCGTTCGGCTGACGTGTGGTGCGATAAAGAGGTCGTCGAACTCATTCAGACTTGCACGGAGTTGGGCGTTGAGCCGTTCAAGAGTTTTACTCTCGAAAAACGTACCAGCGAAAAGAACGGCGCGGAATATATAGCGGTTGTACTCAAAATGTTCAATGACGACGAATACTTTTACTTTCTGCCCCGCGCAACAAATACCATTGTGGAATTGTTACTCGCAAAAGCCGCAAAGGACGAAACGCCCGCGAAAAAGGCGTAATCTATGGCAAATCCGAAAATACCGAAAGGCTATCAAGGAACTTACGCCCGCGCCGCCGACGGTTCGGCAACTCTTATTATGGTGTCGCGTTCAGATAGCATAACGGACAATACCGACAAAAAGGAGCAAAAGCCTATGGCAAATAATCAACCCACGCAACAGCAAATGAATATGACGGACGAACAGCCGCAAGCCCGTTATACGCCTTATACTACCGAACAGAAAAAGGAATACGCAAAGCAGTTTACCAAACGTGAAATTGCCTCGTACCGCAAAGGACAGCAAAGCGCATACGCGCATATGGGTAATATCGGCAAGCGCAATTCGTTTTTCATTTACAACAATCTGAAAAACGACGAGGCGGCAACGCCACCGCCCGCGCCGCCCGCCGACAGTAAACCCAAAGGCAACCGCCGCAATACGGGCAATAAATAACTAAATCTTACGAGGGAGCGGGCGTTTGTCCGTTCCCTTGTTTCTTTTTGCGGGGGTGCTTATGGAAAACAAAACGTATTATTTAACTTATGTTGTCGGAGAGCGCGGCGTAGGTAAAACAACCTTATTAGCGCATTTTGCAACCGAATATATGATACCGCCGCGCGCGATCACCGACCTATCTATATGCAAGCAAGAAATACAGCGGCTGCGGGCTGGCGGCTGGGAAAACTTATCTCTCGCGCCGCACGTTCAACACCTTGTGTATGTCGTTGACGATACTTTCATATCTCGCGGTATGGGGTATAAGCCACGCATATCTATGGAATTGCAATTTGAAAAAATCGGGCTATACGACGGCGTTCACGAGGTTGACTATTTATTGCCGTATGCGAAAATCTTTTTGCCCGAAATTCAAAGCAAGTTAGACAGTAGAAAATCAATGACTGCGGAACGGGTTGCGGACTACTTTCTGCGTTACATTGAACGGCAACGAAAAGTCGGTGTGCAAATGTGGGCTGACACGCAAATAGACGACAGCGCGGACAAACGCTTTCGTTCGCTTTCCGATAAGCTCATAGAGGTGCAAAACAAGCGCGATTATTACGACCTACACGGACGGCTTATAAAGACCGTATGGAACTGCTACGAGTTTTCGGGCGTTCGTCAATACGCCCGCTATAAAGACAGCGGAAACGCGAAAATAGCCGTCAAAACGGCATACACGCACTACGGCAATATATACAACTGCGTTGACAGTTACAGCGGCAAAGAATACTTTTATTATGGTATGACGGGCAACTACCATACAACGCCCGCCACGCTCACGGGCAACGACAAGGCGGCTATGCTGGCACGGTGCAAGCGTTACCCGCTTTTCAATCCGAGCGAACAAAAAAACAATATCGGCGAGGTTACGGAACTATGGAAAAATTAGATTTTACCGAACTACACAAGGAAAAATTAGCGGTCATATTCGAGAATATAGACATACTCACGGCTATGAAAGAAAGCGACACACAACTGCCGCCGCGCTTTTTCCGTGAAATAATCGACGACACCGTTTTGGACTATAAGGCGAAAATGGTCATTCTCAATAAGAATACCAAATTCGTAACAAAGGAACTTATGAAAGACTTTAAGTTACTGCGGCGCGAACAGCGCAAACGGCAAGCGGAACAACGGAAACAACGCAAGCGCGAAACGCT
This sequence comes from uncultured Christensenellaceae bacterium, assembly GCA_910587445.1. Lineage (GTDB taxonomy): Bacteria > Bacillota > Clostridia > Christensenellales > Pumilibacteraceae > MGBC157735. The sequence goes on from CAJULE010000008.1 coordinate 7,299, forward strand.
TATTTACGTTGCGCCCGCCGCGCTTATTAACCCGCCGCAACAATAACGGCAAACACACGGGCGGCGACAGCCGCCCGTGTGCAGTAGGCTTACTATTACCCTACTGACACTGCGTCGCGCGTCGCAAGATTTTATTACTTTTCAAAGGTGGTTACGCTATGGAAAATATCGAAAACAAAACGCCGCTCGTGATAGAAAACGAGAACAAAACACCCGAAAGCACAAAGCAATTAAAACGCTGGTTACTGACGATAAACAACCCGATATTTGCCGATAGCGGCTATACGGAAATTAACCCGTCCGACACCGATTTAGAGGTCAAAGAAAATCACTATGATTTGTCCGTATTACAAGAGGACGAAAACAAAGATTTTTTCGAGTTTCGGTATATTCGATACGAGCAAGACGGAAAAGCCGTTATTATTAAACGCCCGTTTTTCAAAGACTTGGAGAGCATAGAAAAATACTTTAAGAATTTGAAAGATATGGGCGGCTTGAAATATGCGGTGTATCAGTACGAGCGGGGCGAAAACGGAACGCCACACATACAAGGCTTTATCATTTACAAGGGCGGCAAACGCTTTAAGAACGTAAAACAAGACTTTCCGACTGCACACGTTATTATGCCGCGCGGGAGCAATTTGGAAAACCGCGACTATTGCACGAAAACCGACACGCGCATAGCCCCGCCCGTTGAAATCGGGGAGTTTAGCGAAATGCGAACGCGCAACGATATAACGCAATTTTTCGAGGCGTTAAAACTCGGTGCTGACAACATACTGCTGAAAAATATGTTTCCCGTTCTATACTCACAATACGGACCAGATAAAATAGAAAAGTTTAGACAAGACGAATTAAAAGCCGAATACGGAAAAAAGTTCCGTAATGTGATTGTAACATATATTTACGGAATACCCCGAACGGGCAAAACGACATACATTTACGACAATTACCCGATAGAGGACATTTGCCGAATTGACAATTACTTAAAAGGAACGTTCGAGGCATACGACCACCAAAGAATATTAGTGCTTGACGAGTTCACGGGAAAAATAGACTTGCCGTTTATGAATAACTTATTAGACAAGTTCCCCGTTCAACTGCCCGCGCGGTTTTCAAATAGGACTGCGTGTTTCGAGCAAGTTTTTATAATCTCAAACTTGCCGCTGGATAGGCTCTACAAGGACGAACAAAACGCCGCGCGCGAGGTTTACAACGCTTTTATATCAAGAATACACAACATAATAAAATTTACGGCGTTGGGCGTGTGGCACTACGAAAAAAAGGACGGCAAACAAGTGCCGCCGCCAAAACAAGCCAAACTTTCCGATTTAGTACCGATAGAGGACAACGGCGACTTGCCGTTTTAATAAAATTGTGCTATAATTAAATTAACTTTTGCTATGGAGAAAAAATCTATGCACGACGACGAAATTAAAATTGTTTCAACCTCTAATAAAACGGCAGATATGACACCTATAATAATTTTAGACGAAACAACAAGGACGCAAGTTTGTTTTGAATTGCAACAAATTGACAATGAAAAAGAACCTGAAAAAAAGTTAAAAGGTAAATTTATATATACAGTTGCAAATAAATCAACAGGTACTTTTGATGATATTAAACGATTAAATAAAAAATCAATAAAATCGGGCGAAAGTTTTGAATTATCGCTTTCGTGTGCTGAAACTTATCAATTGTGGCGTGAATTGACCGAGAGATATAAACTCATAGAGGGTAAATATACACCATTAGGCGAAGTAACATATGTAAAAAAAGACGAGGACTATGAGAAATTAAAAACGCTATTAAGAGATAAAAAGGGGTTGTCAAAATTATTATCAAATGCTGATTTGAATAATATAAATTTTGCTTTGAACGTTGAAAATCTAAAACGGGTAAAGAGAGAGATTGAAAGCAATTTAGAAAATAGCGGCGAAATTAAGTTTTGGCAACCATTTTTCAAGAAAAATGCTTGGATTTTATCTCAAATATTTAACGCCCCGTTAATGATTATGAAAGATTGTAATTATGTTGGTGGAAAAAGTTTAGATAATAGACACGGCAAATTCACGGATTTTATATACCAAAATAAAATTTCAAAAAATATCTCTCTAATAGAAATAAAAAATCCGACAGTAGATTTAACCAAAGAAACAAAGTACAGAACTGATGTTTTTTCAGCAAGCGAAAATTTAAGCGGTGCTATTGCTCAACTGTTAATTCAAAAAGACGAATTGTATAAAGAATATGCTACTTTACGATTAAATACAGATAGTAGTTTTGAAGCATTAAATATTAGGTGTGTTTTACTTGTTGGCAATTATTCAAAATTATCAAAAGCCGAAAAGAAATGTTTTGAAATTTATCGTAATGAATTAAGGTCTATTGAAATTATATGTTTTGATGAGTTGTTAGCAAAGATAAATCTTATGCTTGATTTATTTGAAGATAAAAAAATAGTTACTAACGATGATGATTTGCCATTTTAAGCACTTACGAAAAGAAGATATTTTAAGGCGATAAAAAGGAATTTCGTATATGCAAAACAATATGCCGCTCGGAATAACGGTTATATACTTTAACGACCAAAGCAAAAACATTTACGCCAAACTGCCGCCCGATAAAGAGCAAGCCAAAAGGCTGTCAAAGCGTATTTATAAGGACGCTATGACAGCCCTTGCAACCGAACGGGCAAGCCGTGAGCGGTTAGCCCCTTGCGACTAACTGTTTGCCATACAGCGGGTAGTTCGACAGTGGCAAGTCAACGGCGCAATAAAACTCCCGCCCGTTTATCTTGTATATTACGGTGTGCGTTTTTGCCGCTTTCAGTTCCACCAGCGAAAACCTAAAACGAACTCATTTAACGAGAATGCGTTTTAGGTTTTTTTTATAAATAAAATGATGACAGGAAAAATCGGAGTTTAGCGGAAAGCCTGCGCGCGAACCATAGATTTTCGTTGCCGTTCTTGTTTTTTCTGCGGTTTCTCGGTTAATCTTTTTTGTTGCGTTCGGTCGGTCGCGGCGGGTGTTTGTCCGCGCCGCGTAGCGGCGCGCTTGTTTTATCAAGCACCCGCCACAATGCCATTATCATATTTTTCATATCTAATGCGCTTGAAAAAGATTTTTATTTGTAGTATAATTTTCATATGAACAGTAATGAATTATTCATTAAAGAAATACGTTTGGATAGGCAGAACGTTCTCGCTTTTGACGAGTATCCGTTGAATATTCCCGTCATCGGTCAGTTGACAACGGTGAAGTTTATTAAACCGATTACATATCTAATTGGAGAAAACGGCGCGGGCAAATCTACGCTTATCGAAGCTCTTGCCGTAAGTATGGGGTTGAGTGCTGAGGGCGGCACACGAAATATGCTCTACGAAACGTATAATACAACGTCAGAGTTGAGCAAATATCTTAAAATATTCAAATCCGGATTGAAGCCGAAATGGAAATTTTTCTTGCGTGCCGAATCTTTTTACACTATGGCAAACAATTACGAAAGTTATAATGAAGATATGTTTTATGATAGTTGGCACAACATGTCACACGGCGAAGCATTTTTGAAAATACTCGGGAGTTTATCCAAAGGCGGTTTGTATTTTATGGACGAACCGGAGTCGGCGTTATCGCCAAAGAATCAAATGCGTTTATTGACTATTATGCACGACCACGCACAAAACGGGTCGCAGTTTATCGTTTCTACTCATTCACCTATTTTACTATCATATATTTATGCCGATATTATGAATGTAGACGACGGGCTACGCTCCATAGCTTTTCGAGACACGAATATTTATCAACTATATAAACGATTTCTTGACTGTCCCGAGAAAATGCAAACGTTATTGTTCGATGAATAAAAATTGCTTGTAATATTCGTTTTAGGCTATTCTTTCTCTACTAATTTTTTAAAAACCCGAATTTATAGTTCGGGTTTTTAAATATGCTTTGTTTTATTTAACATGCTTGATTTCACCGGTTACGAGAGAGAAGGGCGGCGAGCGCAAGCGAGCCGCTTGTTAATTCCTGCACCCGTCACAGATTCGCCGACGAATTTGTTTTGACTGTGCAATACACTTGAAAAAAGTTTGTTTTTGCAGTATAATGGAACTATGAGTTGCCCGTACTTTAATGCGGAAAAAAGAGCTATTGTAAAAAACGATTGAGATAAGATTCATATATTCTCTTAAAAGGCAATCGTTTTGCCGTTCGACGACCGACGAGAAAGATTCTCTTGTCGGTCGTTTTCCGTCCGAACGACAGTCGCTTCGAGATAAAACGAAAATGCCTTCGCTATTGCTTGATATAATCTTGTTTTTTTGTTATAATGGTACTGCGATTTTTACTAAGCAAAGCAACTTTGAGGAGAAAATCATATGGCAAAAAGAGTTGTGATACCCGAAGGGACGACGGAAATAGCCGACGGTCAATACAAACACTCGCAAATCGAAGAATTGATTTTGCCGAGCACGCTTAAAAAGATCGGCAAGGACGCGTTTGCGTACAGTTATGAACTGAAAAGGGTGACTGTCCCGAACAGTTGCACATCTATAGGCGCGCGCGCGTTCAGCGATTGCACCGCCCTGGAATATTTGGATCTCGGGACGGGCGTAAAGACGATAGGCAATTACGCGTTCTACTATTGCAATAAGCTTAAGGAAGTGACCATTCCCGACAGCGTAACCAAAATCGGAAATTGTGCGTTCTCCACTTGCGGCGGTCTTATTCGGAAAGACAATGTCGAGGGGATCGTATCGCTTAAAATAGGCAAGGGCGTAACAAGCATGGGCAACGGCGCTTTCTATCACAACGGCGGACTTACCGACGTTTGCATTGCCGACGGCGTTACCGCTATCGGCGACAACGCGTTTTGGGAATGTCTCAATCTCAAACGCATAAACATTCCCGAAAGCGTCACATATATAGGAAAATGCGCGTTCTGCGGTTGCGAGGATCTCACCGAAATTATTCTTCCGCAAGGCTTGACCACCATAGGCGACGACGCCTTCAGAGGGTGCGTCGGGATTGATAGCATCGTCATACCGGAATGCGTTAATTACATAGGCAGAGAAGCTTTTGCGTATTGCAGTTCGCTTACAAACGTGACCCTTCCCGAAAAAATCGACTTTATCGGAAGCGGAGCGTTCAGGAATTGCGGGGCGAACATAGAACGTCCGGCGCAAACGGGAAGTTCGGGCTTCGAAATGAACGGGACTACGCTTAAGACTTATTCGGGAAAGGAAACCGACGTCGTGATCCCCGACGGCGTGGAAAAAATCGCGGGCAAAGCGTTTTTCAAAAACAGCAAAATAAAGAGCATAACGATACCCGCAAGCGTCAAGACGATCGCTACACACGCAATCGAGAGCTGCGCAAAGCTCGAGCGCATAACTATAGACAAGGGGAATAAGAAATACCGCATGGTCGGAAATTGCATTATCGACATAAAAAAGAAGTCGGTCATTCTCGGCTTTGCGGACAGCACGATTCCCGCAGACGGCAGTGTTACGAGTATCGGCGGCAGCGCGTTTTCGAGGTGTAAGACGCTTTCCGAAATCGACATACCGAGCGGCGTGACCTCGATAGGAGTGGGCGCGTTCGAAAAATGCGCAAATCTGAAAGACGTCAGACTGCCGCAAAGTCTGACCGATATAGGCAACAGCGCTTTTGCCGATTGCAAGAAGCTCGTAAGTATCGACATTCCCGAAAACGTAACTTCCATAGGCGCGCACGCATTTGACAAATGCGAGACGATAAAGACTGTAACCGTGCCCGAAAAGGTCGCGTTTATCGGCGAGGAGGCGTTTGCGCGGTGTGCGGCGCTCACCGAAATAAATTTCAACGCAACTATGTGCGCAGACTTTGTTCACAGCGATACGGCTTTTGCCGGCGTAGGCATAGCGGGCGAGGGGATAACCGTAAATATCGGCGCGGGCGTGAGTCGGATCCCGAACTATCTGTTCTATCCTTATTACGGCGACAGTGAGAGCATACCCAACATAACAAACGTGGTTTTCGCAGACGGAAGTGTTTGCACTCGGATAGGAGAATGTGCTTTCGAAAAATGCGCGGAACTGAAAAGCATAAACGTCCCGGATAGCGTGACCGCCTTCGAATGTGAATGTTTCGCCGATTGCGCAAAGCTCGAAAGCATACATATTCCCGAGGGGACGAAAAAGATAGCTCCCTTCGCATTTAAAAATTGCGTAAGTCTCAAGGACGTACGTATACCGTCCGGCGTCGCCGAGCTGTCCTATTGTACTTTCGAGCGCTGCGGCAATCTCGACGGCATCACGGTGGACGAGGGTAACGAAAAGTATTGCAGCTTGGGCAACTGCCTGATAGAAAGGGCGAGCAAAACGCTTTGGCGCGGTTGCAACACAAGCGTCATTCCGACGGACGGAAGCGTAACTTCTCTGAGTAATCAGGCGTTTGCGGGTTGCGCTCGGCTCGAGAGCATAAATATTCCCGACGGAGTGACCGATGTCGGTTACGGGGTGTTTGACGACTGCGTATCGCTTAAATATGTTACCGTGGCGAAAAGCGTCGAGAGATTCCGTCGCAGTTTCGAGAATTGCCCAAATATCGAAAAGATAACGGCGCCGAAAAAACTGCTGAAAGAGTGCGACGATTTCGGGGTAAAAAATAGAAAAGTCTTATTCATAAGGATATGATAGGAGAACTGTTTTATGGCAAGATACGAGGACAACGGCGACGGATTTCTCACGAGAGGCGATACTCTCATGCAGTATGTGGATAACGAAGAGCACGTGGTGATTCCTGACGGGATAAAGCGCGTAAAGAGCGACGCTTTCTTCGGTTGCGACAAAATGACGACGCTTACCGTTCCCAAAAGCGTTACGAACATAGACCCGTATGCGTTTACGGACTGCGATAAGCTCGAGGACTTTATAGTAGAAGAGGGCAATCCCGTGTATCGCGCGGCGGGACATTGCATTATAAACGTGAAAAAAAATACGCTTACGGTGGGGCTGAGAAATTCCGTTATCCCCGATGACAAAAGCGTGACCGTAATAGGCGGCGGCGCGTTTTCGACAAACGGCTATGACGCGCTTGTCATTCCGGACGGCATAACGGAAATAGGAGCGTGCGCGTTTTGCGGGTGCGATTTCGTAAACTTGACTCTCCCTTCGGGCGTCAAGACCATACGCCGCTCCGCGTTTGCAATCTGCCGCAAATTGAAAACGGCGGTCCTGTCCGAAGGGACGGAAATCATAGATGACGAAGCGTTTCAGAACTGCGAAAACCTAAGAAGCGTGACGCTTCCCGAAAGTCTCGTTTCCGTAGGAGAAAAGGCGTTTTATTTGTGTAAAAATCTCACAGACCTGCGCTTTCCCTCGGGGCTCGAATCGATAGGCGAGCTTGCATTCGGCGGTTGCGACAAATGGAAAGGCGAGCTTTATATTCCGAAAAGCCTTACGCAAATCGGAAGCAATGCGCTGTTTTCGCCAAACTGCGTCACTTCGATAAAGGTCGAGGCGGGAAACGAAAAGTATCATGCCGCGGGAAATTGCCTTATAGAAACGGAGAGCAAAAAGCTCGTGCTCGGTTGCGCGGACAGTGTTATTCCCGACGACGGCAGCGTGAGAGTAATAGGGTTCTGTGCTTTCGGACGGTGCAAGGGTCTGAAAACCATAGTCATACCGAACAGCGTGGAAGAGATCGAATCGTATGCTTTCTCCGACAGCGGACTCGAAAGCGCAGCGCTTCCGAAGGATTTGGAGAAGATAGGCTCGTATGCTTTCGGGCATAAGGTGAAACTCATAAGAAAATAGGCGCAGTCACGCTGATCCCGATTTCAAATATGTTAAAATCGTATTTGTATTTGTTGACAATATATTCCGCACATATTATAATAATTCAAGTTGTTATACGGAGGTAATAAAATGAAAAGAAGTTTGGTCAAAATTCTGTCACCGATTCTTTGCTCTTTAGTGCTTTGTGTGGCGGCGGTTGCGCTTTCCGGCTGCCTGTTCGGCGCAGAGGAGACGTTCGAGCTGGTTTCTGCGGAGTTTGTCCAGGACGAAGACGGCGACGGATTTGTCTATGTGAGATCCGAGCGTGACAAAGTTTACGATTCGGTTTATTTGAAATATAATATCGCTTTTAAGTTTAAGAGCTCCGAGGGCAATGAGCTGAGCGGAAAGACGTCTTTGCGTTTGGACGACGAAGATAACAATGCCGTATTTGTATCTGTCGACGGCAGGAAAGATTCGATACCTCTCTTATTCGAACTCAGCGGTTACGACGACGATACGCTCGGGGAAAATAAGGAGCTCTCCATTAAGTTCAAGGGCGACGGCGAAAGCGTGAGCGGCGAGTGCGACGTGAAGGCAAAGTACGACGTTGTCCACGTGGTAACGAAATGCGAATTGAACGAAGAGAACAAGGGGCTTTCGACTCTCGAGAAAGAGTATACTCGCGACGAACAGTTCGACCCGTCCTTGATCAAGGTGGATCTGACGTACGGCGACGAGACGACCGAGACGGTCGGCTTCGACAGAGTAATGGAGATGAAGCAGCTTAAGGGCGCTATGATAGAGGGCTTCGATTCGTCGACTTGCGGCTTCGGCAAAAACTTGAAGGTGACGCTGAAATCCCAAAGCGGTTCGAGCACGACTACTTTGTACTATCACGTGACGCCTTCCTCCGAATGGACGAGAGAGACGGCAAGCGGCTACGGTCAGTATTCGTTCTATTATTATAAAACCGCGGACATGAAGGTGGGTTCCGAAATGCACAAGGGAATAAACACCTTGACCGTTTCTTTCGGTAACGTGAAATTGTATGCGGTTCAGGGCAGCGGTATTCTTTCCAATCCCACTTCGTCTATGGTCCAAGCGGAGATGAACAAGGCGCCGTCGGGTTCGTCGGTCAATTTGTTCAATATTTTCGTGCCGAGCGGCAATACCGCGGCAGTCACCGATCTCATCAAGCTGTCGGACAGCAGTATAAAGGTGAAATACGATCTTAAGGACGGGACGGGAACCGTCGTTTCCAAAAACTTCATGTACGATGTGTATTCTACGGCAGGCAAGCGTCAGATCATTGTGACCGCCGAAAATATAGATAGCGCGTCGGATGAAGAGATCGAGCTTATCGAAGAATTCGTAAGCTATGTTTGGTTTAGATAATATCGTAAAAGACTGTAAATGTTTTGCATGAAAAGAAATCGAAAATTCGGTTTCTTTTTGCATTTCGAATAAAGGAATAACGGAGTGGTATGAAAGTAAAAGCAATAGTTGCATATTTGGCGGTTTGCGCCATGGCATTCACATTCGCGGCGTGCGGCGGAGAGAACGGAGGTAGGGAATACGTCCAAACGCTTAATTACGAGGAAAGCGTCGCCGCGGCGGACAATCCCGATCAGGGATTTTATCGTCCGATATATGTAAAAGTCGGAAAAGGCGGAGTGTCTTACAATAAAGCCGTGATAGGCGCTTCTGCGCGTCTCTATCATTTGCGTTGCGATATAAGCGAGTTTTCGGCGGCGGTAAACGGCGAGTCGGATCTTCCGCTTACCGAAGCGGCGACGGACGGGCTGGGCGACTTGCTTTCCTATCTGAAAGAAAACGACAAAAATGCAGTCGTGAGATTCGCTTACGATCCCGGCTATAACGGCAGTGCGAATAAGGAGCCGACGCTCGAAACTATGCTCGGGCACGTCGGACAGGTGTGCGGTGTGCTCGAGCGTTATGAAAGCACGGTTACGGCGATAGAAGTTGGGCTTATCGGACCTTGGGGCGAAATGCACACAAGCTCTGTCGCAAACGCCGCGAATATAAGTCCTAACGTAGACGCCTTTCTCACTAATACGACGGCTATTCCCGTGTCGGTAAGAACGCCTAAAATGATATACGATTACTTGGGCATTTCTCCCGAGGAGGCTGCGGAATACACAGTGTCGTCGTCGGAAAAAGCCTACAGACTCGGCTTGTACAACGACGGCTATCTCGGCTCGGACAGCGACTTGGGCACTTATACGGACAGACGGCGCGACATCGATTTTTTGAGCCGCCTGACTTCTCATCTCCCGTTCGGCGGCGAAGTGACCGTTCCCGGCAGCGCTCTGCACGATATAGACGCGTGTCTGCCCGAAATGAACAAAGTTCATTTGAGCTATCTTAATGTCGAGTGGGACAATCGCGTGATAGATAAGTGGAAGAACAGCTTCTACACCGAAGAGTGCGGCGCGGATACGCAGTATTACGGCAAAACCGCGTTCGAATATATCCGAAACCGCATGGGCTATCGTTTCGTTTTGAAAAAGTCGGTATTCACCTACGGCGGCGAGTCGAACGATGTTAAAATAGAGCTTTCGCTCGAAAACGTCGGGTTCGGAAATCTCAACAAAAAGAAGCGCGCGAAGCTCATATTTACGGACGAGAACGGGGCTGTCGCGCTCTCCCGAGACGTCGGCGACTTCGACGGAAATGAGAATTTCCTCTTTACCGTCTCGCCCGAGCTTAAAAGCGGAAAGTACGACGTGTATCTGCGGCTTTACGGAGAAGAATCGCAGGGCGCCGCGCTCTATTGTCTGCAATTCGCAAACGACGGATTGTGGAATGACGAGCTCAAAGCCAACAGGATAGGCAGTATGGAATACGTTGCCGAGCAAGCTCCGTAGGCGCAGACGGCTGAAAGGTTTTTCGTTAAGACAAATATTCGTTCGATCGCGCGCCGAGCGCGTGAGGGCGGAACGACGGATTCTTACAATCCGAATATCTGATAAAAAGAGGCGTTCAATTTCGTTATCAGTTTTTTCAAAGACGATAGTTTGATGTTGTTGCCGTTCAATATACTGTTCAAGGTAGAAGGAGAGATGCCGCACTGTCGGCAAAACTCCTTTTTCGTAAGGTTGTTTTCTTTTATATAGTTAAGGATAAATTCGGTATTTACTTTCAGTTTGATCTTGTCTTTCATGATGGTGTTTTTCGCCCGTAAGTATATATTTTGTTCGGTACAGTCATGATAGTTTCGCAAGCGGTCACGAATGTGACTTGCACGGACGCTCGGTCACATTTGTGATAGTATTTTTATATGGACAAATTTTCCGAAAGATTGAAAGAACTGCGTACCGAAAAAGGGTTGTCTTTGACGCAGTTGTCCGAGCTCACGGGGATAAGTCATACGGCTTTGGTATATTGGGAGAACGATCGCAGGGTGCCGAATGCCAACGCCGTCATAGTACTTGCCAAATTTTTCGAAGTGACCGCCGATTATTTGCTCGGTTTGCAGGATTATACGTGACAGCTTTCGATTTTTCTTGTTGCGTCTTTTCGCAACGCATTGACAAGCGGGCTTGTTTTATGTTAGAATATAACGACCGCAAACATTATATAGAAACGCCCGCTTGTCACATACCTTTCCGAACTCATGCCGTGACTGTTATTGACAGTATATCTTAATGATCCGCAGTGTCAAGCGTTTCGGCAAATATATTTTTCCTTTGTCGAGGTTCTTCGCCGAAACAAGAGAAACGATCATGACTATATTATAGTGCAAAACATTTGAACTGTCAAGCGTTTGTGCAATAATTTTGAACAAAAAAAGATGAAGCTTCGGAGAACAGAAATGACACCATATGAAAGATTGAAATCCGTGTGCGAACTGCACGGAACGACCGTCACAAAGTTTTGCGGCGAAATAAAAAAGAGCAAAGGCAATCTGGCAACCTGGAAAAAAGGAAATTTCAGTTCGTCCGATTTGAAAGCCATTCACGAGCGTTTCGGCGTGTCGTCGGACTATATCTTATTCGGAACCGTGGAATTGCCCGATTACGAAAAGCACTGCGTAAGTCTTGCGGGCGACGAGGGTTTTGTGAAAATCGCAAGGATATGTTCGGACCTCGAGACCGAAGCAAAACGGGAGCTTTACGACGAACTTTATACGCTTTTCGAAAAGAAGGGCATAAACGTAGGCAACGCACTTAAATCAGATGAGGATAAATAGTATTATGGAAAAGAAACTTATAATAAAGACCGAAAATTGTCCGCAGAACCATCCCTGTCCCGCAGTAAAGGTCTGCCCCGTGGGCGCGCTTTCGCAGAACGGCTTCGACGCGCCGATTATAGACGGCGAAAAGTGCATAAGGTGCGGCAAGTGCTCGAACTTTTGTCCGAAAAAAGCATTGGTGCTCGAGTAGGAAAGTCCTTTCGAAATCGTTTCGGAAAAGAAAACTCTCCTTAAAATATCGTCTCGAACGACGAAATTGCGAAAAAGCCGAAAAAATCGCTTGATATAATCTGACAAAGGTTATATAATAAGAGGCACAGGAGTTTACATATAATGAAGTTCAGAAAGCCCATACTTGCAATAATACTCGTGCTGTCGGCGCTGTGCCTGTCGCTTTTGTGTTTGACGGGTTGCGACGATACGGATATTTATGCGAACAGGGTAAAGGTGGTTTTCAAGCTCGAGGGCGGCACCTATCGCAGTACGCAGAGCGACGTCGTCTACTATCTCGGCGAAAAGGACGGTACGAGCAAGAAGATTTACGATCCCGTATCCGTCAGCGGCGAGAAAATGATCAACGCCGAATATAAATTCGTCGGCTGGTTCAGGGACAGAATAGAGGACGGAGACAAGGTCGTCTACAGGAACAAATGGGATTTCGAGCTCGACAGAGTGGGCGACGACGGAATCACTCTGTATGCCTGCTGGCGTAGGTATACGTACAACGTCTGCTATCGCGACGACGACGGCTCGCTTGTTGTGCTCGGCGAATATACGGTCTCGGAGGGAGAGCCGTTCGAGGACTACGACAACTATGCGAGTAACCGTACGGGATATACGTCGCTCGACATATACAGAACCGAAAGCGGCGAGATGTGGGACGAAAATTTCACACATCCGGGCGGCGACGAGGATCTTGCGGTGAACGTCGTGGTCGAATACTTAAAGGGCGACTACAAACTCGTGCGCACGGCGCGTGAGCTCAGGGCAAGCCGCAACGGCAACATATATCTGATGAATGACATAGATTTCGGCGGCGAGAAGTTTGCCGGCTTCGGCAACTACCGCGGCACGTTCAACGGAAACGGTTATACGATAAAGAATTTCTCGCTCGATTATGCGAGCGGCAGAGACGGACTCGTGAGCAATTCGAACCTCGAAAACGACGGCAATCACAACGGCAGAAACCTTTTGGTGCTCTCTCTTTTCGGCAACGTCGACGGGGCAACGGTCGAAAACGTCAAGTTCGAAAACGTGACTTTCGACGTGAACACGACCTTCACGACTACGGCGGGAATATACGTCGCGCCTCTCGCGCTCACGGCAAAGAGCTCCGTGTTTAAAAACGTGAGCTTCGGCGGCACGCTTACGTTGACGAATCTGCCGAGTAATCTCGACAGAGACAAAGATCTTTATATTGCCGCTTCGCCGTGCTATCGCAATCTCGACGGCTCCGACTTCGGGGATTGCATAGTGGATTTCGTAAGGGCATAGCATAGCAAGAGATTTACGGCACAAAACATATAAAACATCAAAAGCGCGATCCGTGAGGTCGTGCTTTTTTTATGGGTTTCTCGGAAAGCGCGAAAGGCGTTTTCTCTGTCTTTAAACTGCTAACACTTTAGCAGTTTAAAATTTTTTAGCGTCTTATGCGATTTTTTGGATTTTTATACTATCAAACATTTGACTTTTATTTGCGGGGGGGGGTATAATTCTTTTATAGTTCGATATTCTGAAAGGTGTCGTCTATGGAATTCGAGGCGGTGGATAAACCCGTTCGCCTTAAAAGTTCGTCGCGCGGAGCGCGGCGGACGGAACCCGACAGGGTAGACTTTTGGTAAAAGGAGTGACAAAGAAATGAAATCGAGAGCTGTCAAAAAGATAGTGAGCCTTGCGCTCTCATGCTGCTTGGCATTGATTCTTTGTGTGGGCATAGTCGGTTGCGGCGATACAAAAGCCGTTTACGACAACGATACGGATCCGCTCACGATGTCCATACTCGAGGTGGACAAAGTATTCAATCCGTTCTTCTCGACATCCGGTACGGATTCGTCGGTCGTCGGACTTACGCAGCTTTCCATGCTCGGTAACGACAAGAAAGGCAAACCCGTTTACGGCGATAGCGAGGCGACTATCGTAAAGGATATGCAGATAGTCGAGGAAGGCACGGGCAACAACAAGACTTCCACCTACTATTTTGTACTCAAGAATAATCTTGTGTTTTCAAACGGCTCTCCGCTTACTATAAGAGACGTGCTTTTCAATTTCTACGTCTATCTCGACAATATGTATACGGGCGCGAGCACCATCTACTCTACGGACATCGTCGGACTCAAAGAATACCGCACGAACAGCCGCAACGAGAACGAACAGGACGCTTTCATGCTCGAATATCAAAACAGAGCAACGAGCCGCATAAACTATCTGTTGCAGGCAAAGAGCGCGATCTACGACGAACACGACAACTATGTCGAGAGCGTAGACAAGTTCAGAGAATATCTCGTAAATTATAAGGACACTCACAGCGAGATCTTTAAGCATATCGTCGACGACTTCGACAAGACCGTCGAGCTTTTCAAGGAGGAGATCGACGCCGATTGGTCGAATTCTTTGAATGCCTACGAGGACGAGTCGTTTACGGACAGACAGGGCAACGTGTATAAGCCCTTCTCGACCGACGTAGAAATGTTCCTTTACAACGAAGGACTCATCTCCTGGAACAGAAACGACGCAAAGCTCGAGTCCAAGCTCACGAACGACGTCGCGGAACTCAAAAACTATACCGAGGCTCAGGCAAAGCAGGCGGCGATCGACGACAATCTGCCCGACAATCTCGATATGATCCTTCAGTATTGGAACACTTCTGTAAATCTCCACACCTTCCTTACTAATCAGGAGCTCGAGAAGGATTCGGAGAATGCCGATTTCGATATAAAGAATATTTCCGGTATAAAATTTGCGAACAAGGACGCGGCTGTTACGGTAAACGGAACAAGCTATCCCGTGCCTACGCATAACGCGGATCACTCGGTCGCTTCGGGACACGAGGTGCTCAGCATAAAGATAAACGGCGTCGACCCCAAAGCGATTTGGAACTTTGCAATTCCCGTCGCACCCATGTATTATTATTCGAATGCGGAAGAAATCGCGAAGTTCGACTTCGAGGAGCACTTCGGCGTCGTCCGCAATTCGCAGACGTTTATGGAAAAGGTCGTAAACGATCCCACAAAGACGGGCGTGCCCGTAGGCGCGGGACCGTATGTCGCAAGCAAGATGTCGGGCGGAACAAGCGATGTGGGGCCCGGCGACTTCTGCGATAAGGGCGTTATTTATTACGAGAGAAACGACAAGTACATTCTCGGCGCTCCGAAAATCAAGAAGCTTCGCTATCAGGTCGTCGCGTCCAACAGCATGACGAACGTCCTTTACAGCGGCGAGGTCGATTTCGTCGAGCCCACGGCAAAACCCGAGACGGTCACGGAGCTCAACAACAAAAAGAGCGAGGGCTACGAAAACGAAAACATTCAGACTTCCGGTTACGGCTATATAGGAATAAATGCGGCTAAGGTCCCCAGCCTTTATGTAAGACAGGCGATAATGCACTCGATAAACACGCAGGAAGTCGTCGATTACTATCAGGGCACGGCAGAGGCGATACACCGTTCGATGTCGCTGTCGAGCTGGGCATATCCGAGCGATGCGACTCCTTACTATCCGTACATAAACGGTCCCGTTCCGCAGAACCTCAATGTCGTGAACCCCGCATATAAGGAGTTCGTGACCAAAAAGGGCAAGAAGGCAGGCGACACGTTCACGACGGCGGAGCAGAACGAATTTATACGCTATCTCGTCGAGGATCTCGGCGGTTACACCGAGGGCAGCGAAGGAATTTACGTCAATGGCAGCGACAAGCTCGATTACCTGTTCACCATTGCCGGCAACGAGACCGATCACCCCGCATACAGAGCTATGTACCATGCGACGGAAATACTCAACAGAAACAAGTTCAAGACGAGAGTGACGACCGACGGCACGGCTCTCAGCAAGCTCGCAACGGGCGACTTGACGGTTTGGGCGGCAGCGTGGGGCTCGACCATAGACCCCGATATGTATCAGGTCTACCACATGGATTCCAAGGCTTCGTCCGTAAAGAATTGGGGCTATCCTCAGATAAAGCAGAATGCGGGCGGAAAATACGACATCGAGTACGAAATACTTCTCGAGCTTGCCGAACTCATCGAAAAGGGCAGGGAGAGCAACGATCAGACCGAACGCGAAAGGACATACAAAAGCGCGCTCAATCTCGTAATGCAGCTTGCCATCGAGCTTCCTACCTATCAGCGCGACGACCTCTTTGCTTACAACGCAAACAAAATAGACGATTCGTCGTTTACGCCGAAGGAAGACCGTTCGCCGTACCGCGGACTTATGTATAACACCCACCTCGTGTCGCTCGTAACCGAGAGATAACAAGGCGTCAGAGGAAAACCAATGTTTAAATATATCGTAAAACGGCTCGGAATATCCATAATAATCCTCTTAGGCGTATCGATAATCATATACACCATGGTTCGTCTCATGCCGATCGACTTCATAACGACGAACTTTGCGGGGCAAATATCCACGGGCGCGTTTGACGAGAACGACCTCATCCGTTTCAAGGAGCTCTACGGTCTTGCCGACGATTCCTTCCTCGGAATACTCAAAGGCTATTTCAAGTGGCTCGGAAACGTCCTGCATGGCGACTTCGGAAACTCGTTTAAATACCGCAAGCCCGTTACGCAGGTCATAGGCGAGAATATGTGGATCTCGTTTGCGATCGCCATGATTGCGACGATCCTGCAGTTCCTCATAGCGATACCTCTCGGGATTTCGAGCGCGACGCACCAATATTCGGTTCGCGACTACACCGTAACGATTTTCACCATGATAGGACTTTCGCTGCCGACCTATTTCTTCGCGGCGATCGTCGTCAAGGTTTTCGCTGTGTCCTTGGGGTGGCTGCCGGCAAACGGACTTATCTATGCGAGCAGTTCCTATCCCGCGACGTTCTTGGGCTTTATGAGTAAGCTCGGGGATATGGCGTTGCACCTTATCATGCCGATAGGCGTCAGCGTCGTGCTGTCGCTCGGCGGACTTATGCGCTATACGCGTACGAATACGCTCGAGGTGCTCAGCGCCGACTATATCCGTACGGCTCGCGCGAAGGGACTGTCGGAAAAGAAGGTCGTGTACAAGCACGCATTCAGAAATACTTTGATACCTCTCGCGACCCTTCTTGCCGGTATCATTCCGTCGCTTTTCGGCGGCATGATGATAACCGAGCAGGTGTTTGCGATCGACGGCATAGGCCGTCTCGCGTATCAGGCGCTCACGGTCGGCGACGTGCCGTTTGTCATGGGATATAATATGTTCCTTGCGGTGCTCACGGTGCTCGGAACGCTTCTGTCCGATATTATGTATTCGATAGTCGACCCGAGAGTAAAACTCGGGAGATAGGCGGGAGGAAATCATGGAAGAAAAAGATTTGAAAACAGATCCCGCTCTGACAAAAGAAGAGCAAGAAAAAGCGCCTGCGGAAACTGCCGCGGACAAGGCGCGTCTTGCGTTCAGCGCCGCAGGCGCAGCGACCGTATCCGAAAGCGCCGACGGCGTTTTGGGAGAGGCGGAGGAAACCTATAAGGAGATGAGCCCCATACGGCTTGTGCTCCGTCGGTTTTTCCGCTCCAAGCTCTCCATTGTCGGTCTCGTAATGATAGTATTCCTGTTCCTCTTTTCGTTCCTCGGTCCCGTCGTGTACAACGTGTGGGGCGAGACGACGGTAGACAGGACGTCGGTGGAAAACCATATGACCTATTCGTACACCGTCACGGACGAAAACGGAAACGAAATAGAGGTCACGGAAGTGCTCACCTATGTCAGCACGATGAACGACAAGGCGTCCCCCAGCCTCAATCACATACTCGGCACGGACGATCAGGGCATGGATGTGTTTACACGCCTCATGTACGGCGGACGCATATCGCTTACGATAGGCTTCATAGTCGTCATACTCGAGACTCTGATAGGCATACTGCTCGGCGGACTTGCCGGCTATTTCGGCGGCAAGGTCGACCAGATAATAATGCGTATAGTCGATATATTCAACTGTATACCCACGCTTCCCATACTGCTCATAGCTTCCGAGGTCATTCGCTCGTGGAAGCTCGAACCGGATCAACAGATATACGTCTTGATGGTCGTCATAACGCTGTTCAGTTGGAGCGGAACGGCGCGGCTCGTGCGAGGGCAGATTTTGTCTCTGCGAGAACAGGAATATATGACGGCGGCGGAAGTCATGGGCGTGCCGACCTGGCGTAAGATTTTCAAGCATCTGATACCCAACGTAATGCCGCAGCTCATCGTCTCGATGACCTTGGGTCTCGGCAGCGTCATACTTTACGAATCTACGCTCAGCTTCCTCGGACTCGGCGTTCAATTCCCGAAAGCCGCCTGGGGCACTATGATAGCGACAGTCAATTTGCAGGGCGTGCTCGAAAACTATTGGTTTATGTGGCTGCCTGCCGGTATTATGATAGTCATAGCCGTACTCGGCTTCAACTTCGTAGGCGACGGTCTGCGCGACGCCATGGATCCGAAGGCAAGGAAGTAGGGATATGGAAAAGAAAAAGTATAAAAACTACATATCCATAAGCGAAAGCCGCAAGATCATCAAGCACAACATCAAGCAGATGAAGCACTATGAGGCGCTCAAGAATCGCAAAAAGGAGCCGAGCGAGTACACCGCTGTCATGCGCGACGAGAACAACATCGTCGAAATCGACGGCTTAAAGACCTGCTTTTTTACCGATAACGGCACCGTCATGTCGGTAAACGGCGTTTCCTTCGACATTCCGAAAAACAAGATAGTCGGCGTAGTCGGAGAGTCGGGCTGCGGAAAAAGCGTCACATCGCTTTCGATAATGCAGCTCGTTCAAGCTCCGCAAGGTCAAGTCGTCGAGGGCGAAATCCGCTTCGCTTCGGACGCTATAGGAAGAGACAACGACGGCAGAAAGCTCGCTTACGACATAGCGAAAATGCCGACGCGGGAAATGTACAACATTCGCGGCAAGGACATCACGATGATATTCCAGGAGCCGATGACCAGCCTGAACCCCGTGTTTACGATAGGCAATCAGCTCGACGAAGTGTCGTTCGTGCACAATCCCGAAATAGATAAGGCCGCGGCGAAGGCATACAGCATAGAACTTCTCAAAAAAGTCGGAATCTCCATGCCCGAGCACACTTACAAGTCGTACCCGCACGAGCTTTCCGGCGGTATGCGCCAGCGCGTCATGATAGCCATGGCGATCGCAGGTAATCCCAAACTCATCATAGCAGACGAGCCCACGACCGCGCTCGACGTTACCATTCAGGCTCAGATACTCGAGATACTCAAGGATCTCCAGCGTCAGCAGGGTTGCTCGGTCATGCTCATAACGCACGATTTGGGAGTGATAGCAGAAATGGCGGACGAGGTCGTCGTCATGTATGCGGGCAAGGTGATAGAGCGCGGCACGGCGCACGAGATTTTCCATAATCCGCTGCATCCGTATACGGTGGGGCTCCAAAAGAGTAAACCGCTCATAACGTCAAACGGAAACGAGCCGCTGTATTCGATACCCGGTCAGGTTCCCAATCCGATAAATCTTCCCGATTGTTGCTATTTCCGCAACCGCTGCAATAAGCGTTGCGAGATTTGCAAGGGCAAATATCCCGATATGGTCAAAGTGAGCGACACGCACTATGTGGCCTGCCACCTTTACGGCAAGGGAGAGGAGGTCGAAAGTTGAACGAAGCGCAAGAACGACAAAATGACTTGTCTTTGACCGACGCGCCTTCGGCACCCGCGCAAGAGCCGGCGGAAAAGAGCAAAAATATTCTCGAGGTCGAGGGACTTCAAAAGCATTTCGCGATTAAGACCAACTTTTTCGGCAAGCCCACGCACTTTCTGAAGGCGGTCGACAACGTGGATTTCACGGTGGAAAGAGGCACCACGATAGGCGTGGTTGGCGAGTCCGGTTGCGGCAAAACCACGCTCGGAAGGACCATTTTGGGTCTATACGACGTGACGGGCGGCAAGGTGGTTTTCGACGGTCACGACATAACCAATCTAAAGAAGAAGCAAATGCTTAAGTACCGCACGCGTATGCAGTATATCTTCCAGGATCCGTACTCGAGCCTTCCGCCGAGAATGACGGTCGGAAGCATAATCGCGGAGGCGGTGCGCATACACGGCATAGTGCCGAAAGAGCAGGTCTACGACTACGTGCAGGGCGTAATGAAAAAGTGCGGACTTCAGCCGCAGTATTACGACCGCTATCCTCACGAGTTTTCGGGCGGACAGCGCCAACGTATATGTATAGCGCGCGCGCTTGCCGTTCAGCCCGAGCTTGTGATATGCGACGAGCCCGTCAGCGCGCTCGACGTGTCCATTCAGGCGCAGATAATAAATCTTTTGAAAGATCTTCAAAAGACGATGGGACTCACGTATGTGTTCATTTCGCACGATCTGTCCGTCGTAAAATACATAACCGATCGCATACTCGTCATGTATCTCGGAAATGCGATGGAGCTGGGCGATACCGACGAGATATTCGACAATCCGCTTCACCCGTACACGCAGGCGCTGTTCTCCGCAGTTCCCGTGCCCGATCCCGACGTGAAGATGAACCGAATAATTCTCGAGGGAGACATACCCTCTCCCGCAAATCCCCCCAAGGGCTGTAAGTTCCACACGCGTTGCGCAAAGTGCATGAACGTCTGTCGATATAAGGAACCGCAGTACATGGCTGTAAAGGGCAATCACTATGTAAAGTGCCACCTTTACGACGAAGAGGTCATGTCGAATCAAAAGAAGTACGACGACGAGTACGCCGAGCTTTCCGCAAAATGGGCGGCGGAAGCCGAAGCGGCGGAGCTAAAAAAGGCTAACAACCCGTGGAATAAGTTCAAGAAATGGGTCAAAAAGACCTTCACACCGAAGAAAAAGGACGTGGGCTCGGATGTTACGACAGGCGACGCAGGGGAGACGAAATCCGCCGATGCAAAAGCCGACAAGACGGTGACGGTCAATGAAGAAGAAAAAGAATAAGACAAAGTATATCGACGACGGACACACCGTGTACAACATGGACGGCGTGGGCGGGGCAAAACACCGCGAGGACAAGGACGAGCCGAAGCTCTCCAAAAAGGAGAAGCGCGCAGCGATCCGAGCGGCGCTCGAGACCTATCTCCCCGGACTGCTCATGGTGATGGCGGCATTCACGCTCGCGATATGTTTGATTTATTTATGGCTTAGATAAGACTTTAAGGAGTAAACAATGCGAAAGAAATTTTTGCTTTTGATTTCCGTAGTGCTCGCGCTTGTAATGGGCATAGCGTGCGTGTCGTGCGCCGTTCCCGATTTGGGAAACGAAAATGCAAACGGCGCGACTCTCACGCAGGAGCTCGAGATCTTAAAATCCGACATCGAGATTCCCGAGCAGCAGATAACCTCCCGTATAAAGGCGGAGTATCTGAAGGAAAACGACGGATACCGCGACGACGACGAAGTGGTCGCAATAATAAAGCTCGGCGGCGATTCTCTTATCGAGACGTTCAACAAGGGGAATACCGCCCGCCATTCGGTTGCCGATTATGCGGTGTCCGCTGTGGGAAAGCGTCAGGCAAGGAACATACTCGGCGTTCAGAACGCTCTTATACGCGAGCTTTCGGCAGACGGGCTTATCGAATCGGTAAACTATAACTATACGACGGTCGTAAACGCGGTTGCGGTAACGACGACGTACGGCAACTTCAAGAAACTCGAAAAATATCCTTCTTTGGAAAGCGTTTCGCTTGCGGACACCTACAACCGTCCGCAGGTCGGCGAGGGCTCGGACGCGTCCGCGATCGTCAATGCCGTCGACGTGTACGAGACGGGTATTTTCAATTCGTCGAGCGTAGACTATAAGGGCAAGGGCACGGCGGTCGCCGTACTCGATTCGGGCTTCGATTGCTCGCACTCCGTATTTTCGAACCAGCCCGCGGACAGCGAACTTTGGATAAGCAGAGACAAGGTCGCCTCCGTGCTTGACGAGACCCGCGCGGCGGGCTTTACCGACGGGCTCGAAGTGACCGACGTGTGGTACAGCAATAAGATACCCTTCAAGTACGATTATGCCGACAAGGATAACGACGTGTTCCCGTACGATTCGGAGCACGGCACGCACGTTGCGGGCATAATCGGCGGTCAGGACACGGTTATTACGGGCGTTGCGGTCGAAACCCAGCTCGTGCTTTTAAAGGTTTTCCCCGACCTTAACGACGGCGCAAAGACCGACGACATTCTCGCCGCGCTCGAGGACGCCGTACTTCTCAACGTCGACGCGATAAATATGTCTCTCGGCTCGTCCTGCGGCTTCACTCGCGAGGAGGACGGCAACGTCATAAACGACGTGTACGACGACATCGACAAGAGCGGCATATCCCTTCTTACGGCGGCGAGCAACTCCTACAGCTCGGCGTTCGGCGGCGAGCAGGGCAACACGAACAAGGTTTGGAATCCCGACAGCAGTACGGTCGGCTCTCCTTCGACATATAAGGCGGCGCTTTCGGTCGCGTCCATAAGCGGCACGAAGAGCAAGTATCTTATCGGCAACGGCGAGCAGGTAATATTCTTCACGGAATCCAATTCGATAACGGGCAAGCCCAACGACTTCTTTGCGGAGGTCTATCAAAAGCTTCGCGACGGCGGCGAGGACATTGCGGACGGCGCGGAAAAGACTATCGAGTACATAACCGTTCCCGGTGTGGGCACGGCAACCAATTTCCGCACGGTTGCGGACAGAATAAAGGGTAAGATCGCGCTTGTTCGCCGCGGCGACAACACATTCGAGGAAAAGGCGCGCAATGCAAAAAATGCGGGTGCGCTCGCTTGTATCATATACAACAACGTCGAGGGCGACATAAATATGTCCATGGGCAAAAGCGACCATATCCCGACGATCTCCATATCCAAGGAAATAGGTACGGTTCTTGCCGAGCGTTCGAGCGGCACTCTTACCATAAAGGGCAGCAACGAGGCAGGTCCGTTCATGTCGGACTTCTCGAGCTGGGGACCTTCGCCCAATCTCGAGCTTAAGCCCGAAATAACCGCTCACGGCGGCAACATAAAGTCGGCTATTCCCGGCGGCGAATACGACGAATTAAGCGGCACGTCCATGGCGACTCCCAACCTTTGCGGCATAGTCGTGCTTATCCGTCAGTTCATAAAGGAAAACTACCCCGAGCTTTCCACTCTTTCCACTAAGGAAGTTTCGGTGTTTGCGAACAGACTCCTCATGTCCACGGCGTCCATAGTGCTCAACGAAGAGGGCGTACCGTACTCGCCGAGAAAGCAGGGCGCGGGACTTGCCAGCCTCTTCAACGTCGTCAACACAAAGGCGTATCTTACCGTCGACAATATTGACAGAACGAAGATCGAGCTTTACGACGATCCCGAGCGTGCCGGCGTTTACAAAATGGATTTCAATCTTGTCAACTTGAGCGACGAGGCTCTCGAATACGATCTGTCGCTTGTCGGCATGACCGAAACCGTATCGACTTCGGATAAGGATTTCGTCGCCGAGACGGGTCATATCCTCGACGGAAAGTACGAGGTGACGGCGAGCGGTGCGGGACGTTGCGAGGGCGGCAAAGTGACCGTCGAGGCGGGAAAGAACAAGTCCGTCAAGGTCAGCCTTACATACACGCTTACGGCGGACGACAGGAATTACATCGATACGCGTTTCCCGAACGGTATGTTCGTCGAAGGCTTTGTCAAGCTTGCGGCAATCGGCGAAGGCGAAATCGATCTCAATGTGCCTTTCCTTGGGTTCTACGGCGATTGGACGCAGGCGCCGATGTTCGACAAGACCTATTACGAGGTCGAGAGCGAGGCGCACAACGGCGGCATAGACGAAGAGGATAAGATAAAGGCGGATTACTATGCAACCACTCCTTACGGCACATATTTCTACAGCTATATAATTCCGTTCGGAACCTATCTCTACGATACGCCCGACGGCTATGACGAAATCCCCGCAAGCGAGGAGCACGCGGCGATGTCGAATGCTTTGGCGACGATTGACGGTATATCGGCGGTGTACAGCGGACTTTTGCGCGGCGCAAAGGAAATGCAGTATACGATAACCGACAAGCTCAGCGGCGAAACGCTGTGGTCGC
Source organism: uncultured Christensenellaceae bacterium (assembly GCA_910587445.1). GTDB lineage: Bacteria > Bacillota > Clostridia > Christensenellales > Pumilibacteraceae > MGBC157735. The sequence goes on from CAJULE010000008.1 coordinate 31,527, forward strand.
ATATTGATTACAACGCAAACAAGGCATACTCGCTCGGCGGAGCGCCCGTGCCTTCGTACGACTATCTGAATATTCGCACGACCTCGAGCGAACTTAACGGCAAGCTCATCAACAACCGCGAGTATGAGTTCAAAATGCAGGGCGTGCTCGATTACGGCGAGGACGGCGGACTTACAACGAACGCAAGAAACACGTTCGACCTCGATTTCACTTTCGACAACGAAGCTCCCATAATAAAGAGCGCCACTTACGAAAAGACGTACGACCGCACGCTTAAAAAGGACCGTCACTACGTCACGCTTACTATCTACGACAATCACTATGTGATGTCCGTAAGTCCGGTGGCTTTCTATGAGGATTCGGAAACGAATAAGTACGCATATTCGTATCTTACCGACGAGCCTATTCCCGTCTACAGCAATAAGGGGACGGATAACAAGGTGCGTATCGAAATAACCGATATGCTCGACGATATGTATCATGACGGGCTTGTCACAAGCTCGATGATCTTTATGGTCGACGACTATGCGCTCAATTCGAACATCTATACTTGCGCTTTGCCCGGCACCCGCGGCGACTTCAAGTTCACAGCGGACGGCTCCTACGACGGAAGAGAACTGCGCACGCTCGAGCTCGGTACGAACGAAATAATCGACCTTACCGCATATCTTGCGACTTCCGATACGAGCGTCGACGCGGATAAGGACTATCTCGGACATCTTTCCTGGACGTCGAGCAATACGAAGGTTGCCGTCGTGGAAAAGGGACAGGTGCGCGGCATAGCGCCGGGTACGACAACCATAACGGCTACGGAAGGTATAGACGGCAAGTCGGCAAGACTGCTCGTAAGAGTTTACGCGAACGGTTCGGCGCAGGTTTCCTCACTCGAAAATGCGGGCGAGTCAATCGAAAGCGCGAAACAGCTCCGCACGAATAACGACGTTGCGGACGTTACGCAGGCGACTATAGAATCCATAAAGATTTCCTACTTCGACACGGAGTACGCCCATGCGAGAGCGGGGCAGCAGAGCGAAATAGGCAAGACGGGAAGCCGCACTTACACTTCGTCGCTTCCGACTTCGGGCACGCCCGCATGGCCTACGGTTTCCGTATATCCGGGCGAGCGTATAAGACTTCATTACGATATAAAGCCCTGGTACGTCGAGGATAAGTACGAAATAACCTTCGAGAGCAACAACCCCGATATAGCGGCAGTGAGCAAGGAGGGCCTTATAACCGCTCTTGCCGAGGGCAACGCTACGATAACCGTAAGGGTGCAGGGCTCGAATCAGCTTGCGAGCATCAACATAACGGTAAAGAACCCGTTTGTCATCGAAGACAGAATACTCGTTGCCTATAAGGGACTCGGCGGCGACGTCGTAATACCCGACGACGAGGGTATAAGCTATATAGGACCGTACGCTTTCTGTCTTTATACGACCGACAACACCATCTATGTCGACGAGGACGACTACGACGCAAACAAAATTCCGCAGGCGAATACGACGGTGACTTCGATCACGGTGCCGTACGGCGTCGAGGATATACAAAAGTACGCGTTCTATAACTGTACGGGGCTCGAAAGCGTGACCCTTCCTTCGACGATACGTTTCGTCCGCGAGTACACCTTTGCCGGCGACGTCAATCTCAAAGTCGTAAACAATCTCGGAGAGGCGGAAGTGATCGGCGCTCATGCGTTCGACGGTTGTACCTCTCTCGAAAGCGCAGATCTCTCCAAAGCGTACGCTATAGGGGAAAGCGCTTTCAAAAACTGCTCCGCGCTCGAGTCCGTCGATCTCACGGCTCTTCGCAATACGGGCAGAGGCGTATTCGAAGGTTGCACGCAGCTCGGAAGCGTCAAGCTCACCGCAAACACCAAGCTTTCGCGCGAGATGTTCGCAAGAAGCGGACTCGTGACCGTCGATGTCTACGAAACCGTCGAAATACCGCAGTTCTGTTTTGCCGATTGCGCACGCCTTACGACGGTAAATATTCACAACGATCTCGTCACGATCGGAAGCGGCGCATTCTCGAAGTGCTCGCTGCTCGAAACGGTCAATATTCTCGGCAAGGTCGACGGCATCGGCGCACAGGTATTCCAAGGGTGCGAAAATCTCAAAAAGATCACTCTTCCGAACTGCGCGGTGACGCTCGGCAACGCCATATTCGGAGATTGCAAAAACCTCGAAGAAGTGGCTTTCGGCAAAGATACGGTTCTTAAGTCGATAGGCACGCTTTTCGGCGGCACTAATATAAAGAAATTCACTGTTGCCGAGGGCGGTATATACTCGGTGAGCGCAGACGGAAAACTTCTGCTTACAGACGGCGGCAAAACCGCAGTGCTTGCGGCGGTCGGCGCAACATTCGGCGAATACACGCTTCCCTCCGAGATAACCAAAATCGCGCCGAGCGCTTTCGCCGGCACGGATATTTCGGCGCTTATCGTTTCAGGAAATACGGAAATCGGAAGCTATGCGTTTGCTTCGTGCAATAAGCTCGAGCGCGTCGTTTTCCCGACCGGCTGTAAAATCACGATCGGCAACAATGCGTTCCGCGGCAATGCCGAGCTCAAGGAAATAGAAAACCTCGAGTCTGCGGAGGACGTGGGAGACTACGCTTTTGCGGAAACCGGTCTTACATCGGCGTCGGTGGGGGCGAACTCCGTTTACGGCGAGGGCGTGTTCTTCAGAAGCAAGCTTACTGTCGTCACCGTAGGCGCGAACGCAAAGTTCGGTCTCGGTGCGTTCCAGCGTTGCGACGCTCTTACTACGGTTCATATGCCTGCGGCGGGCGGCGTTCATTTCGGAATCGCTTGCTTCTACGGCGACGCGCTTTTGAAGGATATAGATTTAAGTAAGCACGACGCAGTAATAGAATCTCAGGCGTTCTACGGTTGTACTTCGCTCATAACGGCAAACCTCGCAGAAGTGACCGAAATAGGCACATACGCATTCGGCGAGTGCGCGGCGCTTTCCGCGGTTAGTATTCCCAAGCTCGTAAAGCTCGGCGAAGGCGCGTTTGCAAGATACGAGGACGATGGTACGGGCGCGGCGTTTATCGAGATAACTCTTCCCGCAACTCTCAAGGAAATGGGCGACGGCGCGTTCCTCGGCTGCTCGAGATTGCGCGAAATAGTCATTCCCTCGAGCGTCGAGAAGTTCGGAAACATCATGTTCGGCTTCTGCGCGGAGCTTTCGAAAGTCACGCTTCCCGCCGGCATAACCGATCTGGGCATACTCACGTTCATAGGCTGCGAAAGTCTCGATACCGTAAATACGTCCAACATAACCGTAATAGGCGACAGCGCGTTCAGAGGTTGCGTTTCTTTGAGGACGCTCAGTCTGGAAAATGTCGTGAGCATAGGCGCGGCGGCATTTGCGGAGTCGTCCGTTTACGGAGAGATCGACGCGCCCAAGCTCGAGTATATAGGCTTGCACGGTTTCGAGAGCGCATACAACATCACAGGCTTCGACGCGCCCAACCTCAAGGTGATAGAGGAAGCGGCGTTCATGAACTGCTACAACCTCGCAAGCTTCGCCTTCTCCGATTCGCTCGAGAAGGTGGGAATAATGGCTTTCTATTGCGACACGAGGGGCGGCATACCTCGCCTTACGAGCTTCTACCTCTCCGACAAACACTCGACAAGCGGAAAGATAAACGACTACGCTCTGCTCGACGACGGCTCGCTTTACATAACGCTTCCTTCGGGAAAGCTCCAGCTTCAGGCGGTGCCGAGCGCCAAGACGTCTACGACGCTTACGGTTAAAGAGGGAACGGTGAGAATAGAAGCCTATGCGGGCAACTCGAATTCCAACGTCAGAAACATAGTGCTTCCCGATTCGCTCAAGATAATAGGCAATTTCGCCTTCTACGGGTACGATAGGCTGGAAAGCGTAGAATTCCGCTCGTTTGCGGCGCCCACGCTCGAGAATTGGTTTATAAACAGCCGGAATGCAAACAACTATCCGACGTCGCTTACGGAGTCCGATCCGGGATACGAGCTTTTGCAGGGAAACTTCGATCTGTTCGAGTATGAGTTCTTGTACTTCAACTTTATAAATCTGGTCGGAAAGAAACTTCCCATAAACATGACCGTACCCGCAAATTCCAACATTACGGGCTACGATAACTTGATATACGAGGTATACTTCGGAAAGCTCTCCTCGGCAAAGCGCAGCGATTACGAAGCGCAAGAGACGAATATGTACAACTTTGTCGACTATGCCCGCGAGATTATGGCAATCGATTTGATCACCATGGCGCACGAAAGGCTTGTAGATAGGGCGCTTACGGCTTACAATGCCGTAAAGCAGGACTATTCGAAATACGGCTATACCGAAGAGGAATGGACGGCTATGGCAAACGCCGTGCAGGCGGCAAGGGCAAGAATAGTCCGCCTGAAGATAGAAAACTCGAACTATGCGGTGCGCACGTTGCAGGCTAAGATAGACGCTCTTCCCGAGACTTTTGCGGAAAGCGTCCGAGCCGCTATGGACGAGATAACCGCCGACATGGCAAAGCTCACCGTAGACGAGCGCGGCATACTCGACCTTACCAAATACAACGCGCTTTATGAAGCGTATAATCCGAGCAAGACGCCGGAAGGTCCCGACCTCGAGAAGCCCGATCCCGGCGATTCGGGTTGCAGCTGTTCGCTTGCGGGCGCCGCAAGCTCTTTGGCGGCTTCGGCACTTGTGCTTATGTTTGTACTTTCGGCAATTTTCCTGCGCATACGCGCGAGAAGAGCGGCGTCGGAGGAAGAGTCCGACAAAGGAGACAGAAATTGAAGAAAACGATTTTGAAGAGAATTCTGAGCGTCGCGCTTGCGGCAGTGCTTTCGCTGTCCGTGCTTTCGCTTGTCGCTTGCGGCAAGCAGCTCGCTACGCCCAATGACGTAGCCGTGGCAAACGACGGCACCATAACCTGGAGCGCCGTCGAAAATGCGACAGAGTATGTTCTCAAAATAAACAACGAGGAATTCAAGACGTCGGAGACGACTTACAAGGCGCCTACCGACAAGGATTTCCGAGTGACCGTAACTGCTCGCGCGGAGGGCTATGAGGACAGCGCGCCGAGCAAAGCCGCGGTGTTCATGGCGACGGCAGTTATTCTTCCTCCCGAGATTACGGCAGAGGTTCTCATCGACGGACCGCGCAACGTGGGCGGCGGACTCACCGTAAAATACAAGGCGACCGTAAACGTCGACGGAAGCGACGACAAGAGCGTCACTTGGAGCGTGGTCGAGGGCGGAGGCATCGCTTCGATAGACGCTCAAGGCAATCTTAAGACCGATGCAGTCGATTCCGATAAAAAGATCGTCATACGTGCGACGAGCAACGCAAATCCCGAAAGCTATAAGGACATGGAAGTGGAAGTGCTTGCAAAGAGCGTGCTTACTCAGACCATGCTCGATGCTCTCGAAGGCGACAATGTGTCTTTCGACGGCTATATGGAAGTCAAATACTATACGATGGGCTTGACCTCTACGCTTGACGGAACGGTTTCCTACAATGTGATGACGGCAATGGACGGCACGACCTGGTACACCGTATACGACAACGATTTGACGGGCGGCGAATCCGAACTGTTCTATCGCAACGTCGACGGAAACGCAAATTACGTCGGTATCAGCTATATGAACACGGAGGAGTTCTATCCCGCTTTGGACGAAGCAGGCGACGTCATATCCTGGGTTGACGGAGGTATGTATAACAGCCTCGGAAATCTTACGGTGGACGACTTCGAGTTCGTCGAATCGGCTTGGGAATGGAGATATAAGGAAAAGGGCGACAGCGACCCGTTTATGGAAAGAGTCATAAGCTCGGCAAATCCTTACGAGTTCAAGCCCGTAAGTCTCGGTCTCATAATAAGCAGAGGAGCCGTAGTCGGTGTCCATGCGGTCAGTGCGGACGACTATACTCTTATGGCTCAGCGCAGGGCAGTCAAGGATCTCAACGTGCTCATAACCGTAGGCGATACGGTGGAAGTGCCCGAACTCACGACCTATTCGCGCGACGAGGAAGTTCATCCCGCGCTCGAAACGGCGATAGAGAATACGCGAAATGCAGCTTCTTACACCGTAATTATGCGAAATAAAGAAGTCAACCGTATGCTTGGATACTACAATATTCGTGACGGATATAAGGAGACCGTGACGGAAGACCTGATATATTTCGAGCCTTTTACGTTTACAGAAAACAAGGGAGACGACGAAAATCCTTACACTTATATACCGTCGGGTACCCCTTACGGATATAAGAAAATAAACGAAAATCTCTACAATGCTTTTAGCGCAACGTATTCGGGAGAAGGGGCGAACAGAACGGTTACGTACGAGGCGACACGCGCATATGCCGAGGATTTCTCGGATGCAAAGCCTTCGTTTGCTTTCTCCGCAGAGATATTCAGGACTTATTTCCCGTTCCCCGATACGGGCGAAACGATGTATGCCGTCGACAGCTTCATGGTGGGCGTTGCTTCGACTTTCTATAAGAGTCTCGGCAATGATATCTCAATGTTCGGTATTTTCGCTTCCGATACCTATGATGGCTATTATGTACCGCCGAGAGTGTATGTCAAGGACGGCTATATAGTACGCGCGGAGTTCGTATATAATGTTGGAGATTATATGTATGGAATAATTGAACTCGAATTCGATTACGAAACCGCGACTTTGCCCGATGATGTAAACGTGGCATTCGAGACCAGACAGTTGCCGACGTCGTGGAGCGACCTTGTGATTCGCGAAGATCCCGATGACGAAGAGGGCTTCGAAGCGCTTACGTATATGAGAGAAAAGCTTTTCGATGACAACACCGTGGAGATTCCTTTCTTCAGCGAAGTGCTCGGAGATTCCTACGGCTTCGGTGCGTATATCCCGAGGGGCGTTCCTCTCGACAACGGTTCCACGTTGTATGCTCCGAGCGTGTCGTTCTATTACGATGTGCCGCTCGATTCGAATTACTCCATAGAAAGCTCGCTTGCGAAGGTGAGAACATTCCTTAAAGAAAACGGCTTTAAGTTAAACGCGCGCGGACATTGGGTGAAGGAAGGCACGAACATAGTCATAGACGTGGAAGACAACGAACTCGATTTGTACATTCACGTGCGTAAATCGGTGGAAGGCGAACGAGCATAAGGCGTTCATACAAAACGGTATAAAAAAAAGGAGATATAACAATGAAAACACGCAAACGTATTTTCTCGAATGCGGTATCGGTGATACTCGCGCTTGTCCTGTCGCTCGGCATAATGTCGTGTCTTGCGGGCTGCGGCGGTATCAAACTGACGGTATCGGCGGAAAAAACCGTTCTTTCGAGAGGACAGTCAACGGCGATCGACGTCGAACTTACGGGTACGGATGACTTAACGGTCACGTATACGAGCGCCAATCCCGAAATTCTTACGGTAAGCGAGGCGGGCATTGTCCGCGCCGTGGGAACGGTGACCGAGAACACGGCAGTAGACGTAACCGTAACTCCCGCCGCCGACGAGAAAAAAGCGCAGACGATAACCTTCACGGTCACTCCTCCCAAAGCGGCGATAACCGTTTCGGTGACTGCCGACAAAAAGGAGCTCAGAAAGGGCGACACCGCTCAGCTTACCGTCACGGTCACGGGCGCGGAAGAGGGCGGCTACAATCTTAAGAGCAGCGACGAGAGTCTCCTTACCGTAACGTCCGCAGGCGTCGTCACTATGACGGGCGATGTGGGCGCAAGCACTCCCGTAAGCGTAACGGCCACCTCCTTGGAGGATCAGACGGTTCGCGGCGCGTTCACGTTCACGCTTCGTCCGCCGGTAAACGATACTTCGGTCGAGAACCTCACTTCCGAAATGATAGCGGAAATAGGCAATCCCAGCATTACCGTAACGGGAACGGTGGTCGACCATTACGAAAACATCAATCGTCCGATGAACAACAGCGACAACGTCTACGAGATGAGAGTCGAGATGAGCGAGGAAGCTTGGAAAGGCGAATGGTGGGCTCAGGGTAATGAGGAAAACGTAATTTCCGATATGTACAAGAAGGGCAGCGGCACCGTCATCAATGCGAACGGTCTGTCCGGCTCTCCCGTGAACAAAGTGTACATCGATAAAAACAACACTCCGACCGGCAAGCAGATCAAGGACGCGTTCGGCGTGCCCGTGCTTTGGGAGACGCAGAGCCTTTGGAATCGCCTCGGCGACTTGCAGATAAGAAAGTTCTCGCGCGATCTCGACGCGGAAGAGCTTCGTACGGACGGAGCCGAAGTTTACGCATACGACATCAACTACGAGGATATGAGCCCTTCTGGCGATTTGTGGCTCATGGCATACCTTACGGTAAGCCTTACGCCCATGCTCGAGAGCGGTGACGACTCGTTCATGTACTTCTATCTCGTTGTAAAAGACGGCAAGATAATAGAGGTTCGTGCGCGTACTCTCATGGTTTACGACACGACCGACCCTGCCGACGCCAACGAATTGAGCTATACCGACGTCACGCTCACTCTTTCGAAAATAGGCGAGACGACTGTGTCCGATCCCAAAGTGTATGAGGCGGACGAAAGCACCGAGATCCTCAGAAGCGCGCTTGCCAAGATGAAAGCAGCAGAAAGCTATACCTGGGCGGCAACCGACGTTACGACGAACCAGCCCGACACCGATTCCGGCGAGTACGAGCTCAATACGCCCGCAAAGATAGGCGGCGGGGTTAAAGAGGCGGTTGCTCGCAAAGGCATTTCCAACGGCACCGATTCGCAGGGTACTGTCGGCGCACGCGGTTGGATTACCGACGTCGACGTGCTTGTCGAGACGACGAGTATGTATTCCTCGACCATGGACGGCAAGCCCTACAAAAAGGAATATACGGGCTATCACACGACGGCTGCCGGCGCAAGCGCAACCGAGAAATATTACGAGCAGTTCGAATACGACAGCTATGTCGAAAACGCGGACGGCACAAAGGGCGCGCTTAAGGGCGTCAAGAGAATTTACGGCGAGATCGGCGACATTCTTCCCGCATGGGATTTCGCTCCCGAAGTGTTCGAGTCCGTTGGGTACTCCGGCAATAACCATACGTTCGTGCTCAGAGACAGCTCCATATCGGGTGAGTTGGCTCCCGAGGTCTCCATGTACAGATACGCAAGCGACGCGTCGGCTTCCACTTCGACGACCTTTACGATAACCGTCAGCCCCTCCGGCGACATCATATCGACGCGCTATCCGTACAGCATAGTCGGCGGCACCTATATGGGCTACGTTACGACGCGCTATACCGACGTAAACAAAACGTCTATTATAGACGGCGCGTTCTCCGATTATGTGGAGAGAGTGATACCCAACGAGTGGAACAAGATCACCATAAACTACCGTCCGGGTCACAGCACGTTGGTGCCCGACAATCATTTGGACGGCGAAACGGTCGTAAAGGCTATATTCGGTAAGGACAGCGTAAACGACGTTCCCGCTCCCGGTCTCTTCATCAATGTGTTCGGCGACAACATGAGCCGCACGGTTTCGCACGATTGGAGAAACAAGGGTACGGACGAAGCGCCCTCCTATATCGATTTCGTAAGCTTCAATATCTCGACCGACGACTATGACGAGTATTATAAGCCCCGCGATTACGAGGGACTTATGGAGTCGCTCGGGGCGGAACTCGCAAAGGTCGGCTATGTTAGGGACGAAGTCAATACCGATATGAAAAATGAAAGCAATCGCTATGTTTCGTTCGTGAACAATACGACGGGACTTATGGTGGTTGTTCAGAATATCAATACGAAATTCTTCTATGTCTACATCTATAAAGCCGGCGATTGGACGCTGAGCAAATAGTTTCGGATCGCTTACAAAAGAAGGACGTGAAAAGAGAGTAACTATTCGGTGGGAAAGCCGCAGTCGAAAAAAAAGGACTGCGGCTATACCCAAAATGAGGAAAGTATCATGAAAAGACGAATTTATGTAATATTGGCGGCTTTACTCGGACTGCTGTTGGCAGTGTTTTCGGGTTGCTCGGGTTGCGACGATCCTCTGCCCGAGGACAATACGAACATAAGCGTCACTGCTTCATGCGAGAGCATCTCTCTTTCTGCGGACGAGGTCGAAGGTTATAACTTCGCCGTGCTGTTCGAAATAAAGGCGGACGGCAACGTGCTTGCGGTTCTCGCCTCATACATAGATTCGAGCGCCGTAAAAGCAGAGCCCGGCGAATATGCCGTAAGCTGCAGCTACAAGGGCAAGACGGCAAGCGTGAAGGTAACCGTTACGGCAACCGCAGACATTCGGATAACGCCGCTTAAGGACGAAATTACGCTGGAAACTTACGAAATCGAAAATTACGACTTCACCTCATTGTTCGAAATAAAAAAGGACGGCGCGCCTGTCGACGTGCTTAAAGAATATATCGACAGCTCGGCAGTCAAAGCCGAAGAGGGCAGATATACGGTAAAATGCGGTTACGGCTCGAAGCAAGCGAGCGTAAGCGTCAAAGTCGTCAAAAACGCATACGCGCTTTCCGCACTCGAAAGCGAAGTGACCGTATCTAAGTATATCTACCCGAAATTTAATTTCAAAAATCTTTTCTCCGCGACCGTAAACGGCGTAAAGGCGGAAATAACCGACGATATGGTCACGAGCGACGTCAAAGCCGAACCCGGAGAATACACGTATACGGTAAGGCTCGGAGACAAGACGGCAAGCGTCAAGGTCGTCATAACGGACGATCACGACGTGAGAATTGTTAAGTCTTACGCGCTCAAGGAAATACCCGTGAACGAACTCGGCAGTTTCGACTTTACGACTCTGTTTACCGTTTATGTCGATATGCAGGTCGTGGAGACCGCGGCGTCGATGATAGATACGTCCGCGCTTGAAAACGCCGAAGCGAACAACACCTACGATGTGACGCTTTCTTACGAGAGCGACGGGGCAAGCGGAACGGCGACGGCAAGCGTCAAGGTCGTTCCCGAGTTTCAAATTGCCGTTTCGACAAAGAATGTCGAGACCTATCCCAACGCGGGAACGCTCGATCTCACGACGCTGTTCGAGATCATGCGCGGCGGCGAAAGGATCCCCGTCACTTACGATATGCTGAGCGGTACCGTAGACTATTCGCACGAGGGTACGAGCGTCATAACGCTCACCTACGAGGGAAAGACTTACACGGCGCAAGTGAAAGTCGTCATGGGCGTAGTCATAAATTACGCGAACGGAGATACCGTCACGATAAAGAAGGGAACGAACAAGAGCACTTATTCGTTCGGCAGCGATTTTATCGTCACGATAAACGGCATACGCTATGGCGACGTCGAACGGTGCGTCGACGCAAGCGGCGTGGATTTCGACAGTGTGGGCGAGTACACCGCCACCATCACTGTCAACTACAACACCGAAACTCCCGATTTCTTCGACGTGAATTTTACGACCGTAACAAAGACGATAACATACAGCGTAGTCGACGTCGAGTATACGCTCGATCTCAAAGAAGAAACGGTCAGCCTTTCGAGCGGTACGCAAAGTTACGACGTGTTCTCGAACGTAATGCTCGTGATAAACGGGATAAATCAATCTCTCACGCTCGACAAAAAGCAGTCCGAGCTCATAAACGCCTGCTATGCCGAAGTCGTCTCCGAGCCGCTCGATTTTACGAGCGTGGAAAAACAGACGGTCGAGCTCGATCTCTACGTCTACGGCGCGGAAGCCGAGCCCGTTTCGGTAAGCTATTTCGTCGTTATCGAGTCGGATATCGTCATTGTACCCGCGAGCATTGCGCTTTTCGGAAAGACGACGGTGTTCACTGCCGATCTGTTCGAGATTACGGAAAACGGCGTGCCCGTAACCGTAACGCAGGATATGATAAGCGGTTATGTCAATACGTTCAAGGCGGGAATGTATACGGTGGAGGCGGAGTATAAGGGCGTGCGCGCCACTGCCTGCGTGACCGTATACGGAAGCGACATCGTAGGAAGATATAAGACGGGATTACAGACAATAGATTCGCTCACACCGCCGGAGGACGAAGACGACGACTACAGCGACGAATATTGGGGCATGGAAAGCGGAGGAACGGAGTATTCGGCACGCGTTCTCGACGCGTCGCGCGCCTCGCTCTCCTCTCGCATAAGCGATCTCGTCATATACGAGGACGGCAGGATAACTTTGCACGGCAAGGAATGTACGAATATCCGCAGCATAGACGAGAATACTTTGTCTGTTTATTACTATACCAACGAATACACGATGCACTATTCGGACGGCACAGCCGTGCTCATACCCGACAATTCGCTCAATCTCGGATATAATCAGTATAAGCGTCCGATGATCTATTTCAACATGAACAAATGGCTCGTGCCCGACGTGGTGATAATAAACTATTCCGCGTCGCACGTGCTCACATTGAGCTATCCGAGCTATAGTATCGACGTGTGCGAGCTCGTCTCGCCCGACGGCAAGGAAAGTATGTGGTATGGGCTCAAAATTCGCCTCTCGGAAAAGAACTCTACCGACACGGCATACGAAGTCGTTTGGGGAGAGGTGACCTTTGCCGATAACTTCTCGAGGGTAGAGGGCGTAGTCTCTTCGCTCGAATTGGACGGCGAGACCTACGAATTTACGATGACCGATTCGAATGTCGGCAAAATAAACATCTCGGCGGCGGTCAATCCCTATGTCGGCAAACGCTTCACGGGTACGGTAAACGGCAAACCCGCCGAGCTTCGTTCGCTCGGTTCCGGTTATTCCTATTCGGTGGACGGCGAAGTGGTATTCGGCGCCTTCGGCACAAACTTCGAGATCACCAACTATATGGTCGGCGGCGGACTCGACCTTGCGACCGATATTCTGACGCTCAATTCCTATGTGGCTCACGACAGTATCGGGGTGGTATCCTATAAATTCAAGCTCTATCCCGAAACAAACACGTTCGAGCTCCTTGAAAGAGACAATCTGTTCGGCAGATACGAAAGCGGCGACATAGCCTATTTCCTCGACGGCTACGGGCACGGCTGCGTGCAGTTCGATAAAAATTCCAGCGTCAAGACGAAGATAAGCTATACGGCGAGCGCAGGAGAGCTCACCGTGCGCTATCTCGATACGGGCATACGCTTCGAATACGGCAAGGAATCCAAGTTCTATATAGGCACGCTTCTCAACACGCTGACGGTAAAGGAATTTACGGGACTCGACATAGTCGGGACGTCGTTCGAAAACACCGTAATAACCGACGGAGCCATAGTGCACATAAAGTCGTTTACGATCGGCGCAGGCACGGAAGTGCAGGGTAAGGCGAGACTTTTCGAAGCGTTTGAAATAATCGATAAGAACGGCGTCTGGAGCGACGCGGATAAGTCCGATTCCGCTAAGTTCGATACGAGCAAGGTCGCTTTCGGTACTCCCGGCTTCTACAGACTCATATTGCGCATACCCGTCGGCGGGACTACGGTCGAAAGCTACTATTCCATTCAGGTGCTCGAAAAAACAGCGAACGAAAGTCCGGTTATAAGCATAGGCGGAGCAGGCGTCATATATTCGTCGGCAAGCCTTTTGATGGACAGCTACGGCAGAGCTTTCGTGACCTATGCGGGCTCGAACTTCACGGGCAGCGTCACGGTAAACGAGGATAATTCTTTTGTAATAAAGGCGTTCGGCGCTCTCGGTGAATATCTCTACGGCGTCGGCAGCTTCGTTTCCGACGGACTCATAAGCGTGCGCTTCGGAGGCGCAATGCAGTTCTCCGACTACTTCAAGAGCGGAACTACGAGAGCAGTCGGCGGCAAAGGTCTTGTTTTGCGCGAGTTTACGTGCGGCGGAATAAGCACGTATATAGTCTCGTCTACGGCGTCGAGCCTCGGCGAAAAGGCAACGGTGGAACTTGTCGAGGGAACGAGCATCACCGCTTCGGGCGCGCTATTGAAGATAACTTCGGAAAGCGGCGTCGTCAGTCACGTGCGCATATCGGCGTGGGGCAACATCGTGGACGGATTAAGCGTGATCTCCGCAGGCGTATAATCCTTAAAAAAAGGCTTCCCTTGATAAGAGAAGCTGTCACCGAAGGTGACCGAGGGGATTGTAACCGAGGATATTGTATTAAGAACAAGAAACAAAAGAGCAGTAAGTTAAAAAATATAAAATCGGTTATATGCTTTTTAAGTTATATGATTGGAAAGAAAGTCAGCTCAGAGTAATGGTTTGAAAGAAGGAGAACAAAATGAAAACAAAGTTCAAATGGCTTGTAATAGTCTTTGCTCTTTTGCTTTCCGCAAGTACGCTTTTCGTCGCGTGCCACAAGCACGAGTACGGGGAGTGGACCGTAAAGATTGCGCCGACCGAAACGACGGCGGGAACTGCGGAGAGAAAGTGCAAGGACGGTGACGACGCCGAAGAAGTCGAGCTTAAGCCCTTAAGCGACATGTCTTTCTGGACGGTCTCGGAGACGGCGGCAACGCACGTTGCGGACGGCTCCAAGAAGTATACGAGCGCTTATGTGACCGTAACGATTACGCTCCCGAAGCTTGCTCATACGTTCGGCGATTGGACTATTACGGTCGAGCCCACGCTCGAGGCGGGCGGCACGGCAAAGAGGACGTGTACGGCAAACGACGGCGGCGAAGATACGGTTACGCTTCCCGCACTTTCCGATACAAGCGTATGGACGGAAAAGAGCTCGACGCCTGCTACTCACACGACGGCGGGCAGTGCGGTTTATACAAGCGCGTACGGAGAAGTGACAATTACGCTTCCCAAAGTAGCGCATACGTTCGGCGATTGGATAATCACGAGCGAGCCCACGCTCGAAGCCGGCGGCACGGCAAAGAGAACGTGCTCGGAAAATGACGGCGGCGAGGAAACGGCGGCGCTTCCCGCGCTTTCCGACGCAAGCGTGTGGACGGTCGAGAAACGCACGAATCCGACCCACGTCGATACGGGCAGTGCCGTTTATGCGAGCGAATACGGCAAAGTTACGGTTACGCTCCCCAAGATCGCGCACACGTTCGACGGCGCTCGGTGGGAGATAAGAACCGCTCCCACAAAGACGACGGCAGGCGTAGCTGTCCGCTACTGTACGGCAAACGACGGCGGCGAGGAAACAGTCGCATTGCCCGTTCTTACGGACACGAGTTTCTGGACGGCAACTTCCGTTGACGCGTCCTACAACGAGTCGGGCGGCATACGCTATACAAGCGCTTATGTTACGGTGTTCGAGGAGGATTCGAGTAAGCCCAAGCTCGTCGCGCCTTACGATAGCAAGACCTACTATCCGCTCGGATTTATGGCTGGTACAAGCGACTACAATAAGGTATGCTCCGTCCAGACGAGCTGGAACAGAGCCGAGCTTGCTCTCGACGAAAAGGGAAGCGACGCGGACTCGTCGGCATATCCGTTCATGGGAGGGACGAAGGTCACCATGGTCGACCCCTCTACGGGCGAGGTTTCCATAAATATAGCCGGCGACACATACAAGGGCTATGTCGACATGAGCGGCAAAACCGATTTCATAGTCATGCTGCACAATAACTATGTATTCCTTCTTACGACGGAGTACAAGACGGAGATCGTGAATGTGGGCGCAGACGCCGACGAGGGCATAGAAGGCACGCCCACCGAGGTAAAGAGCGCATACAGCACTTCGACCACTCCGATTGCTTCATCGTGGACTGTCGGCGTAAATACAGCAATGGCAATAACCTACGAGGGCAAGTCCGGCACCGGCGTGAATATCTTCGTCTACAACGATACCGTGGTATTCGGCGTTGATTTCAAGGATATGTCCGGTAATGCCGTCGCAGCCGATATGTGCTTCGACGCTTCCTGCGTTTACGTAATAAAGAATGACGAAAAGCTTCACGGCTTCGGTCACGACGGCGAGAAGATGAATATTCTCGACGGCAAAGAGGGCGTCTATACTCCCGAAGATACGTCGTCCGTGCAGGGAACGATAGTAATAAGCGGCTTCGGCAAAATAACGCTTGAAGGCGTAGAAGGAACTTACACTGTCGGCGAAAATTCGATAGAAGCGTTTATCGGCGGAGTGTTTTACAATGTTAATTTACTTGAAGGAAATGAACATCGGACGGAAGCTCCTCAAATCACGCTTCATTTCAATGCGGGCGAAAACGGCGCCGTCACTCCCGAGCAAAAGACGTACGGAATAAAGGTCGTTGCCGAACTTCCCGTTCCCACGACGAGCGATTCTTCGCTCATATTCGTCGGTTGGGCGTTCGACGAGGCAGGCACACAGCTTGTTCCGCGCGACTTTAAACCTGAGAGAGAACACAATACCAAGACGCTTTATGCGGTGTGGAAAGGTAAGGTCACGTTCACCGTTACGGTTGACGGAAATACCGAGACAATATACGGAGCGGAGGGCGATGTAATAGGCAACCTGCTTCCCGTGATAGAAAAAATAGACGAGGAGAACCGCAGACAGTTCATGGGCTGGGAAGCGGTGGCGCAGGGCTCGACGGATTACAGAGACCTCAACACGACTTCCGTTCTTAACGCTCAGTACAACGGCTTGTCTATCCGCGCGAAGTGGGAAGCTCTTGCAGCATACTACGGCGAGTATAAGGGCTCCTCTATACGTTCGGGCGTCTACGGCACGGGCTATACGCTCAAGATAGACGAGAACGGTAACATCGTCGGCGATTACGACAACAACCTCGGAAGCGCTAACCATACCGAGATAAGAGGTAAGGTCAGCGGCTACAACAGAGATACGCAGCTCATCACCTGGCAGTCGGACGCCGACAACTCTATACACTACTTCATGTTCGACGAGGCTTCGGGAGTGCTTCTAATCGACTATCAATTGTCGAGCACTATTTCGACTTCCTTTACGGCTTTCGTAATGGACGGCGATGTGAATGACGTCTCGGCGTTCAGAATCCTTGCTACAGACTACAACAGCGCACATTCGCGCCTTCTCGTCATATCCGACGGAACGACGCTTGTGCTCGACGACAGGATCCATTCGAACGTCAGCCTCGAAAACGCATACGGAGAAGCGATTACGTTTACCGATTTCGACAATTTCATGAACGAGAAGAGAACTCAAGTCGGTACATATTCGTTTACGATCGTCGTTAAAGCGGCAGGCAACGAGGTCGTTCTTGCACGCGGCGTCAAGATCACTGTTGCCCTTGTCACGTCGAGCGGCTCGGGCAGCTACGGCGACGGCGAAGGCGACTACGGCGACGGCGAAGATTACGATGACGGCGAGACTACGACCACGCTTAAAACCGAAGAAACATGGTACGACCTCGACGCCGTCTACGGCGTGTATACGGCGGCAGGCGAAACGCTCAAGCTCGACGGTATGGGCGGCATGGTTTACGGCGAAAAGAGCGGAACGTACGCTGCGGTTTCGGGCAACATCTACGACGTCTATCTCGCAAACAGATCCGAATACTACCGCATGACCCTCGATACGTCGGCAAAGACGGCGACTATGGAGTTTGTCGAGGTTGACGTAAATCTCGATTTGGGTGACGTTACGCTCGAAGGTTTCGAAACGAGCAAGCGTGTAAACATAAACGTACCTTACGACCTTCCTGTTCCCAATGCAAGCGCACAGAAAAAATACTTTGGCGGTTGGTTCACTGACGCGGCACATGAAAATGCGGTTGCGACAAACGATAAAGGACAATATCTTGTGACGCTCACGGGCGATACGACGTTCTACGCATTGTGGCATGAAGCCGTTACGCTCACCGTCGTCTACAACAACGGCGAAGCAGACGGCTCCTTCGAACTCCCTTGGAAGACCGCTAAGACTCTCGAAAGACCCGTCAAAACAGGTAACAAATTTATTTCTTGGTATACGCTTTCACAGTCTAACGAGGAAATCGAGTGGATTTCGGGTGAGACGCTTGTGACTGAAGATACGACCGTCTACGCAAAATGGGGTGAGCCTCATGCGTTTTACGGTACATATCGCTATGCAAACCTCGATCCGAGTGAAACGGGTATAGTGAAAGAGACGGATACATATTCTGCAACTTCCGGCATTTTAACTATCGATGAGTATGGAAAAGCTTCGGGTCAGACAAACGGAGTTATAGAAGAATATAACGAACAAACGGGAAGATTTGTTTTGAATAACAACGGTAGCCTTAGCAAAGGTGGAGCCGACCTCGCAAACGGTGTTCTTTATTTCGATTATTCGTCAGGAAAGACTGAAGAACCTTATCACGATATTAAATTCTTTGTTAAGATTAACGGCGAAGTAGGCGCGATTAGTTCATTTAACAACGCTTGGGACAAAGGATGCACAAAACTTGTTCGCGTTACGTATTCGGATAATGCGACGAAAGAGCTGCTTATCTATAATCGAATAGTTTACGGCGGCATTTCTTGGACAGCGAAAAAAGCGGACGGAAGCGAACTTACCGATTTCGAGAAGATTTATTCCGACGCTCAAATTCTTACGATTAGCAAAGATGGTGCTACACTGTTTAAGTTTGGCAGATTGAACAACAATTTTGTCTCCCTCGACGGTTACGAAGATATAAACTACACAGGCACGCTCCTTTCGGAAAACGTAACGCTTGCAGTCGACGGCGCGGCAAACGTCACCGTAGGAGAAAAGACGGGCACGTATTCGCTTGCCCCTGCGGGCTCGGCTTACACCGCCGATATGTATTTCGACGGGAAGTATTTCGAGCTCACTCTCGATAAGACGGCGAAAACCTTCTCCGTGAATATGCCTATGGTTACGATTTCGTTCACGACCGAATTTGAAAGTGCGGCAGCTCAGACGGTAAACAAGAATATCGGAATAGATTTGCCCGCTCTCACTCACGACGGTCAGTATTTAGTCGGTTGGTATACTTCGTCCGACTTTGCCGAAGGAACCGAAGCCGTATTGACGAACGGCAAATTCATACCCGAATCCGACATTACTCTTTATGCAAAGTGGCTTGTTCCTCATGCTCTTATGGGAACATATAAGGGTTACGAATTTGATACAAGCACTTTAAGATCGAGTTTGGCGACTCTTACCGTGGACGTATTCGGTAATTTAACGGGACAATACACCGGAAAAATAGAGAGCTATGAAAACGGAGTGGTTACTTTGTCGATTGGGTCTAGTCGTAAGTATGCTTATTATGATTCCGCAAGCGGAACATTGGTTACAAATTACGGTACGTCGGCAAGTACGGCTCTTTCGACCGACTTGTACGTATTGATAAAAGCAAGTGACGATGATGCATTTGCCTCCTCGGATTCGCCTAATTACATACGTTGGAACAACAATAAGACAAAACTCGGTAAATTTAAAATAAACGGTGAGGATAAGTACTTCTTCGTTTATGAAAATAAAGTTTACGGCAATGTGGGCGTTTCGGTGAAAGCAAGCGATGATTCGGAAGTCACGAGTATGTCCGATTTTGCAAACAACGGTAATGTTATGACGATTTCGAGAAATAATGCGGAATTGTTTAAGTTCGGTCACAATGGCACGACATTTGTTCTTGATGATGGCACGGCAGGCGATTATACGGGCAGTCTCGGAAGTATTCATTCCGACGGCTACGGACACTTGACTGTGGGCGGCGAAACTGTCGACGTTACGATTGACGAGAACGGAAAGCTTCATTTCGTTGCGTCAAACGCTATGCGCGTCATATCTCTCAATGACGGTACTTATACGCTTGAGCAGGACGGCTATGCGGGCACTTACACGCTTCCCGACGGCACGACGACGGTTACCCTCGACGGCAACGGCAATGCAGGCTCGGGTTCGACCTATGTCGTAAGCGGTTCGAATATAACCGTATATACTTCGGATGAGACTGCAAAGTACGGCATAGACGTAACAAACAAATTATTCCTCGGAAAGAGCGTATTTGCGGGACAGACGTATACAGGCAGAGGTAAAGACGTTTGGGGAGACGATTCGCCAATGAAAATAGTGTTTGATGATGATTCTTCTATTAGCGGTATTTTCTATAATTCAGGTGACCTCTATACTTACAAATTTACTGCCGAATTGTCAGGAAATATATTGACGCTTACGTTCACTGAAGTCCCGTATGATAAATCAAGTGTGGGCAAAACTTTGACGGCGGAAGTTACCGATAATACGATTAAGCTTGTAAGCACTACGATTACGAGCAGTTACAAAAATTGTGTCGGTAGTGTCTTAACACTCGTCGCATAAAATTACAAAATAAGCCTCTACAAAAAACTTTATATACCCCAACTCAAAAAAGCGAAACCGAAAGGCTTCGCTTTTTTATATGACAAAAAGTTTTCGGCTTTCGTTCGTACGGTTGCTTTTTGACGTAAAACGGTATACAATATATATGCGGACGAATTTGATAATACGGAGAGTTTCATGGAATCGGAAACGCTGAAAAACCGCCGAAAAGTAATAATAATCGGCGGCGGTCCCGCAGGCATATCGACCGCATTGAACCTGTCGGCTCTCGGAGTCGACGATATTCTCGTAATAGAAAAATACCGTTTTCCCCGTTATAAGTGCTGTGCGGGTTATATAACAAACAAGACCAAAGCCGCATACGAAAAACTCGGTCTCGATATAGAGGGGTGCAATTATTCGCTCATAAAAGACTTCAACATATTTTATAAGAATAAAAAGCGTCTCAATATAACAAACAAGTTTCTCTATACGAATCGCAAGATCGACAGGGTGGAACTCGACGATAAGTTTTTCGCGCTCGCAAAGCTTAAGGGCATAGAGACTGTCGAGGGGGTGTCCGTAATATCTCACGAGCCCGAAAAAAGCCGTATTACGCTCTCGGATAAGACGACGCTTTATTATGACAATCTCGTGTTTGCGGACGGAGCGACGGGCTTCGGCAGTAGGTATCAGAAGCCGAAAAGGCGCAACATCGCCCTTCAAATGACGTTTGAAAGCGACAGAAGCGAATCCATAGACATTCACTTCGGCGTGACAAAGCGCGGCTATGCCTGGGTAAGCTCCTACGGAGGCGTGACGAACGTCGGCATGACCGATGTTTTTACAGAGAAAAGAAACTATAAAAAGATATTTTCGGATTTTTTGAAAGCGCAGGGCTTCGACGTCGGGACGGAGAACTTGACCTCGGCAATGACTCCAATGTATGCGGGAACACCCGTAATATACGGAAACGTATATTTTGTCGGCGACGCCGTAGGCGCGTGCGATCCTCTCACGCTGTCCGGGCTAAGATACGGGCTTGCGACGGGCGGGGAGTGCGCAAAAGCGATTGCGCACGCAAATATGAAGCCATACAAAAAGCACGTCGGCAAGCTGAAAAGAAAATTCGGCTTTATGAGATTCATGCAAAAGGTATTCTATCTCAAAGGCGTGCTCGGTTTGACGTTCAATGTGCTGTGCCGCTTTTTCGGCAAGCTTGTCTCCGTAGTATTCAATAATTTCTTCGTGGGCAAAAAATAATCGTAATTATACTTGCAAGCTCATTTCTTCCTTTTTACAAAGGACGTCACGATAAGAACCGGTCCGCCTACGGCGAAAGCCGCGCCCACTATAATAAAGATTATGAGTGCTATGCTTGCCGTCGATTTTTCGACGAAGTTTTTGGGGTTTACGGGATCGTAGGCGATTTCTCTGGTCGTCCCGAGGAGCGGACGTATATTAGACGAGGAGGTCGATTTGACTCTGTAGGTTTTGCCGTCGACTTCGAATTCGAGAATTTCGGTGTACATTATCTCGCGGTCTCCGTTGTTGTCGCGCTTGTATTCCGTATCGTAGTCCACGACTACGGCGTTTGCGTGCGGCCATGCGGCAAGCTTTTTGTCGGTGCTTTGCTTGTATATCAAGCTGCCCGCAATAAGTCCCACGCCGATACACAAAAACAGTATGCCTGCCAAAATATTACGTTTCATAGACATAATTGAAAAAAACCTCGTTATTATATCTTTATATAAATCATACCGTAAAGCAAAACAGCTTATTTGCAATGGCTTTTTTTGCGAAGCGACGCAAAAAGTACAGTCGCGTTTGAGGCGCAAAAGACGTCGGTCCTTACAAAATATTTATGTTTTATAAGGACGTATTATATTATACCACATATATAATGGAATTTCAAGCCATATTGACACATTTTTCGCCGTTTTACAGGCTTAAAGAGCGTCCGTTCCGAGTTTGTATCCGAATATAAGACATAAAATCGGTTGACTTTTTTGCTTTTAAATACTATAGTTATATGGTATAAATCTTTTTTGGAGGTTTTTATGAAAGAAAATACGAAACGCAAGTCCTTGCTTGCAACGCTGTTGCTTACCGCTATGTTCGCGGTATGCGCGGTGGCCGCGCAGCTCTGCTTTGCCGGCGTAAAGACTTCTTTTGCGGAAGAAGCTTCGGCAGGATCGAAACACGGTTATTATTACGGCGAACTCGCAAAGAGCCCGCTTGCCGAAAAGTTTTACGACGTCATGCTCGAAATGGCGAACGAAAACAAATTCGCGGAAGGAAAATACGAGTACGATCTCGTGGCTTCGGGTACTCTTTCCGACGAAGAACTTTCCGAATATCTCGACGCTTCTTCGCCCAAGATCCCCGTTGCTTTCGGTGCGGCACGCGACGCGTTTTATATGGATCATCCCGATCTTTTCTATGTCGACGTGTATAAGCTCTATCTGTCTGCGGGCACGCAAAACGGCAAGAACGTGGCGTTCGTCGGTACGGGCAAAGCGGAAAATTACTATCTCGACAATGCGTTCGAGACTGCCGCTCAGGTCAAGACTGCGGTGGACGAATACGAGAATAAGCTCGGCGCGCTTGTAAACGAAGCAAGGAAGCTCGAAGATCCCGTCGAGCGGATCAAGTTCGTGAATAAGGAGCTTGTAAGAACGGTCGAATACGATTACGGCGCTTACGAAAACGCTACGAGCGGAAATGTGTATGCGGCGTATGTAAACACGGCTTACGGCGCACTTGTAAAGGGCAAGGCTATGTGCGGCGGATATGCGCGCGCGTTCAAAGCCGTTATGGACAGACTCGGAATCAACTGCGTGCTCGTTCAGGGCTCGGCATATTCCGGCAATTCCGTTTCGGGACTCGAGGCGGGCTTCGAAGCTCATATGTGGAATGCAGTCGAAGTAAACGGCTTGTGGTACGGCGTCGATGTAACTTACAACGACGGCAACGTAAACAACGAAAAATATCTGCTTGTCGGAGAAGAAGTCCTTTCTAAAAATCATTTCGAGGACGGCGTGATTTCTTCGTCGGGCTTCGAGCTTAAGTATCCCGCGCTTCGTCCGTTGAATTACGGTGTGAACGAGGATGGAAGCGGATTTAAGTTTGAAGACGAAAATGAAATAGACGGAGTGAAGTTCGGTTATACGTCGTTTGTCGATCCCGACGACGGAATAGAAAAGGCAACGCTTGTTCTCGGCGTAAGCTATGAGGGCAAGGACGGTCTCACGCTCATGGACGAGGGCAAGTATCTTGTTTACAGAGCTTCGGCGGACGGGAAAACATGGTCTCGCTGGTTCTGCCAACCGTTGTTTTATAAGGAAAACTACGATGGAGGCTTTGCAGGGGAGTACACTATTTTCGACCATAACGGCACGGTTAATCATACTCAGTACGGCGTAATCGACTATGCTCCGGACGATATTTTGTATACTTATAATCCCGACAAATTGACGAACGTCCATTTGCTTGCCGTAAGTTCCGTATATACGAATAAAGGATACGGACAGTACATCCCCCCCCCTTACGTTAAGAAGATGACGCCCGACGGAAAGGGCATGATAAAGTCGCTCGAAAAAGTCCATGTTACCTTAGAGTATAGCGACGAGATGATATATGTCGACGAAAAGCTCGGAAAGGACGGTGTTACCGTTACGGTAACGGCGGAACGCGACGATTTCCACAAATACATCAAGATCGAAAATTTGGTGTGGAAGCCGGAAACGAGCATTCTCGAATTCGACTTTACTCCGAGCAAGCAGTACTCGCATAACTGCATGACCTATAATTTCATACCGACCAACCTTGTCGGTAAAAAGAGCGAAAAAGCGCCCGGAGCGGCAAGCTTGACTTTTAAGTTGAAACAGGTTATTTGCCCTAAGGTATTCAATGACGGCAGACTTTATATGCAGGTGTTCGGCGAGCCTTCTTTTGTAAGCACGGGCAATCTCGCAAACGATGACTTCAAGGATAAGAACGGTCAGCCCATAGTCGGCAATCAGAGAAGCCAGCTCATGCTTGTCATAAACGAGCCTTCAAAGGAAGAGTCGGACGACATGAAAGACAAACTTTTGTCCGATACGTCTTTGACCGAAAGCGACGTAAAGGCAAGTTCGACTTACGAGATAGATTTGCATGTTTGCGGCATCGTTCAAAAAGTGCCTGACAAAAGCTATATGCAGGTCGGCTTCGGATTCCCCGAGGGCTACGGTCCGGAAGACAAGGGCGTGACTTTCACGGTCTACCACTATACCCGCAATCCCGACGGCACTATCAAAGAAGTGCAGGAAGTTCCTTGCGTCATAACCGAGTACGGCATAATCGCTACCGTAAACAGCTTCAGTCCTTTCATGATCTGCGCTGTGGACTCTTCTAAAGTTTCGAGCGGAAGAAGCGTTTACTCGACGGTTTCGGGCGAAGGCGGCGCGATTGACAAGAACATCGTCACAACGCTTAAATCGGCAGGCGAGAGCGTTGAATATACGTTTACTCCGGATAACGGATACAAGATCGATCGCGTGCTCCTCGACGGCAAGGACGTGACGTCTAAGGTCTCCGGCGGCAAGCTTTCCGTTTCTTACGGGGACGTCGCCGAGAAGGGAAGCGTAGTAGAGGTCTCGTTCATTTCCGATCGCGTCTCTAAGTACAACAGCGACAACGGCATAGTTATCGCAAATCCCCGTGTAGTCGTGAGCGCCGACGATATGATCTCGGCGGCTACTCCGGGTGCAGACGCTGTCGATCCTCTGCCTGAACCCGAGGGAAACAGCCATGTCGCGCTTATTGTGACTATAATCGTCATAGCCGTAGTCGTTCTTGCGGGCGCAGGCGTTGCGCTTTACTTCATCTTCTTCAAGAAGCAACCTGCGGCAAGCAAGAAGGGCAAGTGATAGGTCGAAACTTGTTTTAAAGTAAATATACCCGTAAACAAAACTGCGGCACGCGTGTCGCAGTTTTTTGCATAATAATGTGTGCTAAATCCGTTGCATTATTTTTCGATCGGTGATATAACATAATAGCTATGCAAACTTTTCTCATAACTCTAATGACGGTCGGCATGATGCTGATTGTCGCAGTTCCCGGTTTCATACTCGTAAAGTCGAAAGCCGTAAAGCCCGAAAGCATTTCGGCGTTTTCCAAAGTGCTTATGTATGTATGCCAGCCGGCGCTTACGCTCTATTCTGTCGGCAAAGCCGATTTTACCGCAGAGCTCGGCATAAATCTACTGATTTTCTTCGGGATAATAACCGTCGTTCAGTTGCTGTTTATCGGGTTTTTCTTTTTGCTGTTCCGTAAAAAACAGGAAGACATCCGCTATCGCATAGCGACTGTTGCAACGACGCTCTCAAACTGCTCGTTCCTCGGCGTTCCGCTTCTCGAGGCGATATTTCCCGACTCGCCCAATGCGGCGGCATACTCCATGATGTACTTTCTGTCGATGAACCTCCTCGGCTGGACACTCGTGTCCGCGATCATTACGCGCGACAAAAAGTATTTCGGCGTGAAAAAAATATTCCTCAATCCCGCCGTGCTGTCGGTGGCGGTAGCTCTGCCGTTCTTTTTAACGGGCTTCAAGCTTTCGGCGGAGAGCGGAGCATTTTTCGGCGCGCTCGGCAACATGATAACCATACTCGGAAAGATGACTACGCCGCTGTGTATGCTCATAATGGGTATGCGCCTTGCGACGGTGCGCGTAAAAGCCTTGTTCGTAAGTCCGCTTCAGTATTTCTCCGTCGCAGTCAACCAACTGATTTTTCCGCTGTTCGTTTTCGGCGCGCTCTTCTTCGTGCCGATTGCCGCAGAGATCAAGGTGTGTATGTTTGTTATGTGCGCTTGTCCCGTGGCGTCCGTCGTGCAGAATTACGCGGAGATTTTGGGAGAAGGGCAGGACACCGCCGCAAATACCGTACTGCTCGGCTCGATATTGTCCATAGCGACGCTGCCTCTTCTCGCGCTTTTGATATAGCGTTATCGCGTTTATTCGCACAAAATTTCGGGATCGCCTATTGACAAATCGGCGTTTCGGTGGTACAATATGGGTGCGGACAAAAAAAGGAGGCTTGTATGGAGCATTTTTCTCATACGACCGAAGAAAACGAGTCCGTCGCAGAACCCGATAAGAACGTTATAAGTCCGAAAAAGAATACGGCGCGCCTCGTTGCGGCGGCAGTCTGTCTTGCTGTTTCGGCTTTTTCTTTAGCCATGGGAATAATATCGGGCGGAGGCGGATATGAAATCGGGATATTTTTTGCGTCGCTGTTTATGATTCCCGTATTCGTCTGCGGAACAAAGTATTTTGTTTATAGATATTGCTTTAAACATGGCTCGGAGCCGCCCGAACTCATTATGCCGCTCTATGCCGTCGGGCTCGAGCTCGCTGCCGTACCGATGTTCTATTTCGGTCTTTATACGCTTTTTCCGCTCTTGCTGTTGCCGCTGCTTCCCATAATGGGGATAGTGCTCGGTATAGCCGGCATTTGCAACAGAAAGAAAATCGGCAATGTCGGGCTTACTTTGAGTATAATCGCCGTAGCTTTGCCCGTTTTGGTAACGGCGACGTTTATTATTCTCTTGAGCGCGCGCGTCATAGTCATAAGGTGGATGTAGCATGGGCGGAGCAAATATAAAAGCCCGCGTTTTGACGGCGGGACGTATTTCCGTTCGCGCGGCGGTCGTGACGACGGCGCTCGCGCTCGCTCTGACGCTGCTTGACAGGTACGAGTATTTAAAGGAATTTTCCGAGATAGACAACATGATGGGAGCAATGCCGATCTCGCTGTGCATAGTCTTTGTCGGCGGCGTGGGCGCGCTCGTATTTATCGGATTTACTCGTAGGCTTGCGCCCGTTGCGGTCTCGCTCGCGGTCGTCGTTTTTCTTTCGGCGGCGCTGTTTCCGACGTCGCTCGTCGGCGGGTGGTGGCTGTCGGACGGAGGGTCGGACGCGGCGGAGGTCTTGCCCGATCTGTCGGTTTACGAACCGTTTGCGGACGGCAATAAGCTCGCCAAACCGAGCGGAGAGCCGACGCTCGTTCTCGACGGCGATTTGCCCGTAATGGACGGCGCGCTTGCGCTGTATCCCGTTTACACGGCGTTCGCAGAAGCCGTATATTCGCGCAGGGCGTACGAAAGCGACGGTCGGTCTGTTATGTTTACGAACACCGTAAAGGCTTTTGACGCGATAATTGCGGGCGAACGCGACGTTATTTTCACCGCAGCCGCGTCGAAGAAACAGCTTAAAGCGGCAAGCAGTGCGGGCGTGGAACTTTGTTTCACTCCGATAGGTAAGGAAGCGTTCGTCTTTCTCGTCGGAAAGAACAATCCCGTAAACAACATTACCGTGCAAAATATCCGCAATATTTACAGCGGCAAGACGGCGCGTTGGCGCACTCTCGGTTGGAACGAGGGAGGCGAGATCGTTGCGTTTCGGCGGCCCGAGGGCTCGGGCAGCGAAACGGGGCTTCAATCCGTCATGAGAGGACTTCCGCTGATAAAGCCACGACCGCTTCCCGATATGAGCCTTGCCGGCAACGGCAGCCTCATGGAGCAAATTTCCGTGGAATATAGGGGAGTTCAGCCCGCGCTCGGCTATTCCTATCGCTATTTCGCAAACACCATGTATGCCAATCCCGACTGTAAAATGCTGTCCGTCGGCGGCGTCTATCCAAGCGCGGAAAATATCCGCGCGGGCGCTTATCCGTTCACGGTGAATTTTTATGCGGTAACTCGCGGCGAGCCCGCGGGTAACACGAAAAAGCTCGTCGATTGGATATTGTCCGAGCAGGGACAGGAGATAATTCTCTCTACCGGCTACTCGCCCCTCTGACGGCGAATAAACTTCGTAATACGGGCTGCGTTCAGTGC
>CAJULE010000008.1:59629-72830 GCA_910587445.1 uncultured Christensenellaceae bacterium
TTGCTTCGGTCGTGTACGTCTATGTACACTCCCTTCAGTCGCGCACCGACAGCTGCCCGTCTTACTCGTTTCTTCGCCGTCAGACCCGACATTTTTTTTTGTATCATAATACGGGCTGCGTTCAGTGCTTGCTTCGGTCGTGTACGTCTATGTACACTCCCTTCAGTCGCGCACCGACAGCTGTTCGTCTCATTCGTTTCTTCGACGTTATAGCTTTCTTTATCATTCGACCGGAGCGCTTCTTTTTTGTCATTTCGACCGGAGCACTTTCTTATTTGTCATTTCGACCGGAGCGCTTTCTTCTTTGTCATTTCGACCGGAGCGCTTTCTTCTTTGTCATTTCGACCGGAGCGAAGCGAAGTGGAGAAATCTAAATTAAAAGACCTTTCGACTGCGCTCAAGGTGACAGTGACACGCCATGTCATTTCGAGCGAAGTCGAGAAATCCAATCCCAAGAAAAGGAAAAAGATGTTTCGACTACGTCCTAACGGACTCCGCTCAACATGACAATGCAGTTGTGTTCTCTTTCTTGCCATTTCGAGCTTGTCGAAAAATCTTAACCGTTAAAAAGAATCCTTAAGGAGAATCCTTAAGTCGTTTAAAGGAGAGGGAGTCAAAAGGGAGAGGAACTTGACGGCATATAAACTTCGCAATACAGCGTTAAGCTTCGCGCCGCCTTGGTCATGTACAAAAAAGTACACTCCCGTCGTCGGTGCTCGCTTGCCTTGTCTTGCTCGTTTCTCTGCCGTCAAGTTCCTCTCCCTTCATCTTTTTCGCGCACCTTTTCGAAAAAAGGTCATTTGTTCTTGTCCCACAAATTATTTCTCTCGGGGTGGAATAGGGCGGTAAGCACGCTTTCCTTTGCCTTGGGAATGTCGGCGCCGAGAGTTTTCAGAAGATTTTTCATGTATTCGCGCTTTGTCGTATGATTGCTCGGACAGGGGTTTTTCACTACGGGAAATTCACGTGCCACGGGTATAATGTCCTTTTCGAGAGTAAGCACAAACGGACGGATCAGCGTGACGTTCGCGCGGCTCATATGGCTTACGGGCGAGAACGTCGACAGCCGCCCCTCGTAGAGAAGGGAGAGAAGAAAGGTTTCGGCGACGTCGTCCGCATGGTGTCCGAGCGCGAGCTTTCCTCCGCCTCTCTCCGCTATTGCGCCGCAAAGCGCGCCACGCCGCATTTTACTGCATAGCGAGCACGGACTTTTCTCCTTTCTTATGTCGAAGATCACTTCGCCTATATCGGTTTTTATTATTTCGTACGGGACGTCGAGCTCTTCGCAAAAGCGTTCGAGCGGCGAGAAATCCGCACCGAGACCCATATCGACGGTAAGTGCTTTAAGGGCGAATTTTTTAGGCGAAAACATTCTGAACCGTGCGAGCGCGGCAACAAGCGCGAGAGAATCCTTGCCTCCCGAAAGACCGACCGTGACGGTGTCGCCGTCGTCTATCATGTCATATTCTTCAATAGCTTTGCGCATGGAACTCAGTAATTTTTGCATCGACATCAAGCGTTACCTCTCAAAACCGTCGTTTATCGACAACAGTATAGCTTAAAACCGCGTAAAATGCAATCAAAGCGCAGGCGGCAACAAAAAAATGTTTGAAATATAGTTGACTAAAGGCGCGATTTCATTTATAATATATCAGTATTCGTTTAAAATCAAGGAAAAGGAATGTACAATCATGAAGAGAACTTATCAACCCAAAAAGAGAACAAGACTTAAGGTACACGGCTTCCGTAAGCGTATGGCTTCGAAGTCCGGTCGCAACGTGCTTTCGAGAAGACGCAGAAAGGGCAGAAAGAACATAGCCGCAAGACCTCTCGGAACTCACTGACAAACGTAAATAATCGTACCGGTTAAAGAGTCATCGGGCTAAGCGCCGTGGTGACTCTTTGTTGTAAAAACCCCAAAAGGAGTACGGCGTATGCTCGCAAAGAGATATCGTCTCACGAAGCACGGCTCGTTCAATTACGTCTATCGCAAAGGTACGCCTAAGAGGCGCGGCGTCATAACGCTCTGTTTCGTTGCTGGCGGCAAAGGCGTCAAGGTGGGCTTCAGTGTGCCGAACAAGGTCGGCAAGGCGGTATATCGCAATAAGGTTAAGCGCAGAATGAGGGCAATAGTGCAGTCTCGCATACGCGCGTTGAAGCCGTCGCAGCTTGTATTCTCGGCAGGCAAGGGCGCGTGCGATATGTCGTACGGCGAACTGTGCGAAACGATGGAAAAACTGCTTGCGCACTCGGGACTTTTGAAATGAACGCAAAGACGAAAAAAAAGCGCGGCGTAAAGCGGGTCTTGATCGAAATAGTCACGTTCGGGTGGCTGTTCAAGGGGCTCGTCCTGTTTTACAAGAAGTGCATTTCGCCGCTCACGCCGAGCGTCTGTATCTATCACCCGAGCTGTTCGACGTATATGCTCGAGGCGATTGAACGCTTCGGCGTAATAAAGGGCATAGGACTCGGCACGGCGCGTCTTTTGCGTTGCGTGCCCTGGAAAGAGGGCGGATTCGATCCCGTGCCCGACAATCCAAAAGGAGATATGAAATGGCTTTTTTGACGGGGCTTCTGTCCATAGCCGAAAATTTGAATCAGCCCGGCGGCATACCTTGGGAATGGCTCATTTTAAAGGTGTTCGATTTCGTTTCGGTTTACGGCTGGCGTATCGTTCTCTTTACGGTGCTGCTTAAGCTGTTGCTTTATCCTCTCGATATCTTCCAGCGCTATAAGATGCGCAAAAACCAGAAGATAACCGAGCGGTTGAAACCCGATCTCGATAAATTGCAGGCGACTTATGCGGACAATCCGCAGGTGCTTCAGCAAAAGCAAATGGAGCTAAACAAGCGCGAGGGCTACAGCTATTTTTCGGCTTGCCTGCCCGCGCTCATTACGATGATAATTTTCATCTGGTTCTTTACTTCGCTCAACAACATAAGTCAGTACATGATTTTCAAGCAGTATGTCGAGTGGTACGACAAGTACGAAGTCGCATATTCGCAGGTGCTCGACGAGAGCGATTACAATACCTATCTCGCGATAGTGGAAAACGAAAATTCCACTTCCGACGAAGTAAAAGAGGCGCAGGACAAGCTTGTCGAAATAAGAGGCAAGGCAGTCGAAGCGGGGCAGAACGTCGTCTATGATTTCTATTACGACGACGACGGTAACCGCGAGAGCTTCCTTTGGATTAAGAACATATGGTCGCCCGACGTGCCGTGGAAGAAACCCATTCTCGACGCGAGCGGCTTTGACGGTGCGGTCGGCAATTGGGATACAGATGCCAAAAAGAGCGGGCTCGACGAAACCACTCTCGCGCTTTTGAAAAGTTCATACGACGACGTGACGGGCAAACTGCAAAAAGACGAGGGCAACGTTGCAAACGGCTATTTGATTCTGCCGATACTTGCCGCGGGTCTTTCGTTCCTCTCGCAGTTCCTGTCGATGCGACTTCAGAAGAAGTCCGGACAGCCGCAGGCGGCGGGTATGGGCGGAATGAAGTTTATGATGTTCCTGTTCCCGATACTCATGATATTCTTCGCGGTCGGCTATACGTCGGCGTTCGCGCTCTATATCGTGCTCAACTCCGGGCTTACCGTGCTTTTAAACCTGCTTTCCACGGGAATATTCGCGCTTAAAGACAGAGGCACGGAGAAGAAAGCTACGGAGACCATCATTCGCTACGGCAGACCCGATCCGCATGAGCTTATCGCAAAAGAAAGTCGCAATAGTTCGGATCGCGACGCGGGAGACGGCAAGAAAACGGGCGGAAACAGGAAAGGGAAATAAATCATGTACAGTGTAGAAGTTACGGCTAAAAAGGCTGAGGACGCATTAAAAGACGCATTGAAGCAACTTTCCGCAACCATAGACGACGTGGACGTAAAGGTCTTGGAAGCGGGCGGGCTATTTCGCAGCGCCAGGCTCGTCGTGTCGCTCACTCCCGAAGTGAGGGAGCGCAGGGAACGCAGAAACAAAAAAGAGAAGGGGCGCGAGGCGTTCGGGGAAGAAAGACAGGGGCAGCCGTATCGTGAAAAGGCGCGCTTCGATCAGACGCCCGAGCAGAAGAACAGCTTTGCTTCTCGGCAAAAGACCGATTTAAAGCCCGACGAGCGGCAGGTAAAGACGGAGAACAAGGCAAAGGAGCAGCCCCGCCAGACGGTTGCTACCGAGGCAAGCGCACCCGTAAAACAGCGCGATCAAAGAGAAAAGAACCGCCCCGAGAACGCTCGGCAACAGGCAAAAGAGCCGCCGAAGGTCAAGGAACAAAGACCGGAAAGGTCGGCGGCGGACGCTCCGAGCGAGGTGCCCGAAAAGGCGCTCGAGGCAACGGTTGCGTTCCTCAAAAACGTAATGGAAAAAATGGGCTTTTCGGGAGAGATGACGACCCGTGCGCATGGGCTCGACGTCGATATAACGGTGCTCGAAGAAGATTCCGCGATAATAGGCTACCGCGGCGAAACGATCGATTCGCTCGAATATCTTGCGGGGCTTATCGCAAATCGCGATTCCGAGAAGTATATAAAAGTGAGCGTCGATAACAATAACTATCGCGACAAGCGTTCGGACGGTCTCGTCAAGCTCGCCGAAAAAATGGCGGCAAAGTGCATAAAGACGGGGCACAAGGTCAGTCTCGAACCCATGAACAGCGCCAATCGGAAAATAGTTCACGCCGCACTTTCTTCCAACGATAAGGTGACGACTCGCAGCGAGGGGAAGGAACCCAATCGCAGGGTGGTCATATACTTCAAGCGCGAACGCGGCGGCAAAGGCGGAGACGACAAGGGAAGGGCGCCTATGCCGACTGCCGAGAAATCCGCGCCGACCGAGACTAAGGCGGAGACGGAACGGAAGTCTCCCGTTGCGGAAGAATAACGGCAGTATACGACATATTAGATGAAAAAGAACAAGACGCTTTGTATCGCGATTTTCGTTGCGGCGCTTGCCTGCCTCGTGTTCGGCGTCGTGTGCGCCGTGGGCAGGGAAGGAACGTGGCGCACCGTCGGCATGATTTTCGCCGCATTCGGAGCCGTTGCGCTTATCGTGTGCGTCGCGGCGCTCGCTCGCAAGGAAGAACTCACTACTGCCCGTTATGCGAGAAAAAAGAGCTTGCTTACGCCTTGCGAGATCGAATTTTTGCAGGCGCTTAAAAGAATAGAATCCAATCGGTGCGAAGTCCTTTATCAGGTCGCGCTTGTGAGCGTGATAGATAAAAAAACGCAGACGGCATACAGAAACGAGCTGTTCAGAATAATCGATTATGCGTTTGTCGACAGGCGGACATATGCGCCGCTGCTTCTTGTCGAACTCAATGACTCGTCGCACCTTCGTGCCGACAGAAAATTGCGTGACGAGAAGGTTGCGGAGATCTGCCGAAAGGCAAAAATGCCCCTTGTCACGTTTACCGTAGAAGAGTCCCGTGATTTTGCGCTCGTCAAAAAACGTATTCTTTCCAAAATTCTCTGATCGGATTGACCTGCCAATTCGGATAAACCAATTGTCGGGTTTATCCGCGCTACAACAGCCGCACGAAAGGCAAAATCCCAAAGACTCCCGAACTGCAAAAAGCAGTCGCTCTACAAAAAGAAAAATGACTGACAAGATAGTTAGTCTTATCGGTCATTCGACGCTAAATTGAAATTTATATTTTTTATTGCTTGCAAAGCCGTTGATCTTCAATAAATTTCTTTTTAATAGGGCTACCTTCCGCGCGATAAATACATAAGTTGTCTAAATCGAAAATGGAACTCCAAACAGTATTTTTTCCGAATTTACGTTCCCGCTATTTTTTTCTTTTAATGAAAACGAAATTTACCTCTTTATTCCGCGCATAACCATAGTTATCGATACGGTCGTATCCCATTGCTTTTCGTTATTGTCATATTGCTTGATACGGCTATCGTACTTGTTATTCGCAATGCGTTTCATTTCGGCTATTTCTTTGCTCGAAAAGCATTCGGGCATAGAATACGCAACCGACTCTATCGATTCGATTGCAGCATACCTGTCGGCGTTGATTATCGCACGGGCAAATTCGGGCGCAGTATCGGGATTATCGGGCGTTAAATTTGCCATCACATATCCCGTTTTAACGCTCTTAAATCCGTATCGTTCCATAACGGCAGGCAATTCCGCCTCGTTCAGATAATATTTGCCAACGCCGTATTTTTCAATGGCATTATCGAACTGTTCCGCTTTTTGCCAAAACTCTTTTTCGTAATCGCTTTGCGCGTAGCAATAGGGCGCAACCGTTATGCCTTTACGCGAAGAAAGCACCAGGCAAACGCCGTTCGGTTTCAATACGCGCAGTTGCTCTTTGTAAAATACGGAATGTTCTATATGCTCGCAAACGGTGTTGGAAATCACAACGTCAAAGCTCTCATTGGCAAACGGTAATGCGGCAATATCGGCTTCTATAAAAGTTACGCCTTTTTCGTGTTCTTTTGCAAAGCGTATAAATTCGCCGTCGCGGTCGATAGCAATTATTTCCGCATTTGGATACCAACGTGCAAGCGATCCCGCAAGCGCACCAGAACCGCAACCGATTTCAAGAATTTTCAGTTTCTTTTTTTCGTCCAAACCAAATAAATCTTTGTACTCGCTTGCAAATTTGTCGTCAAACCGCAACTTACGACTATAATACAAGGTCTTTGCGCCTTGTATATATTTCGACCATATAGTATTCATAGTAGCTCTAATAAAGTCACTATTAGCTCCAACTTTTGACTCGACATGAATTCCATCAACTAATATTGACCCCTCATTTTTACCGACAAAATGGAAAAACGAATAGTAATTAAGATTATTACTATCTATTCCTTTCTTTGGCAACGAAATATGGGAGTAAATCTCTATATTATCAGTTTGCACAGTTATATTATAATTGTCAATATAATCCAATTTTTCTATTACTTCTAAATATGGGCTTTTTTGACCGCTTAAGAAATGAATTTCAGACCAATAATTTCTTAAATCGTCCTTTGTTATTTCAGGATAATTCTTTAGATTAAATATGCTATTGCTTTGTAATAACGGGCGCAATATATTTTTATCATCCCAACATCCTATAAAGATTTTATCGGGATAAACACAAATATGCCTACAAAGTATGTAGTGCAAATTATTTTCCAATACTGATTGCTCTATAACCGTAGGCACATTGTTAGATTGTGGAGACTCTAAAATTACAGGCAACTTTTCCCAATAAACACTATTCAATATTTTGGCAATATCATCTTTCAAGAACAGTTTTACAATCGTTCCATGTTTGCCTATGCGCTCAGTGTCAATTTCGGGGGGATTAATATAATAGAAATGCTCATTTACACCTTCTAGTACAAAACTTTTGATTTCGCTTTGCTCGTAATAGATAGTCGTAATTCCTATCTTGTCCGCCAACATATAGCCGGAAAGAATCCCTATTCCAAATTGAGATGTTGGATTAACATCAAATTCCCATCCGGTATTTTTTCTATAAAATTCTTTTGATTTATAATATGAATTACCAATGTGCAGCAAGAAATTATCTATAATATATTCGTTCATTCCGGTGCCATGATCTAGGCAATATATATACTTCCTTTTAACTCCCTCTATAATTTCTTCACCAATTCCAAATTCAATAGTTAACTTTTCATCAACACCATTATGCTTATTGTACGCCATTATGCATTTAGTGGCATCAAGTGCATTTTGATATAATTCTCTAAGACACAAATATTTTTCTTTATAAAGCTGAACGCCCATAAGCAGCTCTAAAATCTTTGCTTGATTTAACACGAAATGCATGTTGGGTTTGGGTATAAAGGCTTCTTTTTTATAATTAATTTGTGTTCGATCAACACGATTTGATATTGATAAAGAATAGCACTTTAGCTTGTCTAGCTTAATTTGTTCCCAATGCTGTTTGAGCATAAAATAATTGTCCAACTCGTTATCTATCCAATTTATATAATCTTGAATAAAATAATATATTTCAGGGCTAGAACAGTACGCAGTATATCTTAATGTTATGATATCATTTACTGCTATAAAATTAAATTTTAAATCTTGAAATTTTGCATTCCAATGTTTATAACTTGTTTCATCTGTAATGCGCTTTTCGGCGAAAAGAGATAACGGAGCTCTATCTGAACTAAAATGAATTACATCTCCAAGTCGTAGAAGCATAGCTACAAATTGAACATTCGACTTTTCGCCAAGCCAATTCTCACGTTCTATTGCCAAATCACATAGCTTACCTATTGGTTCGCCATGTCCCTTGCATATTAAAGCTAAATCTTGTATAAAATTATCAGCCGCATAAGCGCCTATCGCTGTTTCTATTTTCTTCTTCAAGGCATAAATATTATCTACTACTCGAAGATGATGGGTCTGACGTATAAATTCACTGCGTATCAATTTGCTCATATTGATATATTGAGCCACAGAGGCTTTATTGTCATTAAGCTCCTTATTAAACCCATTTCTAAAACACTCATAATCTTTAATAAGTTTTGCAAGAGATTTAATCAGCTCATCTTGGATGTTAAGAAGTCGCCCTTGTTTTCAATCATAACGACGTGACCGCTATTGGTATATACAATAAAATCGGGATATTGCCGTAAGCATTTCGTTAAAGGCTATCGGCGTTTCGTCTATAAGGTTATAAAAGAGTACGTTTTTATCGTCGAAAACATAAACGGCATTGACAAATAAATGTATCAATCTACGCCGAAAATCAATGCTTTGCGGCTCTCCGTCCGTGTATATGTTTAGCCATTGCAAAATATCTTGCTTTGTGTGTTTTAGGCTTATAGCAAGCCGTAATTTTGACAATTCGCTTTGCGCGTCGGCTTTTTGCAATTCAAGGTCTTTCGCTTTATTGTTAAACCGTTCTATAAGTTCCGCGCTCGTGGCTTTCAGCATTAAAGCGGCGCAATTATCAAGTTCTTTGTCAATCTCGATAAGGCGGCGTTCATACTCTTTTATTTTTGCGCCGTTGATAGAGTTTTGATATTCCAAAACAACCATATCGGCAATATGTTCGGCGCAATCGGGGTTAAGGACGTGTTCGAGCGTTCTATCAATAACAAAGTTTTCTAACTCGTCTTTTTTGATATTGTTTTTATTGCAATCGTGGGTTTTATAGCGTTTTGCACAAGCATAATAGTGATGTTTATCGCCCGTCTTGGACGTTCCGCTTATACCGACTAATTGCGTACCGCAATGACCGCAAAAGGCTTTTCCGCTTAACAAATATTCGACTTTGGCTTTTGCCCGTGCAGGTGCAAACGCTCTTTCTTTTAATCGCTCTTGTACTCGGTCAAAGGTTTCTTTGTCGATAATGGCAGGGTAACTATTTTCGGATACAATGCCGTTAAAAATGTTCTCGCCGATATATTTACGGTTTTTCAATGTGCTTTGAAAACTGTTTATCGTTATTCTTTTTCCGTTGTGCGTTGTATATCCTTTTGCATTGAGTTCGGCAACAATTTTCTTTTTTGTTTTCCCCGCGGCGTATTCCTCAAAAAAGTATTTGATTGCAGGGGCTTTTTCCTCGTCAATTACTACGCGCTTATCAACGACTTTATAGCCGTATAGAATATGTCCGCCCGTGAAAGTTCCTTTAATTGCGCTTTCTTTCAAGCCTCTTTTTACCTTTTGGCTTAAATCGGTAGAATACATTTCTGCCATAATTTCAAGTATGCCCTCAATGAGTTTACCCTCTTGGGTGTCGCTGATGGCTTCCATAGCCGAAAGGACTTTAACGCCGCTTTGCTGTAATTTATGTTTATAAAATACGCTGTCATAGTGATTGCGCGAAAAGCGGTCAAGTTTATAGCAAATAATAAAATCGAATTGCTTTTTTTGCGCGTCCTCTATCATTTGCAAAAAATTCGGGCGGCAATCGTTTGTACCCGTCATTGCTCGGTCAATATATTCGTGTATGACGGTATAATTATTGCGTTCGGCGTATTCGCGGCAAACTCGGAGTTGTCCCTCAATGCTTTGTTCCGTTTGCGCTGCCGAACTGTAACGCGCATAAATGACGGCGTTCATTGTTCGCCCCTCTCGAATTTTCTTAACAACTCGATTACCTCAATAGTTTGTTCGTCCGTCAGTTTCCAAACGCTCGGCTCGAATTTATCGCTAACTTGTATTGTTAGCGTGTTTCCCTCGTTATCGTCCCAACCCATAAGATAAGCAGGCGTAACCCGTAACACTTCGGCAAATTCAATTACTTTCGTTTGCGTAATATCGTTAATGCCGAGTTCTATTTTGTTTATGCTGGAACGTGATTTATAACCCAACCGCTCGGCTAATTGTTCTTGCGACATATTGCGTTCGATACGCAAACGCTTTATGCGCTGTCCTAATGTTTCGTTGATTTCTGGCATTTTTCTTGCTCCTTATGAAAGATTACTTTCACATTATAAAGCATTGTAGAAAAAAAATCAACAAAAATTGCTTAAAATCGTTGACTTTAATTCTACAATGGTATATAATGCCCGTATGTAGATTTACAATCTACAAATAAAACAAGGAGGCAAGCGAATTATGACGGACACATTAAAGTTGAAGGCTCTTATTGTGGAACACGGCTACACGCAAAAGGACGTTGCAAAAATGCTCGGTCTTTCGGCGCAAAGTCTAAACAAAAAGATACATAATAAGACCGAGTTCAAGGCAAGCGAAATTAGTAGGCTTTGCGCCGTTTTCGGCATAGAGAACGGCACGACTATTTTTTTTGCTAACCGTGTAGATTTTAGCTCTACAAGCGCACAATGTTAGACTTTGTGCAAATCGGTATCATTGCATACCGCAACCCACAAACGGGCGAATATTCGCCCTCAATGCCTATTTATAAACCGAATACCGCCGATATTGCAAAAGCGATAGAAAAGCGGCAAGCGGCTTTTGATAGGCTACTCGCCGACGAATATATAAATTCGTTAGCAAACAAAAAATCAAATTAAAAAGGAGTTTTCAAACTATGAATTATCAAGGACAAGGCAAGTTAATAGGTTATCGCACCTATACCAAAGACAACGAGCAAAAACACGTTTACAATATCTTAAACGGTACTCTCGACAGCAAAACGGGGTTATATTCGGAGTGCGAATATATAACCGTTGTACAGTCGGAACAAACGCTTTCCGAATTGAAACCGCAAGAGGTTCGGTTTGAGGTGCAAGCAACGAATTTCGGCGGACAAGTACGCAACCGTTATATGAACGTAACGCCCATTGCGAAAGGGGGTAAAGTATGACGGAAAAGGAATTAGCCAAACAAATGGCAGAAACCGCCGAGATGTCTTTTAACAATATCGTTCCCGATTACAAAGGCGCGATAATGGACTATCAAGGTTATTTCGGCAATGGTAAATACGATTTGCGGCGTTTTGCGGAAGAGTGCGAAAAACTCGGTTATGACGTGTTACCACTCGAACAAACACCGTATGCGGTAATGCCGTTAGTCGGCAAACTTGTAGTTGAAAAGCGGAGGGCAACAAAATGAAAATCTTAAAAACAAAACAAAATATATCGGCGCATATTGCGCTTGCATACTTGGGCGGTTTGCGTACAAACGCCGCCGACCTCTTTCAAGATGCCGAATATAATCGCACTTTCAAGGCTTTGGAAAATTGCATTAACGATATGCTCGATTTGCCTTATGACGGCGATATAATCGACGAATATATTATCGTCGAACAAGAGGACACGAACACACCGCCCGACAGCGATTGACCTTTTAGATTGCAAGAGGCAAGAGAAAAGGCAACGGCAACTGAAAAAGCAAGAGAGCGGTTTTTTGCGCTATACTCGAAACACCGAAAGCAACCCGAAAAGTCGATTGACCTTTTGAGTTGCTTTCGGCACGAAAAAGCCAGCGCAAAAAATGGGGACTGTCAAGGGCAAAAGCAAAAAGTTTTTCGTATAAGCAACTGCATTATGCCGAAAAAGTTTTTGCGCCCCTTGACAGTACGCAAGCGAACGACAGCAGAACGGCAACGCCGGACGGGCGAAAAGAACAAACCTACGCCGGCCCCTCTCGAATCGGGACGCGAACGCGGACGCGAGCGACGGCGGCTCGCCCCGCCGCGCCGCGTCGCGCCCGACCGAGAGAGGCGGCGCGGTTTTCGCTCTCGCGTGTGCGCGTGTATGCGCGCAAGCGCGCTACTTGACATTAAGCACACAAGTGGAACACGCAAGCTTTAGGCATTATTCCCGACGTCGGGAAAATCTATCAACGGGAGGTATTATTTGAGTTACAAAGTTTCCTTTGTAACAAAGAAAACATACATTGACGGAACGGAAAAAATAACGGTTAAAAATGGCTACTTGACCAACCACGAAAAGGCACAACGGACAAAGCGGCGCAATCAGTTGAAAAAGGAATTAGAACGGCAAAGCATTATGCAAACGGGGCAATTATCTTTTGACAGCCTCGAACGCGAACAAGAACGATTAGCGGAGTTTGAAAAAAAGTATGCGCCAAAATTAAGCAATGCGGTTAGGTCAATGAATAGGAGCAAAAACAATCTAATGGACATACTACGTTGCAATACTTTCGATTTCTTTGTTACGCTCACATTCGACGATACAAAACTAAACAACACATACGACGATACGCAAACGCGCAATGCGTTTCGTAAGTGGCGAAAATCGGTTAAACGGTCTTTCCCCGATATGGTGTATATAGCCATAGAGGAATACCAAAAGCGCGGCGTATTGCATTATCATTTGTTAGTCGGCAATGTTACCGCTGACGAACTCGGACTTGTAAACAGCGGCAAAAAGGTACGGCGCGGACGGTGCAAGGGTCAACCGATTTTCAATGTTACAAAATGGCAATACGGTTTTAGCACCGTAACGCAAATACTCGATACCGAGGCGGTCAAATTCTACTTGTCAAAGTATCTTACCAAAGGGCAAGCCGACCCCCGATTTTTCGGCAAAAAGCGGTATTTCACAAGTCAAAACATTAACCGCCCGACAGTAGAAAAAGCGTGCTTTCCGTGCAATGAACAGTTCGACATATTCAATAGCATTTTGAAAGAGGACTACAACATTGACTACGAGGACGCAAGCAAAGAATATACCGTATTGAGTACCAAAAAAGAAAATAGCCAGCCTTAACGGTTGGCTATTATTATACCAAATTTGCCCTCGAATACAAAATATTTAACGAGTTCTAATTTGGCGTGTTTTGGCGG
>CAJULE010000009.1:0-48912 GCA_910587445.1 uncultured Christensenellaceae bacterium
TAACACCACAAACACCCCAAAATGAGCTTTATGTCCATTTGGCTTATTAGAAGGCTATGCTGAATACTATTCGGCAGAACTTTCGCAAAAGATACGGCGCGGCAATAGCGAAAGCCGTCGTAAAGGCAATCTTACAGGCGGTAAAATACCTTACGGCTACAAGAACGTAGACAAGAAAGCCGTAATCGTACCCGAAGAAGCCGAGATAGTCCGTTACATTTACGAGCAGTATTCAATCGGTGTTTTCGTTAAAGACATAATTGCGGAATTAAACAGCAAAGGACTTTTACATAAAGGCAAGCCGTTTGCAAAGAATACCGTTTACGGCATACTTGGCAACGAAAGATATTCGGGCATATACCGACACAACGGCGAAGTGTTCGACAATATCTATCCTCAAATCGTACCGAGCGAAACGTTTGCGATAGTCCGCGATAAAGTAAACGCTAACAAATTCGGCAAACGCAGCGAAACCGTAACGTATTTACTTAAAGACAAAATAAAGTGCGGTTATTGCGGTAAATCTATCATCGGAGATAACGGCACAGCCAAGAACGGCGAAAGAAAGTATTATTACACCTGTTGCGGTCGCAAAAAGAAAACTACCGACTGTAAAAAGTCCGCTATCCGTAAAGACGTACTCGAAAAGATAATACTTGAAAATGTCATAGAGCAAATACAAAAAGCGAATAGTCTTGATTTTATCGTCAACAATTTAATGCAAGAGCAAGAACGCCAAGCGCAAGCGAATATAGTTTTGAACTTGCTACTCAAAGAGCAACGCCAAACCGAAAATTCAATCAATAACATAATGACCGCTATTGAAAGCGGCGGAACGACTAATACGGTTATGAAACGGTTGCGCGAACTCGAAACCCGTCAAGCCGAGTTAGAACGGCAAATCTTAATCGAGAAAAGCAAAACCGCCGTACAACTTACCGAAACGCAGATAAAAGAGTTTTACACGCAAGCGTTGGCGTTAGAGCCTAAACTACTTATAAACTACCTTGTAAAGCAAATAACGCTTTATGACGATAGAATTGAGATTGAATATAACAGCCCCATAAAACAAAGTCCCGACAATGATAATCGGGGCTTTTTAATTTGCTCGAAAACGGTTAAATTATCTTTCAAAGTACCGTTTAGAACAAATCTTATGCAATATGAATTTGAGATAGAAATGTATGTGTAAAGACATACAATCACGGCTATTTATTCCACGTTCCGCTTGACGTGAGCCTCGCAGGGGCGTGTATATAGGCAAATAAGGGCGAAACGCGCAACCCGACCGATTGAAAATCTGTCGGGTTTTGGTTTGCCTTTGGCGCGATAGCCTACCACGCCCCTTTCTCACGTCAAGCGGCTTTCGCGGCATAAACCGCCGTTTGTGCGTGATTGATAAGAGATTTTACCGCCGAACACCCGAAAAGCGTTACAGCGGCAATATAGCGGCGTTACACGGCACGGTAACAACCTAAAAAGGGCAAAGAAAAAACCTAAAACTATTCTCACAAAAGGAGTTCGTTTTAGGTTTGGACTGGTGGGCAATAAGGGACTCGAACCCCTGACTTTCTCCACGTCAAGAAGACACTCTCCCAGCTGAGTTAATTGCCCTTGGGATGTATGTGTATTGTATTATATTAGACAAGTTTTGTCAAGCGTTTTTAAAGAATTAGATTTCCCGACTTAATCGGAATGACAAAA
The DNA here is from genome assembly GCA_910587445.1 of uncultured Christensenellaceae bacterium. Lineage (GTDB taxonomy): Bacteria > Bacillota > Clostridia > Christensenellales > Pumilibacteraceae > MGBC157735. Next base: position 1,705 of record CAJULE010000009.1, read on the forward strand.
GTGGAGCCTAAAGGGTGTCTGTTATAGAGATTTTTTCGTGGACAAACAAATAGCCCGCTATCTTCGCAAGAGAAGTATAGTGGACTATACATTTCAACATTTAGAACGATAAATTGAAATTTATCGTATTAGGCTCCCCCCCCATAGCAAGGGCGCGAACGCGGCGGCGCAAGCCGAGACTACAGTCCTGTGGACTGTAGTCAGCGCAGAGCGGCGAAAAGCTATGCTTCAAGCCGGAAGCTGTCACGAGGTACGAGTGACTGAGGGGATTGTTTTCCTAATATATTTCACATCCCCTCACCGCTTCGCGGAGCTCCCCTTATTAAGGGGAGCCTGTATGCGGTTAAATTATTGTTTATCGCAGTTACATTATAGCAAAATTACAACAAAAAATCAAGGAAAGCCGAATTATCTTTCCTTGATTTTATCTCTATGAAATGCACCGCAAGCCCCTCCCATTTTGCTTTACAATTCGAGATATTCGTCGTAGGTCGTTTCCTTGTCGAACACCTTTTTGCCGCCGTCGATTTCTATAATGCGGTTTGCAACGGTCTGTATAATCTCTTCGTCGTGCGTGACGAAAAGCATATTTCCCTTAAATCCGGTCATGCCCTTATTGAGCGCGGTTATGCTCTCGAGGTCGAGATGATTGGTCGGTTCGTCGAAGATCAGGAAGTTGGCTTGAGACAGCATCATTTTCGCAAGCATACAGCGCACCTTTTCTCCGCCCGAAAGAACGCTCGCCTTCTTGAGCGCTTCCTGCCCCGAGAAAAGCATTCTGCCGAGCCACCCGCGAAGATACTCCTCGTAGTGCTCCTTCGAATATTGACTGAGCCATTCGACAAGCGAGAGATCGCAACCGTCGAAGAAACTGTCGTAGTTCTGCGGCATATATGCGGGAATAATCGTCTGACCCCACTTGACCGTACCTGCGTCCGCTTCCTTAAGCCCCATTATGCAATCGAAAAGAATCGAAAGAGTCTGCGAATTCGAACAAATGAAGCCTATTTTTTCGTCGCGCTTGACCTTGAAGGATATGTCCTCGAAAACGCCCTTCTTTGTAAGCCCCTCGACCGTCAAAATCTCGTTTCCTATTTCTCGCTCGTACTTAAAGTCTATGAACGGATAGCGGCGAGAGGACGGCTTTATGTCGTCGAGTTTGATCTTTTCGAGCTCGCGCTTGCGGCTCGTAGCCTGCTTGGACTTCGACGCGTTCGCCGAAAAGCGTGCGATAAATTCCTGTAGTTCCTTTGCACGCGCCTCGAGCTTTTTGTTCTGCTCTTTCGACTGCCGTAAAGCGAGCTGGCTCGTCTCGTACCAAAAGTCGTAGTTGCCGACGTAAATCTTTATCTGTCTGAAGTCGACGTCGCAGATGTGCGTACAGACGCGGTTCAAGAAATGGCGGTTGTGCGACACGATTATTATGGTCGTTTCGTCGAGCGTCATGAGATAGTCCTCGAGCCACTTCACCGATTTTGCGTCGAGGTTGTTCGTGGGCTCGTCGAGAATGAGAATGTCGGGATGTCCGAAAAGAGCCTGCGCCAAGAGGACTTTGACCTTCATCTTCGCGTCGATTCCGCCCATTTGCTCATAGAACAGCGAGCTGTCGACCTTGAGACTGTTGAGAAGCGTCTCGGCGTCCGACTCCGCTTCGTAACCGTTCATATCCGCGAACTCGCTTTCGAGTTCCGCCGCAGCCACGCCGTCCTCGTCCGTGAAATCGGGCTTGGCATACAGACGCTCGCGCTCGGACTTTACTTCCATCAGGCGCTTGTGCCCCCACATGACGGCGTCTATGACCGTGCAATCGTCGTAAGCGTTCTGGTTCTGCGCAAGAACGGACATACGCTCGTTCTTGTCGACGCTTATCTCGCCCTTGTTGGGTTCCATGTCGCCGGCAAGGAGCTTCAAAAACGTGGATTTACCCGCACCGTTCGCGCCTATTATCCCGTAGCAATTGCCTTTCGTAAACTTGAGATTTACATTGTCGAACAGCACACGGCTGCCGAACTGCAGACTGACATTATTACACTGTATCATATGGTCTCCTCCCTGCTTGTTTTTCAAAAACCGCAGACAAAAAAGCCGAGTCGATTATATTTTTTGGCTTACCTACGAATTATATCATATCCGAACACAAAAGTACACTGTTTCGATTGCCTTTCTCTAAAACATTATTTGCCGAAAATCCCGCTTGTCAAACGACGTAATAGTCAAGGTCGTGCGCCGTCGCCGTCCGACATATGCTTTATTCCGAATACCGAGCTCTTCGGGCTGCGAGCTCGTCGGTCTTTCAAAAGAGAAAGACCCCGCTTTGCGCTGAGGTCTTTATGCTTGTTTATTTAATTATGTCCCGACCTTCGACGGAAATTTTTCGCTTATCGCAACGATCGGACCTTCGCTTTCAAAAGACCGCGATTACTCTGCCTTGAAAGGAAGAAGCGCCATTATGCGCGCGCGCTTAATGGCGGTCGCCAAGAGACGCTGATGATGCGCGCATACACCCGTCGTACGGCGAGGCATTATCTTGCCCTTCTCCGTGATGTATCTTTTAAGCTTTGCGACATCCTTGTAATCTATATCGGTTGCCTTTTCTACGCAGAACGCACAGACCTTTTTCTTCGGCTGACGTCTTATCTTCTTGCTCTTATCGTCCACTTCGGGCGTGGGCTTTACCGGTTTTTTATCGCTCATGATAATTAAACTCCTTTAAAAATTTTAGAACGGCAGGTCTTCGTTGTCAACGGGCGTAAGCTCGGACACCTGTTTTCTCGGCGCTCTGCCGCCGCCGTTGTTCCCGCCGCCGGCACCGCCGCGCGGAGCGTCTCCGTCGTCGTTGCGCGAAAGGAACTCGATGTCCTCCGCAACGATGTCGACCGCCGTGCGCTTGTTGCCGTCCTTGTCCTCGTAATTACGAACCTGTATGTTGCCTACGACGCTGACTTTTCTGCCCTTGGAAAGATACTTTGCGCAGTTCTCGCCGAGACCGCGCCAAGCCGTTATATTGAAAAAGTCCACCTCGCGCTCTCCGCTCGAATTCGTGAAATTGCGGTTTACCGCAAGACCGAACTTGCAAACGGAAACGCCGCTCGGAAGCTGGCTGAGCTCGGGATCGCGCGTAAGATTTCCTATGAGAAATACTTTGTTCATAGCCTACCTCGCTCAGTTTGCCGCTCTCGTCGTCATGAAACGGTAAACAACGTCGGAAATGCCCATCTGTCTTTCGATCTCTTTGGGCAGCTCGGGCGACGCCGTGAACGTCATGAGTACATAGAAGCCTTCGTTTTTGAAGTTGATCGGATAGGTAAAGCGCTTTACGCCCCACTTATCGATCTTCTCCACCTCGCCGCCGCTTTTCGTGACGATCTCGGCATACTTCTCGGTCTGCGCGTTTATCTCCTCGTCGGAAAGAGACGCGTTGAGAATGTAAAGAATCTCGTACTTGTTCATGCTTGTCCTCCTTGTGGTTTTGTAGCCCTCTCCTCGGGAAAGAGCAAGGATTTGCCTCATGCCCTTTTAAAGGCACACAGCGTTCTTATTTTAACATAAGCCGTACCTTTTGGCAAGTAAATTTCGGTCGTAAAAAAATTTATTTTTCGTCATTGCCGTCGTGCGCTTCGGGCAAAGCTTCCTCCGCATCCTCGGCTTTTTCCTTATCGATGCCCGTATCATTGCTTTCCTCCGAAAGAGCGGCGGAATGATCGAGCGCACGATTGATACCGGAAGCCGCGCCCTCCTTTTCTACGTGTTCGGACTGCATTAAGGCGTCGTAACGCTCGCCCCAATTCACGTCCTTTTCGGTGCCGAGAGCGAGACCGTTGAGAATGAAAGCTATTTTTCTCATATTGCGCGAAGTGAGGGCGGTCTGCACTCCGTCCACCGTATAATAGAGCACGTCGCCCTTTATCAGTATGTCGTATGCGCCCTCCTGATTTACCGAAAGATAGGCGTCTATGCCGTGGCAGTCAATCGTAAGGCGGCGCATGAGCGCAAGCGGCAAATGTATATATGCGTGCTTTTCGCGAAGTATGAGATTGTCGCCGTCGATTATGACCGCATAAGGGCGATGGCGCAGGTTCTCTCCTTCGACGACGGCAAACACGCCGGAAGCGATATAGAGCGCCGCGCCTATCATAAGCACTATTGCGAGTCCAAGCCCGCCCTCTATCGCCGTCATGTATATAAGCCCGACCGCAACAAGCGCGACGGCTATTGCGAACATCGCTACGCCGACTATAATCTTGTTTCTGCCGCCCTTTCGTCCGAGCGGATTGCGGTACATGAGCGTACTTTCGTTGACCTCGGGTTTTTGCAATCGTGTTATTTGCATATAAGGTGTTCTCCTTTTCTCAATAGAGCTGTATCGTGAAGCGACTACCCTTTCCGAGCTCGCTTTTGACTTGTATCTTTCCGCCCATCGTCTCGACTATGGACTTCGTGATCGTAAGTCCCAAGCCGCTCGAGCCCGCCGCCCGAGAGCGAGATTTGTCGCAACGATAGAAACGCTCGAAGATGTGCGGCAGATTTTCGGCGGATATGCCTATGCCGTTGTCCTCGACCCAAATCTCGGCGCCGTCGCCGTTTCTCTTGCATCCGACCTCTATATTGCCGCCTTCCGCCGTGTACTTTATCGCATTGTCGACGAGCGCGCGCACCGATTCTATGAGCATATTTTTATCCGTCTCGACGAAAATCTCGCTTCCCGCAAAGGACAGATTGCGTTTGCTGTCCGCCATTTTATACTGATCGACAATGTCCCCGAGCACCTCTCCCATATCGAAGACCGATTTGCTCATGGAAAGATTTCCGATCTTGGCAAGAAGCAGCAATTGCTGGACTATGCGCTTCATATTGTCGGCTTCGGTCAGCAAAGTATCTATACTTTCGTCGAGCAGCGCGGGATCGGATTTGCCCCAGCGCTTGAGCATATTCGCATAACCCTGAATTACCGATATCGGAGTTTTGAGCTCGTGGCTCGCGTCGGAAATGAAATTCGATTGCCGCTCGAAAGTACTCTCGAGCTCGTCGAGCATTTCGTTTATCTGCACGGTGAGTTCTTTGAGTTCGTCCTGCGTATCCACGTCGTCGAGGCGCATGGAAAGATTGTCCGCGCCCACTTCGTCTATCTGCTTGATCATTCGGCGGATAGGCGTCATCATGTACGTCGAAGCGATGTATCCTATTGCCGCGCCGAGCGCAACAAACGCCGCGACGAGTATCACGGACGTTATTTTAAGTCGCGTAATATATCCCCACGCGCCCTCCGTGCCGACTAAAGTGAGCCTGCTTTCTATGCTCGAAATTATGAATATGACGTATGCGCTCATGAGCACGCCGAACAGAAAGGCGAAAATGATCGTCGTCTTTATGGTAATGGACAGCTTTATCTTCCTCGACGCCCACTTGAACAGCAACACTATGCCCGTGATCGGAAAGAAGATTATGCTCAGTACAAATAAAAACCAATTGCGCTTTTTCGGCGGCTGACTCTCCGCCTTCAATTCCTTTATCGTCTCGAGCGCGTCCTCGTGCTTGTCCGCAGCTTCGGGAGTCGCCTGTTCTCCGGGCAGAGGCTCGGCTTCCGAGATATTTTCGGTTTGCGTTTGTTTGTCGTTCATCAGTCCCTATCTCTTATGACGTAACCGGCTCCGCGCACGGTCTGTATGAGCTCTATATTGTATATGTCGTCTATCTTACTGCGCAGATACCTGATATATACGTCGACGACGTTCGTGTTGCCGTAGAACTCGAAACCCCACACGGCGTCGAGAGCCTGCTCCCGCGTAACCACTATGTTCTTGTTGCGCATGAGATACACAAGGAGATCGAACTCGCGCTTGGTGAGCTCTATGGGGTGAGAATCGTATGTGACAGAAACCGATCCGCAATCTATTACGAGCCGACCGAGCGTCATTATTTCGCCCGCAACCGTCGTCTTTCGAAGGTTTGCCCTTATGCGGGCAAGAAGCTCTTCTATCGCAAACGGCTTAGTCATATAGTCGTTTGCCCCGACGTCGAGCCCCGACACCTTATCCATGACCTGATCGCGCGCCGTCAGGATTATGACGGGAGTGGTCTTTGCCTGACGAAGCCGTCGCAAAACCTCTATGCCGTTCAGAGACGGAAGCATGACGTCGAGAATTATGAGCCCGTACTCGTTTGCAAGCGCCGCTTCGAGCGCTTCGCGTCCGTCGGCTTTGATTTCGGTCTCATAGCCCTCGTGCATGAGCTCGAGCGACACAAAACGCGAAATCTTCGGATCGTCCTCTACTATAAGAATTTTATTGTTCATAATTCACCGCCTTTTCAAATCCGTTACTTTTTCAAAAAAGTGCCGTACTTTTAGGGAAATTATACTGAAAAATTTTGCCATGTATTATAAGCTTGTTTTTTTTGCGCGTGAAACATTGCGCATAATGTTTGCGCCTTTTTTCGAAAAGGCGCGCCCAAAAAGATGAAGGGAAAGGAATTTTCGACTGTTCCTCTCCCTTTCAATTTCCTCTCCTTTAAACGACTTAGGGCTTTGCCCTAAGAACCCTTTTTAAAGGATGGGGATGTGGATTAAAAGCGAGAAACAGGCTTTTCTTTGGTGAATTGACCACCCTTTCGTCAACCCGTTGTTCGCGCATACGCGCTCTTCGGGTTGCCACCTTCCCTCACAAGGATAAGGCGTTTTTAGGGGATATAAATCGATTATAAATTATCCGATATTACCTCTATGCGCATAGTATCCGTATTCCCCGAAATGCCGACGACGCCGCCCGTAAGGATCACGAGGTCGCCGCGCTTTACTATCCCCGTAGACAGAGCGCATCGAAGAGAATGACGGAAGAGCTCGTCGAGATTGGGCTGTTTGACCGCCATGGTAGGCGTTACGCCCCAATTCATGGCAAGCTGGTTATACGCCTTTTCGCTGGTTGTGGGCGCGATTATGGGCGCCACGGGACGGAAACGCGAAACCTTGCGCGCCGTATAGCCCGACTGCGACACTGTTATGATGGCCTTGGCGCCGAGGTCGAACGCCGCCGCGCACGTCGAGTGAGACACCGCGTCGGTGATCGTGCGAATGTCGGCATGAAGCTCGGAAAAGCGCTTTTTGAAATTTATTTCTTTCTCTGTCGTCTCTGCTATTTTAGCCATGGTCTTGACTGCTTCGACGGGGTACTTGCCCGCCGCCGTCTCTCCCGAAAGCATGGTCGCGGACGTACCGTCGTAAATCGCGTTCGCGACGTCGGAAATCTCGGCACGGGTCGGGCGCGGATTGCTTATCATCGACTCGAGCATTTGCGTCGCGGTGATGACCTTTTTACCCGCATTATAGCAAGCCTTTATCATGTGCTTTTGAATGGCGGGAAGCTCCTCGAACGGTATCTCGACGCCCATGTCTCCGCGAGCGACCATTGCTCCGTCGCACTCGGCAAGTATGGAATCGAAATTGTTTACTCCGTCGCGGTTCTCTATTTTGGCTATGAGCTGGACGTCGCTGCCGCCGCTTGTGGCAAGCAGCTTCTTCACCTGCCGTATATCTTCGACGCTTCTGACAAACGAGAGCGCGAAATAATCCACGTCCTGCGAGAGAGCGAAGAGTATGTCCTTTTTGTCCACATCGGAAATGTACGGCATATCTATCGACGTGCCGGGGAGATTTATGCTCTTACGGTTGGACAGGATTCCGCCCGTCACAATGCGGCAATGCACTTTCGTCTTTTCGACTGCCTCGGCTTTAAGCTCTATGAGTCCGTCGTTTATGAGAATGGTATCCCCCGCCTTTACATATTCGGTGAGCTCCGGATACGTGACGGATATGCCGCTCTCGTCGCCCGCTCTCTCCTTTGTGTCGAGTGTGAACGTCTCGCCGCTTTTAAGCTCGACGCTGCCGTTTTTAAACACGCCTATTCTTATTTCCGGTCCTTTGGTATCCGCCATGATCGCCACGGGTACGGACAACTCGGCGCGCGCGCGCTTCACGAGTTCTATGCGCGAAGCGTGCTCCTCGTGGGAGCCGTGCGACATATTGAGACGTGCGACGTTCATGCCCGCTTTTATGAGCTTTTTGATTGTCGCATAACTGTCGGTAGCCGGTCCCAAGGTGCAAACTATTTTGGTCTTTCTCATATATGAAACCTCTTTAAAAAAGTGTAATTACGAAATTATAGTTAAAGAAAAATGATAAGATTTCTGACAAGCTCGAAATGACATCGAGAAAACAGTCGATTTTTAAGAACAAAGGCGTCAGAAGAGTTGGGTAAGATCGTACGGCGTAACCTGATATACGCAATAATTGAGCCAATTGCTTACGAGAAGGGACTCGTGCGCGCGCCAATTCATGACGGGCTTGCCGTTTTTATAGTAGTGCTTCGGTTTTTTTGTCTTGAGCCCGCGTTCGCGGTCGCGCCTGTATTCGTCGTCGAGAGTATTCACGTCGTACTCTCCGTGTCCGAACACAAACACATGGCGTCCGTCCTTGCTCGCAACGAGATACAATCCCGCCTCTTCGGAGTTTGCGAGGATCTCGAGACGGCTGTCGTTTTCCACGTCGTTTCGCCGAACCTCGGTATACCTCGAATGAGGCGCCCAAAATTCGTCGTTGAAGCCGCGCACAAGCGGATTATATTTGTTGTGCACAGTGTGGCGGAACACGCCGAACATCTTTTCGGAAAGCGGCCGTTTATCTATGCCGTACAGATAGAACATCGCCGCCTGCGCCGCCCAGCAGATGTACATCGACGAATAGACGTTCTCCTTTGCCCACTCGAGTATACGGACTATTTCGCTCCAATACTTGACGTCGGTAAATTCGAGATGTTCGACCGGCGCGCCGGTTATTATGAGACCATCGAAGCGCATATTCTTTTCGAGAGCCTCGTCGAACGTCATATAGAAAGCCTTCATGTACTCCTCATCCGTGTGCTTGGAGGCATACGTCGCCGTCCGCAACAGAACTATTTCCACCTGCAAAGGAGTATTTCCTATGAGGCGCAAAAGCTGCGTCTCGGTCGCCGTCTTGTTCGGCATGAGATTCAAAACGGCTATTTTCAGCGGACGGATCTCCTGGGAAAGAGCGCGCTCGCTGGTCATGCAGAATATATTTTCCCGCTCGAGGAATTTCGCCGAAGGCAAATCGGCGTCTATCTTTACCGGCATACTCACCTCCGACGACAATTTTCTACGAATATATAATACAATAAACTATCGGCAAAGTCAATCCTTTATATGGCTCGGCAAAGCCGTGAGAAAATTTTTTTGAAAATGTGGCGCAATTTTATAGCGTTTTTTTCAAGCTTTTGTTATAATGATAAAAAACAGTCAAATCGCGCCCGAGTGGCAGGAGGAAAAAATGAATCCGAAACAAATGAAGTTTTTAAAGCAGTTCGCCTCTCTTTCGAGAGTGGACGCCGTGACCGACGAAAAAGCCTTCCTCTCCAACATGAAAGCTTTTCTCGAACTTGACTTCATGAATGCCGTAGACGTATGGGAATACATGACCACGGACAAGGAAGGCACGCTTGCGGAGGACGCAGCCGTCGCCGCGGTATTTGCCGACAAAGTGTTCGATATGCTTGCGAAAAAGAACGGTCCGCGCACGCTTAAAGCCGCGCTCGACACGCCGAGCATAAGACGTGCCGTATTCCAATACTCCCCTTCCGCGGACAAGGGTACGTTTTTCGACGCCGCCGTAGACATAGCGGTGAACGCAAAAGTTGCCGTACTCGACGAAATACTGAAGTGCGCGGCGAAAAATACAGCTATGCAATCGACGTTCGGTCAGTACATGAAGCACCTCATAGAGAGGCTTTTTATCGAAATACTCAAGAAAAGCCCGACAAAGCAGATATATCTCAACAAAAAAATGACGACGCTTTTGCTCTCCCACATCTCCAAGATCAAGACGGAGGAACGCCCGCTTCTCGAGCAGAGGATTCGAGAGATCTCTTAAGTCCCGATACAAAAAAAAATCCCCCGTCGCAATGATGCGGCGGGGTTTCTTTATGCTGTTGCCGTTTTTCAGTATCTCGAAGATGTATGTAAAATTACTCTTCCGAGATAGCGCCTACGGGGCACTGTGCTGCGCAAGCGCCGCAATCGATGCACTCGTCGGCATTGATCTGGTAGTGGTCGTCTCCCTGCGAAATTGCGCTTACGGGGCACTGGGACTCGCAGGAGCCGCAGCTGATGCACTCGTCGCTGATCTTATGAGCCATTATAGTATCTCTCCTTTTATATAATATTTATTATATTTATCGGCACTTAAGCCTTAAAACCATTTTAGCACAATATTATCCGTTTGTAAAGTTTTTAATCGAGCAAATCTTTCAATTCCTCGTCTATTTTTTCGGCGTCGAGCTCTTCCGTAAGAACGCCGCTCTTTTGCCCTATATCCGAAAGCGCAACGTCGACTATCTCTATTTCGTCGCCCTTCTCTATCTTTAAGCGCACGCTTTCCTTTATTTGATTGAGAGCTATCGCCGTGCCCTCGCGTCCGTCGGCAAGCTTCACCTTACTGCCGAGCTTGGGCATACGTTTGTTGACTTCGGCGTAGTAGTCGTTTTCGTAGCTCAAACAGCACATGAGTCTGCCGCACAGTCCGCTTATCTTTGCGGGGTTCAGAGACAGTCCCTGATTTTTCGCCATTTTTATCGTAACGTGCGCAAAGTCCGAAATGTAGTCGCTGCAACAGCACGCCCTTCCGCAAGGCGCGACTCCGCCCTTCATGCGACATTCGTCCCGTGCGCCTATCTGCCGAAGTTCTATCCTGATATGGAAGATACCTGCGAGCTCGCGCACAAGCTCGCGGAAATCGACTCGCTGTTCCGCCGTGAAATATATGACGAGCTTCGTTCCGTCGAGCGTGAATTCCACGTCCGTCACCTTCATTTTAAGCCCGCTCTTTTCGACGCGAGCGCGCACCTCGGGAAGCGCTTCGCGGCTCTTTTCCGCACACTGCTCGTACTTGGCGAGATCCTCGTCCGTAGCGAAACGCACAATGCGTTTCAAAGGCTGTGTGATCTTTCCCTTCTCGACATCGGTTCTTCCCATTGCGATATGCGCAAGCTCGTAACCGTGCGGAGAATCGACTATTACGGCGTCGCCGCACGAATACTCGACTCCGTCCTCCGCCGCAAAGTAGTACACCTTCGGCGAACGTTCGAACTTTATTCCTATCACTTCCATTTTGCTCGTACCTCCAACATCGAAAACAGCAACTCATCTATGACCGCGGTCACATTGCCGTTGAGCTCCAACCGTCTGCGTGCTCTTGCAAGCACGTCGAACTCCTTAAGCGCGACGTTTACGGGATAGCGCACGGCTATCTCCGAAACGAAATCCCTCTCTTCTTCCGAGCCGCAGGCAAACCGCACTGCGTCGCGAAGCAGAAGCTCGATAAAATCTATTATGTCCGATAAGTTCTCGCGATAATCGTACAGCTTAAACGCATATTCCGCCGCGCCGCCGCTCGAATCGAGTTTCAAAAGCAGCTGCAACGCCGACTCGTATAGCTTCAAATACAGCGGCGACGAGAGTATCTGCTCCGCCCTCGTCAAAAGTCCCTTACTCGACTCGACCGCAAAATCGAGGCTGCCGTTTGAAGAAAACCTGCGGGAAAGCGCCGCCTTCAGTTCGTCCGAAGAAAAGGGCTCGAGCGTCACCTTGCGACAGCGCGAGAGCACCGTCGGCAAAAGCTTGCTTTCCGAACTTGCCTTTATTATTATCCTCGTCACGGCAGGCGGTTCTTCAAGCGTCTTTAAAAGCTTGTTTTGGCTCGGCTCGTTCATCGTCTCCCCGTAGGAAATCACATAGTATTTGCGACCGAGCTCCGTAGGCGTATAGTACGCGGTATCCGTAAGGTGATTTATATCCGCGACCTTTACTTTTTCTCCCTCCAAAGGCAGTCGGACGACGTCGCCGAGCGTGTGAGCGTAGACGCCTTTCGTATAGTCTTTTCCGTCCTCCGCCTTGACGGCAAGGGCAAGAAACATATCCGCCAGCATATCGAGAGCCGTCGTATCGGGCGACACGAGAAGATAGGCGTGAGACATTTTTTTGCCGTCGCAATCGCGCTTTAAGGCGGCGTAAGCGCCGCTGCTTTTTATGAGACTTTCGTAATTCGCTTCCAATATATCACCGATTTAAATATAGCCGCGTTGCTTTAAAGAGGCATAGAGCTTTTCATGCGTCTGTGTTTTGGTGCCGCTCGCGTCGACGCGCACCACCCTTTTTTCCTCGTCCGCAATCGACGAAAATCCCGCGTAAACGCGCTCGTAGAACGCGGCGCTTTCGCTTTCGAGCCTGTCGCCGCCCGAAGCGCCGCCCTTTCTCTTAAAGCCCTCTTTGGACGTCACATCGAGAAAGAGAGTGAGATCTATCTTCGTTTTTCCGCAAGCGACTGCATTGAGTCTTTTGATAGTCTCTATGTCGAGACCTCTGCCGTAGCCCTGATAGGCAAGCGTGGAATCGACGTATCTGTCGCATATCACGAGCTTGCCGGCTTCGAGCGCGGGCTCTATTATGCGTGCCGTGTGCTGACGGCGCGACGCCTCGTACAGAAAAAGCTCGGTCATCGCGTCCATCTTTTCGGCTTCGTTTTCGAGAATTATTTTGCGTATCTTTTCGGCTATGACGGTGCCGCCCGGCTCGCGCGTAAAAACGGCGGCTATGCCCTCGCGTTCGAACCGTTCCTTAAGCAGCCTCACCTGCGTGGATTTCCCCACGCCGTCGCAGCCCTCTATTGTAACGAATTTACCGTTCATATTTCAAGTATCGCCTTTTTGAGTTCTTCTATGTCGTCCGCTTTGTCCGACGCCGTCACTATGAACACGACGTATCTGCAGTCGTACATTTCCGCGACGTGTCCGCGACGCAAAAGCTCGTCGAACATCTGCTTTCCGCTCTTGCCGTATGCGCCCGCGTCGACGACGAGCCGCGTAAAGTCGTCGCTTCTTCTCGTTTCGATCTCTGCGCAGAAGCTTTCCGCCGCCGCCTTCAATCCGTCGTATTTTTCCGCGTTTTTCCCGGCAAAGTCTATCGCTCCTTCGAGTGCGGCAAGCATGGGATAGGACGGGCTTGTAGTGCCGAGAAGCCTCAGATTGAAGTCGAGCGCGTCTTGAAGAGCAAGATCGTTTAGGACAATATACGCGCTCATAGTCGGGGCAAAAAGCGTCTTGTGCGCAGACATGACGCAAAAGTCCGCGACGGATGAAAATCCCTCTCCGAAGAGATCGCGCCGCGCCGCAAAGTGCGCTCCGTGCGCGCTGTCCGCAATGAGAAGTTTGCCCGCGCCGTGAACGACGTCCGCTATTTCCTTCTCCGCCGTCCTGCCGTAATAATCGGGACTTACTATAAGCACGGCTTTCGCCTCGGGGTGAGCCTTAATCGCGGCTTCGACCTCGCTCGGTTTCGGCGGGTCGTAAAGTCCGTCGGATTGCGGTCTGCTCTCTATCTCCGCGACGGAGACCCTCGCAAGATATACGCCCTCTTCGACGCAACGGTGGTGAGTGCGGGAAGCGAGTATGTCGCCGCCTGCGCTCATTACAGCCGCTTTTATGCCCATACTGCTTCCGCCGAGCAGAAAACGGCAGGCTTTCGCGCCGTAAAACTTTGCGGCTTTTTCCTGCGCCCTTTCTATTTCGTCTGCGGGAAAAAGCTTGCCGTCGTCAATCTCGGTTATGTCGAGCGTATCGAACTTTCCCTTGTGTCCCGGGGTATGCCAGCGCTTTGCTCCGCGCGCGGCATAGCGCTTCATTTCTTCGAGTATGCTCAAGTTACTTTCTCGGCTTCATAGTCGGGAACAGCAATACGTCGCGAATAGACGAAGAGTCGGTAAGCAGCATGACCATGCGGTCTATGCCGAGACCGAGACCGCCCGTCGGAGGCAAGCCGTATTCGAGTGCGGTGACGAAATCGTCGTCCGCGTCCTGCGCCTCTTCGTCTCCCTTTGCCTTAAGCAGAGCTTGAGCGCCGAAGCGTCCCTTCTGATCTATGGGGTCGTTCAGCTCGCTGTACGCGTTGCCCATTTCCATTCCGTTCATGAAAAGTTCGAAGCGGTAGGTCATGTCGGGGTTGTCCTTTTCGCGCTTTGCCAGCGGACTCACCTCTATCGGATATTCGGTAACGAACGTCGGCTGGATAAGCTGTTTCTCTACGAGCTGATCGAAAGTCTCGTACAGCACTCTGCCGAGGCTGTCCGCCTTTTCGTCGAGCTCTACGCCCTTGTCCTTAGCCGCCTTTTTCGCTTTCGCGAGACTCATTCCGCCAAAGTCTATACCGGCATACGCCTTTACCGCCTCTTTCATCGTTATGCGCTTCCACGGGAAGCTCATGTCGATTTCCGTGCCCTGATACACTATCTTATCGCCCGCGCCGACCGCCTTCAAAACAGCGGCGTAAATGCGTTCCGTGATGTCCATCATGTCGTTGAAATCACAGTAAGCGGCGTACAGCTCCATCATAGTAAACTCGGGATTGTGCTTTACGTCCATGCCCTCGTTTCGGAACATTCTGCCGAGCTCGTAGACCTTTTCCATACCGCCGACGACAAGGCGCTTGAGATATAGCTCGGGCGCGATCCTCATATACATATCGAGATTGAGCGTGTTGTGGTGCGTGACGAAAGGTCTCGCACTCGCACCGCCCGCGACAGTGTTGAGTATGGGCGTCTCGACCTCGATAAAGCCCTCGCCGTCGAGCACGTTTCTTATTGCGCTTATGATCTTCGCGCGCTTTTTGAAAGTGTCGCGCACATCGGGATTTGCTATCAGATCGACATAGCGCCGTCTGTACCGAAGATCGTTGTCCTTGAGGCCGTGCCATTTTTCGGGCAGCGGCAACAGCGACTTCGACAGGAGCTTTATATCGGAAACGGCGACGGACACTTCGCCCTTATGCGTGACGAACACTTCGCCCTCCGCGCCCACGATATCGCCTATGTCGTATTTTTTAAAGTCCGCATACTTTTCGCCCAAGGCATCCACCTTGAGGTAGAGCTGCAACTGTCCCTCGCCGTCGAGGATATGCGCAAAAGACGCTTTGCCCATGATTCTTTTGGACATAAGCCGCCCCGCAAGCTTTACTTTCTTGCCCGTGAGAGCTTCTACGTTGTTCTTTATTTCCGCCGAATAGTGCGAGCGGACAAAACGCGTCTCTTCGTACGGATTTTCTCCGCGCGCAACAAGCTCGTTGAGCTTCGAAACGCGCACCGCGCGAATTTCGTCCTCGCTTTCTTCGACCGCCTCGACGTTTACCGTCTTTTCTTCTGCCATACGAACCTCTTTAATTTATCTTCAATACCTTAAAACGGTATTCGCCCTTTGCCGTCTTTACGAGAGCTTCCTCTCCCTTCTTCTTGCCGAGAAGCGCCTTTCCCACGGGGGACTCGTTGCTGATTCTGTTTTCCATGGGATTGGACTCGTGCGTGCCGACTATTTCGTATTCGGTCTCCTCTTTCGTCGCAACGTCGAGGATCTTCACCTTGCATCCGATGTCCACTTTGTCCGTGCTCTTCTTATCGTCTATTATCTGCACGTTCGCGAGCTTGCCTTCGATCTCGAGGATCTCGGCTTCCATTTTCGCCTGCTCGTCCTTTGCGATGTCGTACTCGGCATTCTCGGACAAGTCGCCGAATTCGCGGGCTACGCGGATCTTTTCCGCCATTTCCGCTCTGCCGTGAACCTTGAGATATTCCAATCTTTCCTCGAGCTTTTTCTTGCCCTCTGCCGTCATGAAAACTTCTGCCATAATATATAACCTCTTATTTTGGATTTCTTTATTGTCCGCGCCCTATTGAACGCACCTTTACGAGCCTTCCGCCCGCTCTTTTCAGTATACCTTATTTGCGCGCCCGTGTCAACGCTTTGGCGCGAGGCTCACTTCAAAAACTCTTCTATTCTGTCGCACGCGGTCTTAAGCGTCGCCAGCGAGCACGCATACGAACAGCGCACGTAATCTTTTCCGCTCTCCCCGAACGCGCCGCCCGGAACGACCGCGACGTGCTTTTCCTTTAGGAGCCTGCCGGCAAATTCCTCGCCGTCTCCGCCGCTTTTTTTCACGCTCGGAAAGACATAGAACGCGCCTTTGGGCTCGAAGCACTCGAGTCCCATGCCGTTGAACCGCGAAACGAGAAAACTTCTGCGCATATCGTACTGCTCGCGCATATACTCGACGTCCGCATAGCCGTCGATCGCTCCGTCCTTAAGCGCGCCGAGAGCCGCATACTGCGAAAACGTCGGCGCGCACATTATCGTATACTGATGGATCTTGAGCATTCCGTCCGTCACTTCCTTGGGCGCGGCGACATAGCCTATTCTCCAGCCCGTCATCGCAAACGCCTTCGAAAAGCCGGAAATGAGAACGCACCGCTCCTTCATGCCGCTGAGCGCGCAAACGGAAACGTGACGTCTGCCGTAGGTGAGCTCCGCATATATCTCGTCGGAGATTATCATAAGATCGTGCTCTACGGCAAAGCGGGCGACCTCTTCGAGCTGCTCTTTCGTCATTATCGCGCCCGTAGGATTATTCGGGTACGGAAGAATGAGCACCTTACTCTTTTTGCTCGCCGCCACACGAAGGGCGGAAACGGTGAGCGCAAAGTCGTCCTCCGCTCTTGTCGGAACGGGTACGGGCACGCCGCCGGCAAGCGTTATACCCGGGACGTAGCTGACGTACGACGGGTCGGGCACGAGAACTTCGTCGCCCTCCGATACGAGCGTACGAAGCGCGAGATCTATAGCTTCGCTCGCGCCTACCGTGACGAACATTTCCGTATCGGGATTATAATCGAGCGAAAAACGTGCGGAAAGATAACGCGAAATCTCCGAGCGAAGCTCCTTAAGTCCGCGGTTCGACGTATAAGCCGTGTGCCCGCGGCGCAAGCTTGTAATCGCCGCACTGCGAGTATTCCAAGGCGTGACGAAATCGGGCTCGCCCACGCCGAGCGAGATTGCGTCGGGTATTTCCGCGGCTATGTCGAAAAATTTCCGTATGCCGCTCGGCTTTATCGAGCGCACGGCGGCATTGATTTTTTTACCGTAGTCTATCACGGCTGGACGACCAGCCTTTCGTTTTCGACTTTTTCGACGCTCATGCCGTCGATCTTGTATTTTTTGAGTATGAAATGAGTCGCGGTGGACAGCACGGAGTCGAGACAGGACAGCTTTTCGCTGACGAACATAGCCACCTCGCGCAGAGTCTTTCCCTCAATTATTATGCAGAGATCGTACGCGCCCGACATGAGATAGAGGCTCTTCACTTCGTCGAAGCGTTCGATATCGGCGGCTATCTCGTCGAAACCTTTCGCGCTCTTGGGCGTGACCTTTACTTCTATGAGCGCCTCGACGTAATCTTTGCCGAGTTTTCCCTCGTCCACGACTGCCGTATAGCCGAGAATAACGCCTCTCTTTTCGAGGCTTTCGAGCGCTTTTACAACCTTGCTCTCGTCGCACTTAAGCGCCGTGGCAATGTCTTTTTCTCTCATTCTGCCGTCGCTTTTTACGAGAGACAACACGGAGGTTTCGAATTTATCCATGATTAAGGTTAGATCTCCTTTCCTAAAAATATATGAAAGTACAATCGCGCGTCAGGCGGGCAACAGTCGGCGCGCCGCCGAGGGCGCGCACTTAGACGTACGTGACCGCTCAGCCGAGCGAGTCTTATAGGCGATGCGAACGCCTTCATCCGAAGAGCGGAGCGACGAACGCCACGAAGCGAAGCGGAGTACGAGAGCCTTTAGGCGATTATGCGCAACGCCGAACGTAGCCCGCATTACGAGATAATGCGCTTTCAGTTGCGGCTTTTTGCAAGGGCAAGAACGCCGCCCGCAAGAACTATCTCCTTAAGACGCGGCGTAAGCGAAAGCACGCACTTGAACTTAAAGCCCTTAGTCTCGTTTGCGATTTCCATTTCCTCGCCGCGCTCTATCTGTCTGCGCGCGTTTTCTATGGCAAGCCTGTCGCCCGGTTCTATGCGCGCGTAGTCTTTTTCGTCCTTAAATACGAGCGGAAGTATGCCGCTGTTAATGAGATTGTCCCTGTGTATGCGAGCAAAACTCTTTGCGATAACTCCCTTTATGCCGAGATACAGCGGCACGAGCGCGGCGTGCTCGCGCGACGAGCCCTGCCCGTAATTGGAGCCTGCGACTATGAATCCGCCGCCCGCGGATTTCGCCCTTGCGGCAAACGTCGGGTCTACGGGATTCAAGCAGTAGTCGGAAAGGTACGGAATATTCGAACGGTACGGCAAAAGCTTTGCGTTCGACGGCATGATGTGGTCGGTCGTAATGTTATCATCGCAGACTATGAGCGTCTCGCCCTCCACTCTCTCTTTAAGCGCGGAGTTTATCGGGAAAGGTTTTATGTTCGGACCGCGTACGACTTTGACGTTTTTGAAGTTTTCGGGCTTCAATATGAGATTGTCGTTTACGGCAAAGCGCTCGGGAAGAGAGGGCTTTTCTATTTCGGGCATATCGGCGGGATCGGTAAGATAGCCGTTTATCGCCGAGAATGCAGCCGTTTCGGGGCTGACGAGATAGACGCTTGCGCTTGCCGTTCCGCTGCGAGCAAAGAAATTGCGGTTAAACGTGCGCAGAGACACCGCGTCGTTCTTCGGCGACTGCCCCATTCCTATGCACGGACCGCAGGCGCACTCGAGCACGCGCGCACCCGAATCGATAATGTCGGCAAGAGCGCCGCTCTTTGCGAGCATGGTAAGCACCTGCTTGGATCCGGGGCTTATGGTAAGCGAAGTTTCGGGGCAAACAGTCTTGCCCTTTAAAATGGCTGCGACCTTCATCATGTCCGCATACGAAGAATTCGTACAGGAGCCGATACAGACCTGATCCACTTTTATCTTGCCCACTTCACCGACCGTCTTTACGGCGTCGGGACTGTGCGGGCAGGCAACGAGCGGACGAAGCGAAGAAAGCTCGATCGTGAGAGTCTCGTCATAGCTTGCTCCCTCGTCGGCGGAAAGCGCGGTGAAGTCATTTTCCCTGCCCTGAGCCTTCAAAAACGCCCTTGTCATTTCGTCGCTCGGGAAAACGGAAGTAGTCGCGCCGAGCTCCGCGCCCATGTTCGTTATGGTCGCGCGTTCGGGAACGGTAAGGCTCTTTACGCCGTCGCCCGTATATTCTATGACTTTGCCGACGCCGCCTTTTACCGACAGACGGCGAAGCACCTCGAGAATTATGTCCTTTGCCGTCGCGTTGCGTGTGAGCTTTCCCTTAAGTTCGACGTTTACCACTTTCGGCATCGTAAGGTGGAGCGCGCCGCCGCTCATTGCGACAGCGACGTCGAGACCGCCCGCGCCGATCGCGAGCATACCTATGCCGCCGCCCGTGGGCGTATGGCTGTCCGAGCCGAGAAGCGTATAACCGGGCACGCCGAAGCGCTCGAGGTGGACCTGGTGGCAAATGCCGTTGCCGGGCTTGCTGACATATATTCCGTGCTTTAAGGCAACCGACTGGATATACGCGTGATCGTCCGCATTCTCGAAACCGCTCTGGAGCGTGTTGTGGTCTATGTAGGCGACGGAACGCTTGGTCTTTACCTTATCGACGCCCATGGATTCGAGCTGAAGATATGCCATAGTGCCTGTGGAATCCTGCGTAAGCGTCTGATCGATCCTTATGGATATTTCGCTCCCTGCGGTCATCTTTCCGCTTTCGAGGTGCGCGGCGATTATCTTTCTCGTAAGATTTTGCTTCTCCATTGTCGTTTTGCCTCCTGTCCGAATGTTTCGTGAAAAAATGTTTTATGCCTTATCTACGTATTCGAGCGTCATCCTGTCGAAGTTTACGCTTTCGACAAAATCCGAAGCCTTAAACGTAGCTATGTTGAACGAATGAAACGAGCGTAAATGATGTTTCAACACGACGGGCGTCGGCTCGTCCATTTCGTGGCATATCTCTATTATATACGCCGTAAACTCCGTTTCGTCGTACTTGTCGCCGTTTATATACATATAGTCGCCCGTTATCTTGTCGCCGACATATGTCTTTGCCCAAATTTTGAACACGTTTAGCTCCTTTTCGCTCTTTGTCGTACAGTATACATCAAAAGCCGTTTTTTTTCAAGCGTTTGACGCCGCCTCGGGAAAATTAGTGCGAATGATTTGTCGGGTCGCGCCGTTTGTAATTGTATCAGCCGCCATATTGTCGCATTCGAACTCTTCAGTCTCCGTGTTCTCTCTCCCGGCTCGCTCTGCACTGCGACAGCTTCCCTCTAAGGAAGCCTTTATAAAGGCTTGAAACCTATGTATACAATCCGTCGGAATATAGGCGGCTTTAAGATAGTAAAATAAACCATGGAACTTTTGTATTCACTTCTCCTCGGACTTGTGCAAGGTCTTACGGAATTTCTGCCCGTATCGAGCAGCGGTCATCTTCTGCTTGTCGGACGGATAATAGGATATTCTCCCTCCGTTGCGTTCGAAATAGTCGCGCACCTCGGCACTCTCGCCGCCGTCGTAATCGCCTACCGCACGCGCATAAAGGAACATATCGTGCGTCCCGTTTCGAAGCCGTCGCTGGTGCTCATATTCTCGACCGCCGTGACAGCCGTGCTCGTATTCGTATTCGAAGATACTCTTCGCGCGACGTTCTCGGGCTCGCTTTTACCGTACGCGTTTCTTCTGACCGCCATACTCATAGTCGCCTCGTCGTTTGTGAAAGCGAAAAACGGAAAACAGGTAGGGTTTTTCGAGGGCTTCGTCATAGGCGTGAGCCAAGCCGCCGCAGTCGTTCCCGGACTTTCGAGAAGCGGCACAACCATTTCGACGGCGCGCTTTCTCGGCGTGGACAAAAAGGAAAGCGCGGACTTTTCGTTTATGCTGAGTATCCCCATAATAATCGTGTCCGCGATAAGCGAGCTTGTGCGGCATTACGACGAGTTCCTCACGGAAAATCTTCTCTGCCTTTTCATAGGCTTTGTCGCGGCGTTTATTTCCGGACTCATAGCGATAAAGCTTGTGCTTAAAAGCATACAAAAGGGCGGATTTAAGATTTTTGCGATATATCTTACCGTACTCGGCGTACTGCTTTTCATAAACGATATGTTCCTGAAGTGGATATGATCGTATGCCGATATGCGCATACATATAAAAGACCGAGTAAGCTCTCGACGTATGCTCATATGTGCGAAAAAGAATATGACCCGTATATAAAAACGTCTCTCTTTCGAGAGACGTTTTGCGTCGTTGCCACCGAATATTTATAAGACTTCTACTTCTTTTTTGGCTTCTTTTCGGGGAATATCACGTCTGCCGTGCGCTTTAGGATTACCGCCGTATCGCTTTGAACGACGCCGTCGTATTCCTTTAAGGTCATAAGGTTCGTAAGGCTCGCACGCCTAACGTCCTTCGGCATAAACTCGAGCGGCTTTCCGCTGTTGTTGGCAATAACGTAAAGCTTTTCCACGCCGTTATCGCGGGTGAACGCATATACGCCGTCGCCTGCAAGCAGCCTTCTGTACTCGCCCTTTGCGAGAATATTTTTCTCGCTCGTGCGGATCGCGCCCATCTTCTTATAGAAGCGGAATATTTCCTTATTCTTGCCGTCCCACGGCATACAGCGGCGGTTAAACGGATCCTCGAAGCCCTCGAGACCCGCCTCGTCGCCGTAGTATACGCACGGCACGCCCGGAAGCATATACTGAAGCGTGACTGCGATCTTAAGGCGCTTGACTGCTTCGTCGAGGTTCGTAAGCTTTGCATTCGCACGCTTCTCTCTCGTCGATGTGTCGCCCGAATCGCCGAGCACCGTGAGAAGCCGCGCCGTATCGTGCGTGTCGAGCAGGTTCATGAGATTGTCGACAACGCGTTTCGGATAGTTGTTCAAAATGAAGTTTACCGTGTTGTTGAGTTTTGCCCCGTCGCCCGACAAACAGAAATTAAGAATGTCGGATTTGAACGGATAGTTCGTCACGCTGTCGAGCTGACCGCCCTGAAGATAGCGGCGGCGTGTCGAGTAGGCGATCTTATTGGAAGCGTCTTCCCACACCTCGCCGAGCATTAAGGCATCTGGATTGACCGACTTTGCCGCGTGCACCGCCCTGTCGAGGAACTTGTCGGGAAGCTCGTCTGCGACGTCGAAACGCCAGCCGCCTATCCCCATTTCCGTCCAATAGCGGATTATGCCGTCCTCGCCGTTGATATATTCGTCGTAAGCGGGGTTCTGCTCGTTGACCTCGGGCAAAATATCTATGCCCCACCAACTGTTGTACTTATCGGGAAACTCCGCAAACGTATACCAGCCGGCGTAGGCGCTGTCCTTCGACTGATATGCGCCCACACTGTCGTACTTGCCGTACTTGTTGAAGTAAATGGAATCGTCGCCCGTATGCGAGAACACTCCGTCAAGGAGAACTTTCATTCCCTTTTTGTCCGCTTTTTTGATGAGTTCCTTAAGGTCGTCCGCCGTACCGAAATCGGGGTCTACTTTTCTGTAGTTGCCCGTATCGTACTTGTGATTCGAGTGCGCCTCGAATATGGGATTGAGATATATGCAGGTCACGCCGAGGCTTTTGAGGTAGGCGAGCTTTTTGGTTATGCCCTTTATGTTGCCGCCGAAAAAGTCGTTGTTGAGTATCTTACCGTTTGCGTCGGGACGGTATTCGGGAACTCCGCCCCAATCGTCACGATACACGACGTCCGATTTCGTCTTTCTTCTCTCGCCGCCGATATTGAAGCGGTCGACGAAAATCTGATACATCATGCCGCCCTCGAGCCACTCGGGTTCCTTATAGTCCTCGTCGTAGACGGTAAGCTGCCAATCGGTTCCCTTGCCGAGAAGCGCGTTTAGATCCTCGTCGCCGGCAATACGGTACTGATGTTCCTCCGTATTGATTATGTAGCGATAGAAGTAGAGTCCGCGCGTCGTAACCGTAAAAGTCACGGTATACTCCATCATGCCGTTGATGTTGGTCGTGACGTAGCTCATCGGATAGTAAACGTCCTGCTCTCCGTCTTTCGTGAGCACCAAAAAGACTTCGGCGGGATTGGACGGGCGGGAAAACATCAGATTGAGTCTGACGGGCTCGCCCACCTTTACCGCGCCGAGCGGCTTCTTGTACTCCTCTCTGTTCGGAAAATAAAGTACGGTTTTCTTGTCGTTATCGTTCATAATATACACCCCTTTTATCGTTTTCGTTTTCTTTTGTATGGGTTGTGATGTGTTAAGGAATCGGTTACTTTTTAGAATAAGAACAATCCCCTCAGTCACCTTCGGTGACAGCTCCCCTTACCAAAGGGAGCCTTTTTATAGGATAAAGTACGGACACCCGAGGGCGGAGAAACAAGCAGTTCGAGGAAAGAGGGTTGCGCCCGACGGGAGTGTACTTTTTCGTACATGACCGAGGGCGCGTTCCTCTTGACAAAGAAATGCGACGTTTATACGCCCTCGGAATCAGTCTTTTGGCTTAACGCGCTTCAGCTTCCAAATATTCTTCGCATACTCGTCTATACTCCTGTCCGCCGCGAATATGCCTGCGTGAGCGATGTTTACGAGAGCCATCCGATTGAAATTTTTGTCGTTTTTGTACGCCGCATCGAGCTCTCGGTTAGCACGCATATAGTCGTCGTAGTCGGCAAGACACATATACGGATCGGCAACGCCGCCGGCGCCCTTTATGAGATAGTCGGCAATATCCGCGAAGCTTTCGCCGTCGAAACCGTACTTGAGTCTGTCGATTATTCGGCGAAGCTTGTCGTTATGCGTGAGATAGCTTGCCGAGCTGTAGCCGTTATGCCACAGAGAATCCACCTCTTCGGTGAGCATACCGAACGTAAAAATATTGTCCTTTCCCACGACCTCGCCTATTTCGACGTTCGCGCCGTCGACCGTACCGAGCGTGACCGCACCGTTGAGCATGAACTTCATATTCGACGTGCCGCTCGCCTCCTTGCCCGCGAGGCTTATCTGCTCGGAGATCTCGCTTGCGGGAATGAGGTGCTCGGCTTTCGTGACGTTGTAGTTTTCGACGAACATCACGTCGAGCTTTGCCTTAAGCGCGGGATTCTTGGCTATGTCCTTCGACAGCGCGTTTATGAGAGAAATTATGCGCTTTGCGTGATAGTAGCCGCCCGCCGCTTTCGCGCCGAATATAAACGTCTGCGGCGTAAAATCTCTGTCGGGGTCGTCGGTAAGATCGATATAGTAGCCGACTATTTTAAGCACGTTCAGAAGTTGACGCTTGTACTCGTGCAGGCGCTTTATCTGCGTGTCGAAGCGTGTCTCGGGATTGAGCGTAAAGCCCGTCTGCTCCTTTATCCACTTCGCGAAATCCCTCTTGTTCTTCGCCTTTATATCGCCTATCTTTTTGAGCACGGAAGCGTCGTCCTTGAACTTCAAAAGCTCGATAAGACGGGAGGCGTCCTTAGTATACGCGTCGCCGATAAGCTCGGTTATGAAAGCGGCAAGTCGCGGGTTCGCCTGATTGAGCCAGCGACGGTGAGCTATGCCGTTCGTAACATTCGTGAAGCGCTTCGGATACACACCGTAGAAATCCCTGAACACGCTCTTCTTTATTATATCGCTGTGAAGCGCGGACACGCCGTTTACGGAGTGGGAGCCTATCACCGAAAGGTTTGCCATGCGCACTTGGTTGTGCCCGAAAATGCTCATCGAATCGAGCTGTTCGCGCGTTGCGAACGGGCGCACGGAATCCAAGAAACGCCTGTTTATTTCCTTTATTATCGAGTAGATTCTCGGAAGGCGGGTCGCCACGAGATCCTCGTTCCACTTCTCCAGCGCTTCCGCCATGACGGTGTGATTGGTATAGGCGATCGTCCCGACCGTTATTTCCCACGCTCTGTCCCAGGCGAAGCCGTGCTCGTCAATGAGCAGTCTCATCATTTCGGGTACGGCAAGCGCTGGATGCGTGTCGTTTATGTGGATCGCCACTTTATCCGCAAGGTTGTCGAGGCTGCGGTAGTTCTTCAGATGATCCTTGAAAATGCTCTGGAGCGACGCCGACACGAGGAAGTACTGCTGCGAAAGACGGAGCTGTTTGCCCTGTATGTGATCGTCTGACGGATAGAGCACTTTGGAGATGAGCTCGGCTTCGTTGTCGGCGCGCATCGCCATCATGTAGTCGCCCTGTGTAAACGACTTCATATCGAAATTGTTGCGCGCGCTTGCACGCCAAAGCCGCAGTACGCTCACGCCGTCGGAATCCGCGCCCGAAATCATCAAGTCGTACGGAAGAGCTTCGACTATTTCGGCGTCCGTATGCTCGACATGGCAATTGCCGTTTTCGTCCCACCATTCGTGAACGTGACCGCCGAGCTTTATCTGGAAGTTCTTATCCGAGCGCGGCATCATCCACACTTCGCCCGTATCCAGCCACTTGTCGGGCATTTCCACCTGCATATGCTCGAGTATCTTCTGCTTGAACAGACCGTACTCGTAGCGAATGGAAAAGCCCATTGCGGGATAGTTGAGCGTCGCAAGCGAATCCATAAAGCACGAAGCGAGACGACCGAGACCGCCGTTTCCGAGACCGGGATCGTCCTCCACTTCGTAAAGGTTGTCGAGATTGTATCCGTAGCCCTTCAAAGCGTCCTTAAACGCCGCCTCGAGCCCGAGATTATACAGATTGTTTTTGAGCGAACGACCTATGAGAAACTCCATGCAAAGGTAGTAAACGCGTTTGAGTTTGCCCTGCTGGATCCTCTGATTGTTCTCCTGTTTTTTCTTGAGTAATATGTCGCGAACTACAAGGGCCGTCGCCTTGTACATTTGTTCGGTAGATGCCTTATTTGGTACGGTAGCAAAATATTTTGTGAGTTTTTCGGCTATAAGCTCCTGTACTTCTTCGGACGTCTTTATCATGTGCTGCCTCCGGGTTGGTTAAAATATTGGGTCTCTATCATTACTCCCCTAAGAGTAGTTATACGTCGAATCAGAACATTTCGTTATAGAACTTCACATACTCTTTCGCGCTGCTTACCCAGCTGAAATCGCTTGTCATTGCCCTGTCGATAAGACCTTTCCACTTGTCGTGGTAGTCGCGGTAGAGCCCGACGGCCCTGTCTACGGCATGGATCATATCGCCCGCATTGTACGACTGGAAGGTAAAACCATTGCCGTAATCGCCGTCTCCGCAGTCGACTATCGAATCCTTCAAGCCGCCCGTTCTGCGTACGATTGGAATGGTGCCGTAACGGCAAGCCATCATCTGCGACAGACCGCAAGGCTCTGACTTCGACGGCATTAGGAACATATCCGCGCCCGCGTAAATCTTGTGCGAAAGGTCCTTATTGAACGCTATTATCGAGCACACCTTGTTTTCGTACATCTGCTGCATATGCGTAAAGAATCCCTCGTACTCGGGGTCGCCCTTTCCGAGAAGCACGACCTGAACGTCGTTCTTCATTATGTCGTTCATCGCAAAGCGTATGAGGTCGAGTCCCTTATGAGCTACGAGACGGGAAATTACGGCGATCATGGGCACTTTCTCGTTCACGGGAAGCGAAAGCATTTTCTGAAGCTCGGTTTTATTGACCTTCTTCTCCTCGTGCACGGACTTTACGGAATAATTTCTGAAAAGCGACTTGTTGGTTTCGGGATTGTAATCGTCCACGTTTACGCCGTTGAGAATGCCGCGAAGCTTATAGCTGTTTTTGAGCAGCACGTTTTCCATGCCGTGCGCATAGAAAGGATCCATTATTTCCTGAGCGTATGTCGGACTTACCGTCGAAACGGCGTCGCTGTAGTCTATCGCTCCCTTCATGAGGTTTATGCAGCCGCGGTGCTCTATGGACATATATTCGTGTGCCGGAATACCGAATACGTCCTCTATTATGCTCTTCGAATATTTGCCTTGATACTCTATGTTGTGTATCGTGAATATCGTGCGTATTCCGCCGTAGCCCTCGCGGTACATATAGAACAGCTTGTAATATATGGGCACGAGCGCGGTCTGCCAATCCTGGCAATGAAGTACGTCGGGCTTCCATCCGAGGTGCGGAATAAGCTCGACTACGGCGCGGGAAAGGAAGGCAAAGCGCTCGCCGTCGTCGTAATAGCCGTAGAGGTTCGGGCGCTTGAAATAGTATTCGTTGTCGATGAAATAATAGACAGTTCCCCTGTAATTATACTTGAACAGTCCGCAGTATTGGTTTCTCCAGGCAAGAGGCACGTTTATATGGCAGATAAATTCGAGATTTGCTCTGTCCTCCTGCGGGAACGACTCGTAAAGCGGAAGTATTATACGGGCTTCGTATCCGGCACCGAGCGCGTTTATTTCCTTGGGAAGCGAGCCCATGACTTCGCCGAGTCCCCCCGTCCCCGCAAACGGGAACGCTTCGGAACAGACGAACAAAATGTTTTTCTTCTTTGTTTCGGGCTTGGCTTTCTTTACGGGCTTTTCCTCGGGCGCGGGCGTTTCCGCCTTTCCCGTCTTTTCCGCGGCTTTCGCGGTCTCCGCCTTTACGGGTTTTTCTTCTTCGACCTTTAACGGCTTCGTCTCTTTTTTCGGTTCCTCGACTTTTGCCGCAGGTTTTGTCTCGACCTTTTTCGGCGCGGTCCTTACGGGCGCGGGCTTTGTTTCCGCCCTGTGCGCCACGGCTTTACCTACGGGCGTAGGCTTTACCTCGGCTTTCGTCTCAGGCGCGGGCTTTGCCGCATTCGGCTTTACTTCTTTGTCCGCGGCAGTCGATTTGACCGTCGTCTTTTTTGTTGTTGCCATATATTTATTCTCCTTTATTCTTTAAGAAATAGATAAGGTCTGCGTCAGATTATGACGTTTTTTGCGATGTAGTAGGGATGCGTAGCGTGTCCCGAAAGCTCTCTGCCCTCGAGGATATGCACGTTTTTGTCGGCGATCACGCAATTGAGACGACTGCCGCCGTCCACCGCGCTTTCCTGGAACACTATGGAATCCTTGACCACCGCGCCTTTTGCGACCTTTACGCCGCGGAACAGAATGGAATTTATTACCGTGCCCTCTATTACGCAGCCGTCCGCTATGAGCGAGTTCGTGACGAGCGCGGAATCGGTTATGCGGCAGGGCGCGCTGTCGCGCACTTTCGTGTAAATATTCGCACCGTTGTTGTCGAAAAGCGAAGTGCGAGTGTCCTTGTCGAGCAATTCGAGCGAATGTTTGTAATAATTCGCGACGCTGTCTATAGAAGCGAAATATCCGGTGTGCTTAAAGCCGTACACGCGCCAATTCTTACAGCCCTTTCCGAGCACGTCGGCGGAAAAGCTCTTGTAGCCGTACTCGCCCGCGTTTTCGAGGATATTGAGAAGGAACTGTCTGTTCATGACGCATATGTTCGTATAGACGTTCGTCTTTTTGCCCGCAATCTTATCGGAAACGGTAACGCTCTTGACGCGGTTGTCGACGTCCATATCTATTATTGTGCGCTTTTTGCCGGCTTCTATGTTCTTTTCGCGATACACGACGGTTATATCCGCGTGTCTGTCTATGTGGTACTGAACTATTTCCGAGAAATCGCAGTTGCACACACAGTCGCAATCGCTCATGACGACGTAATTTTCTTCCGAGCGGCGCAGGAAATGACAGATGTTCTTGAGCGCCTCGAAACGCGACGTATATACGGCGTGCGAGCTCTCGTCGCCGAACGGAGGAAGTATCATGAGACCGCCGTTCTTCCTCGACAGATCCCAATGCTTGCCGCTTCCGACGTGGTCCATGAGAGACTGATAGTTGTACTTCGTGATTATGCCCACCTTGCTTATGCCGCTGTTTACCATGTTGGAAAGCGGGAAATCGACAAGACGGTATCTGCCGCCGAACGGCACGGACGCAAGCGTGCGCTTTGCGGCGAGCTCTCCGAGCTCTCTGTCGTGTATATTGCTGAATACTATACCCAATGTTTTCATCTCGTCAGTCCTCCCGTTCCACTATCTCGCCGGCTTTGAGCTTCGTGCCGTCCTTAAGCGTCACGCCGCCGCCGACAAGAGCGATCTTGTTCTTGTTCGAATTTTCGTCGCCCAAAACGCAATTCTTGCCTATGACGCAGTTTTCGTCCACCATCGCATAGTTGAGACGTGCGCCCTTGCAGATACGAGTACCGCGCATTACGACGCTGCTCTTTACGAGAGCGCCTTCTTCCACGACTACGCCCTCGCCGAGCACGGAATCGATGACGCTGCCGTTTATTTCGCAGCCCGTCGTCATAAGCGAGTTCTTGAACTTGCCGTCGCTTCCTATGTAGCTCGGCGGCAGAGGACAGTTTCTCGAATATATCTTGAAATTCGGATCGTTGAGGTTTATGAGCGGCTCGTCG
This sequence comes from uncultured Christensenellaceae bacterium, assembly GCA_910587445.1. Taxonomy (GTDB): domain Bacteria; phylum Bacillota; class Clostridia; order Christensenellales; family Pumilibacteraceae; genus MGBC157735. The sequence continues at coordinate 30,946 of CAJULE010000009.1, forward strand.
CCGAGAAGATCCATATTCGCTTCCCAAAGCGACGTCACCGTGCCGACGTCCTTCCAATAGCCGCTGAAGCCGTAGGCATATACGCCCATCTTTTTGGCAAGCAGCGACGGAATAATGTTCTTACCGAAGTCGTTCGAGCTCTGAGGATTCTTTTCGTCCTCGATAAGCTCGCTTACGAGAACGTCTTTCTTGAAGATGTATATGCCCATCGAGGCATGATTGCTCTTCGGCGCTTTGGGTTTTTCCTCGAAAGAGGTTATTTTTTTATCCGACGAAAAGTCGAGAATGCCGAAGCGGCTCGCCTCTTCCATCGGCACGTCTATGACGGCGATCGTGCAGTCCGCCTTGTTTGCCACGTGCTCGGCAAGCATTTTCGAATAGTCCATCTTGTATATGTGGTCGCCGCTGAGGATAAGGACGTGTTCGCTGTCGTACTCGTCGAGAAAGTGAAGGTTTTGATATATGGCGTTCGCCGTGCCCTTATACCACTCGCCGCCTTTCTTTGCCTGATAGGGCGGCAAGGTGTGGACGCCGCCGTAGCTGCGGTCGAGGTCCCAAGGCTCGCCGTTGCCGACATATTCGTTTAGGATGAGCGGCTGATACTGTGTGAGCACGCCGACCGTATCTATGTCGGAGTTCGTGCAGTTCGACAGCGGAAAATCGATTATGCGATACTTTGCGCCGAACGACACGGCAGGCTTCGCCACCCTGCTCGTCAGTGCGTACAGGCGAGTACCTTGACCGCCCGCAAGCAACATTGCAATACACTTCTTCTTTTTCATACTTCTTCTCCCTGCTTATATTCACTCCGCCGCCCTCTTAAGCGGCGAAATAGGATTACCTTATTGTTTGCTCTTTTTCGCCGAGCTCGCTTTCTTCGCGCCCGTAGGGCTTTTCTTCGCAACGCCGCGTTCGGTAGCCTCGCCCGTTTTGCTTTCCGCGCTCTTTTTTGCCGCAGGCTTTGTTTCGCCCGCTTTTTTTGCGGTCGGTTTCTTCGCGGCTTTCTTTACATACGGCGGCGCAGTGAAGATATATCCGGACATCGGAGCGATGTCGAGGACTATGCTCTCTTCCTTGCCGTGGCTCGACTGTTTTTCGGATTTTAACGAAACCGCGTCGGTATCGAAGCCGTAAACGTCGCTGTAGAGGATACGCTTAAACGTGCCGCCGTTTATACCTATGCGGTAATTCTTCCACTGCGACAACGAAAAATTTATTATTATGACTACTCTGTTGCCTTTTTTGTCGCGACGCTCGTAAGCGATGACGTTTTGCCTGTTGTCGTCGGGCACCAGCCACTCGTAGCCGTCCCAAGAGTCCTCTATCTCGTACAGCGGACTGTTTTCGAGATAGATATGGTTGAGCGCCTTCACAAAGCGTTTCGCCTCGTCGTGAAGCGGATAATCGAGCAGCGTCCAGACAAGCTCCGACGAGAAATTCCACTCGTCGAACTGCGCGAACTCCGTCCCCATGAAAAGCAGCTTTTTGCCGGGGTGCCCCATCATATTTATCAGATAGTTCCTAAAGCCCGCAAACTTCTGCTCGTAAGTGCCGGGCATCTTATTGAGCAGCGAGCACTTGCCGTAGACGACTTCGTCGTGCGATATGGGCAGGATATAGTTCTCACTGAACGCATATGTAAGCGAGAAGGTCAGATTGTTGTGGAGTCCCGCTCTCCAAAGCGGATCGGTCTTTGCATAGGCGAGCGTATCGTTCATCCAGCCCATGTTCCACTTGAAGTTGAAGCCGAGACCGCCGTCCGCCGCGGGCTTCGTGACCATGGGCCACGCCGTCGATTCCTCCGCGATCATCATCGCGTTCGGGAAAGCGGCAAAGATCTTCGTGTTGAGGCGGCGGAAAAACTCCACGGCGTCGACGTTCTCTTTTCCGCCGTATTCGTTGGGGCGCCACTCCTTTCTTCCGTAGTCGAGGTAGAGCATACTCGCGACCGCGTCCACTCTGAGTCCGTCCACATGGAAAACGTCGAGCCAATACATCGCGTTGGATATGAGAAAGCTCGACACTTCGCCGCGCTTATAGTTGAAGCAGCGCGTGCCCCATTCCTTGTGCTCCATTCGAAGTTCGTCCGCGGGCTCATAAAGCGGTCCGCCGTCGAACTCGTAAAGTCCGTTGGCATTTTTCGGGAAATGTCCGGGCACCCAATCGAGGATCACGCCCAGTCCCGCGCCGTGCAGCTTGTCCACGAGATAGGCAAAGTCCGCAGGCGTCCCGTAACGGCTGGTAGGCGCATAGTACGCCGTCACCTGATAGCCCCAGCTTGCGTCGAACGGATACTCGGCTATGCCCATAAGCTCGATGTGAGTATAGCCCATGTCCTTAAGATACGGAACTATCTCGTCGGCGAATTTGCGGTACGAAAAAGTGTTGCCGTCCTCATATCGACGCCAAGACCCCATATGACATTCGTATATATTTACGGGTTTCGAGTACGGAGCCGTTTTCGACTTCATATACTCGCCGTCGGTAAACTCGTAATCGTCGAGGGGATAGACCTTGCTTGCCGTAGCTTCGTGTGTCTCGGAATGGAAGGCGTATGGATCGGACTTGTACAACCCGCCCTTTACCGTGTCGAGGTAGTACTTGTAATTATCGAAACGCTTTACTCCCTCCGCCTTTCCTTCCCACATACCCGAGGTGTTTTCGAGTCTCTTGAGCGGGCAAGCGTCGACATTCCAATCGTTGAAGTCGCCCACCACGCTTACGCTTTTTGCGGCGGGCGCCCACACGCGAAATACGGCGCTCGAGCTCTTCTCGTCAAACTGACATCCCATGAAGCGGTAGGCGTTTGCGCAAACTCCGCTGTCGAACTCCGTCTGCGTGCTTATGTCGAATTTCATTATTTCCTCCAATAGTGAAAAAATTTGTTGCACTCGGCACATACCCCTCGCCCCTCTTTCGCTTAAATATATGCCTTGTATATATTATACAACATCTTTTTGATAATTTCAATAGATATCCGAAAATTTTTCTCAAAATTTTTACAGAGATTTCGGAGATTAACGACATCTTTCGAAAGAGTCCCCGAAATTCGCATAACTCCCGCTTATATCCATGCGCAAAAAAACGAAAGAATTATTTTTTCTTTATCTTGTCAAAACCGTTGACAGACGAAAAAAAATCGGATATAATAAGCGCAAATACGGCAAAGGCGCCGAGGACCCCCCCCCTCGGCGCCTTTATCTTATTTTAGCGAGGCTTTCCCGCAAAAGCCCTACAATCGCATACATATATATCATACGGAACGCACTTTAAAAGGAGAACATATTATGAGCAACAACGTACCCAAGCTTTTCGGCAGTCTCGTCTTTAACGACAAAGTAATGAAGGACAGATTGCCGAAGGAGACCTACAAGGCAATCAAGCACGCCGTCAGCACGGGCACCTCTCTCAGCATGGAGACGGCGGACATCGTGGCGGGTGCCATGAAGGATTGGGCTATAGAAAAAGGAGCTACTCACTACACTCACTGGTTCCAGCCGATGACGGGCATAACCGCCGAAAAACACGACAGCTTCATAACTCCCGTCGGAGACGGCGAAGTCATCATGAAGTTTTCGGGAAAAGAGCTCGTAAAAGGCGAGCCCGACGCTTCGTCCTTCCCCTCCGGCGGCATACGCGCGACTTTCGAAGCGCGCGGATATACGGCATGGGATCCGTCGAGCTACGCTTTCATTAAAAACGGAGCGCTGTGCATACCCACCGCATTCATGTCGTATAAGGGCGAAGTGCTCGACAAAAAGACGCCGCTTCTGCGTTCGATGAACGTCCTTTCCAAACAGGCGGCGAGAGTTTTGAAGCTGTTCGGAAGCGACGCTTCCGTCGACACCACCGTAGGCGCGGAGCAGGAATACTTCCTTCTCGACCGCGAGCTTGCGTACAGCCGCAAGGATCTGCGCATAGCGGGACGTACGCTTTTCGGCGCGCGTCCGCCCAAAGGTCAGGAGCTCGAGGACCACTACTTCGGCAACATAAAGCCGAGAGTAATGGCGTTCATGCAGGATCTCGACCACGAGCTGTGGAAGTTCGGTATTTACGCAAAGACCCGCCACAACGAAGTCGCTCCCGCACAGCACGAGCTTGCGCCCGTGTTTGCGTCGGTCAACATCGCCACCGACCAAAACCAGCTCACGATGGAAGTCATGAAAAACGTCGCCGAAAAGCACGGGCTTTTCTGCCTCTTGCATGAAAAACCGTTTGCCGGCGTAAACGGCAGCGGCAAACATAACAACTGGTCGATGTCCACTTCCGACGGCGAGAATCTGCTCTCCCCCGGCAAAAAGCCCGAAACCAACCTTCGCTTCCTGCTGTTCCTCACCGCCGTCATAGAAGCGGTCGACAAGCACCAGGATCTTCTCAGACTTTCGGTTGCGTCCGCGGGCAACGATCACCGACTCGGAGCAAACGAAGCGCCGCCCGCGATAATTTCGATGTTCCTCGGCGACGAGCTTACGAACATCCTCGAAAGCATAGCAAGCGGCAAGCCGTACGCGAGAAAGGACGGAGTGAAGTTCACGACGGGCGTAGACACCATACCCTCCTTCATGCAGGACACGACGGACAGAAACCGCACGTCGCCGTTTGCCTTCACGGGCAACAAGTTCGAGTTCCGTATGCTCGGCTCGGCGGTAAACATCAGCTGCCCGAACGTCATGATAAACACCGCGGTCGCCGAAGCTCTGTGCGGTTTTGCCGACAAGCTCGAAAAGAGCAAGGACTTCGAAAAGGACGTCTTGAAGGTCATAAAGGATTCCTACACAAAGCACAAGCGCATTGTGTTTAACGGAAACAACTACTCGAAGGAGTGGGAAGACGAAGCGGCAAGACGCGGACTTTTGAATCTCAAATCCACGCCCGAGGCTCTTTCCTGTTACGATCGCGAAGAAAACATAAAGCTTTTCGAAAAGTTCAAAATCTATACCGCAGTCGAAGTTCGCGCACGCGAAGAGATCCTGCTCGAAAACTACTGCAAGGTGCTCAATATAGAAGCGCTCACGATGCTCGACATGGCGAACAAGCAGATCATTCCCGCAGTCATGTCCTTCTCGGGCGACCTTGCCGGCGGCATTAACGGCAAAACCGCCGCGGGCATAAAGCCGCGCGCAGAGCTCGATCTTCTGAAAAAAGTGAGCGGACTCACCGACAGCGCATACGACGCGGCAAACAAGCTCGCCGACATAGTGGTCGAAGCGAAAGGTCTCTCGGACGTAAAGGAAGCGGCGTTCTTCTACCGTGACAAAGTTCTCCCCGCCATGCAGGAACTTCGCCTAAGCTGCGACGCGCTCGAAATGGTAGTAGACAAGGATTATTGGCCTATACCCGTTTACGGAGATCTGCTGTTCTGGTAAGGGAACTTTTCGGAAAAGTCACAAATCCTTTGCGCCTTTGATAGGCGCGGCGAAAAAGATGTTTCGCGTAAAATAAGCATTGCGCACTTTGCTACTGCACCTTTTTTCGAAAAGGTGCAACCAAAAAGATGAAGGGAGAGGAACTTTCGACTGTTCCTCTCCCTTTCAATTCCCTCTCCTTTAAACGATTTAGGGCGTTGCCCTAAAAACCCTTTTTATAGGTTTAGATTCCTCGACTTCGCTCGAAATGACATAAGACTGCATTGTCACCTTGAGCGTAGTCGAAAGGTCTTTCGGATTTCTCAATAAGATTGGCGCAACAAAGAAAATCTACTCATCCGTCACGGCAGTCGCTTCGCTTTATGCCGTGACACCTTCCCTCTCAAGGGAAGGCTTTATTGTGGAATAGATTTCTCGACTTCGCTCGAAATGACATAATGGAAGTTATGCTTTGCTTCGCTCAAAATGACATAATAAAGAATAAGCTCGGAATGACATGAGGCGCCACTGTCACCTTAGCACAGTCGAAAGGTCTTAGCCTGATTTAAAGGTTAATACGGAAGATGAAGCTCCTTTAGTCTATCAACGCGGCGATCTCCTTTGCCGCTTCCAAAAGCGTAGTATTCTTACAGGTGTAGACGTCTTTTGCTTCACCGCGTCTGTCGCCAGACATAAAGCCTTCGCTCTGCGTGTAATAGTACGTCTTGCCGTTATATTCGAAACTTCCTTTTGCGATTACGTTTTTCGTGGTCGAATAGGTGTAGTTATATATAATGCAGTTTTCGTCTTCGCCGACGAGGACGGGTCCCGTATAGCCGTTTATGTAGGCGATTGCCGCATAGGCGACGCCGTCGTTTGTCTTTTTATAATCGCGATTGCCGACCGTACAAATCACCTCGCCCTTTTTCGAAACCTTTATAAGACTGCTTCCCTCTACGTCAGAATCGCCGCCTACCGAGCCGCCCGCAACTGTTTTGCTCCAAGTAAATCCCGCATACGTATCGCGAAGCAGCGTTGCCGCCGAACTCGGAGAAGAAAGCACCGAAGCCTCGATATCTCTTTCGCCGCGCTTCCAACCGTTTACGTCCTCAAAAATCACGCTTCCGAGCTGTCGGCACTCGTTGAATGCCTTTTCGCCGATTTCGGTCACGCTTGCGGGAATGGTTATGCTCTCGATAGGGCAATCGAACGCCCACATACCTATTTTTTCGAGATTGTTGCCCAAAACAACCGTTTTAAGAGAACTGCAGAATACAAAAGCGTTGTCGTCTATACTTCGGACACTGTCGGGAAGAGTTATGGACTCAAGCGCCGTACAATAACGGAATGCCCGTTCTCCTATCGATCTCACGGTGTTCGGAACGATAATACTCTTAAGCGTTTCGCAGTCATCGAATGCCTCGTAGCCTATCTCCGTGACGGGCTTGCCGTTGTACTCGCTCGGGATTTCGAACTCGGTTCTGTTGCTGTCCGTATACTCGATTTTTTTCAGCGTATAACCCGTATCGTTTTCGGCATAAACAACAATACATCCGTCGTATGCGTGCACGTTGCCCGTGCCGCCGAGTCCCGCGGGCAGGAATGCCAACGCCGTGATAAGAATTATCGCGCTCACGCCCGTGGACAATATACGCATTATTTTGAAAGCCTTGGTCCCTTTCTGCTTCACTGCCATTACGATCACGCCCGCAGTGAATGCAAGACCGAGTATTATGGGGAATGCGAGCCAACCGGCGCCGGGAACTACGGACGAATACCATATCGCCCAAAACTCCCATATCGGGGAGATACCGACAACGGCAATTATCGCAGTGAGAAGCATGACGCCCGACAGCGCGACCGACACCGCCGTAAACACTTTGCCGAGCTTGTTTTTCGTCTTTGCGCTCTTTGCGCTGCCCACACGCGATTCCTGCTCGGCTATGACGCTTTCGAAGCGTTCCTTAAGTTTTCCGTCCTTGGCTTCCGCCGCGAGACTCAAAGCTTCCTTTGCCTCCGCATATCCGCCTATCTTTCCGCAGTAGACATTTTTCCTCATGTCGTCGTCGGATCTTGCGTGTATCTTCTTTTGAAGCGCCGCCCATTTATCCAACGCTTTGCCGGCAAGCTCGTGCTGTTTACCGAGCTGCGCGGTGAAAGCGTCTATGCTCTTCTTCTGCTCGGCGGTCTTCGCATACAGTCCTGCGGTGGCGGCGGCAAACATTATGTCCTTTGTATTTACATAGGAAAACTTGTTGTCGAGATAGTCCTGCTCGGACTTTGCTTTCGCAAGCTCCAACATTTTGCCGTGCCAAAGCTCGTATGAATGAATGCATTTGTCGAAAGCGTCAAACTCGGTTTTGGTCTTGCCGTCCGCATATTCTTTCAGCTCCGCGTAGTATTCGTTGCGCCAATTATACTTCGGTTTTTTCTTCGGATCGGCATATTCGAATGCAAGCATATCATCGGTTGTTATCTTCGAAGCAAGCGCGTTGCCGCTCTTTACGTCATATTCGGCGAGAAGTATCTGCCATGCGGTGTCCGGCGAGCGCAAACGCTTCTCGAACGCGACTATTCTCTCGCAAATAACGGGGTCGCAATCGTCCTCTTCCGTAAGCGCCAGCGCATTTGAATAGTGTTCGTTGTCGTCTATTTCGTTTCGCATATCGAAATAGCACCGCTCGAAAAGCTTATTTTCGTCATGAACTTCAAAGTTCTCCAAAAAAAGCTTCCACTCTGTTTCCGCGCCGTACAATGCGTCGTAAAAGTCGCTTATGCGCTTTGCATAATCGGGACTTGCCTTGTCTTGATTTTTGAGAGCCTTCTTGAAATACTCGTTTTTGCCGATTTTCTTTTGAAGCGTCTCCGTGATATTTTTAAGCAGTTCGCTCTCGCCTCTAACACCCATCTGTTCGAGAAAGAGCAGAAAATATGTATCGGACGAGTCGAGTCTGTCCTTAAACGCCTCTATGCGGCTCTTGACTTCGTTTGTCGCAAAGCTTTCGGCAAGCGCGAGATTTCGGCTCCTGCCCGCGGCGTTGTATTTGTCTTGCGTTACCTTTGCGAGGGCGTCTTTTTCGTTCTTCCCTCCCATTTCCGAGATAAAACGAGCATACCATTTTAAGGGGTCCTTAAGCTCCGCATCGAACTTATCGATTTCGCCTTTCACGTCGCCTGCGGAATAGTCGCAAGCATTTCTATAGTTGCGGTTGGAAGTTACTACGTCGAAAAGCTTGTCGTCCATGCGCGAAAGCACACTCTTGCCGCTGTCCGCACCCATATCGAGAAGGAACATTCCCCACCATGCCTCACCGTTTTGCGGATCGGCGTCTATAACTTTTTCGTAGTACTGTCTTGCGCGATCGTTATTGCCGTCCTTCTTTTCCTGCTTGGCGCGGATAAGAAGCGAGTTCACGGTCGCCCCTGCGCCTACGCTCTGCACGGGCGCGGCAGTCGTCTGATTCCGAATACTTTCGAGCTTTTCCTCGAGCTCTCGCTGAGCCTTTTTCTGTTCCTCTATCTGACGGCGTATTTCCTCTTCCTGCCTTGCTTTTGCCGCAACGGCCTCGGCGCGGCGCGCTTTCGCCTCCGGCGTGTGGCTCTCGACAAAGTCCTCTATTGCGGCATAGGCGTCGCCGCTGTTGAGATTCACTCCCTGTATGAGAGCACGTTTACCCGGCAGTCTCTCTATCGGCTTACCCTTGAACACTATCGTTATGCCGTCCGAGTCCTTTCTCTCGTCGTTTATGAGCTCCATAAACCGACTGTACTCGTTTTTCACCCACGGCGTCTGCAAGTACTCCTCGTTCGAGCACACGACGAGCATACACTCCGACGTGTACAGCGCGTACAGTATCGTCGCTTCGTACTCCGCTCCCGCCTTTCCCCTTATCTCTTCTTCCGAATAGAACGGGCTGTAACCGCGCTTTTTTAAGTGATTGTACAGTTTCAGCGCCTCATAGCTGTCCTGCGTATAGACCGAGTTGCCGCCCGCGTCCTTGCCGTCCGACACCTTTACGCAGATAAAGCAGTCGTAGTGCGCTCCCGCGCTCTTAAGGCGGTTGAACTCCTTCATCACGGAGTCTATCTCTTCCGCACGCGTCTCGTACACAGCTTTCTGCTCGCTTGTGGCAAGCGACAGCGCTTTTTTATAGTTCTTGTCGTCTTTGATCTTCTTTTCGCTCACCTCGTGGCAAACGGGCTGGAGATGTTTTTTCGCAGCGTCCTTTAAGTACTGCACCTTGAACGCGGCGAGCGCCTTTCCGAAGTATGCTTCGGGCTCGCTCTCGTCGGTATCGGCGGCTTTGGAATATGCCGTGTACGCGCGGTCGAACGAACAAGTGTCGAGTTCGTGCGAAGCTATTGCAAGCAGCTCGCGCGTGTCGCTCTTCGTCTCGGCTTTCGGAATCGTATAGACATTTCGGCAGAACTTACATTCCACCACGCCTCCGTGCGCAGTCTGCATATCCAACACCGCGTCGCACGTCTTACACCTCAACTCTTTCACATCAAAAGCAAGCGCCATTATCCTCTCCTTCCGAAATACCCGCAAACCATGCTCACATATGATTTTATTATATAATAAAAGGTAAAAATAGTAAAGCGAATACACCCCGTCTTTTAAGGAAAAGAGAAAAACTCGGTTACTTTGCTTGCGTCTTTTTTCGGAAAAGGCGCACCCGAAAACATGAAGGGAGAGGAACTTTACGGCTGTTCCTCTCCCTTTCACTCAGCCGAGCAAGCCGTATATACGGCGCGACGAGGAAAACAAATGCGCCCGATGGGAGTGTACATAAACGTACATGATCCGAGGGCGCATGAAGTTTGACAAAGTATTGCGACGTTTATACGCCGTCAGGGGCGGAAAGTGATTTTAGAGCCGTCCACGGCGGCAACCCTCACCCTCATCTTATCCCCGAGACAATAGCTGTGAGTGCCGCTGTCGAGACGGAGAAGATCTCGGTTGTAGACGTAGTTGCCGTCGGGCAAAGTGCCGATACGCACGAGACCCTCGACGCTGTTTTCGAGTTCGACGAATACGCCCCACTCCGTAACGCCGGAAATCACGCCGTCGTACTCCTCGCCTATTTTGTCGGACATATATTCGGCTTTTTTAAGATCGTCGACGTCGCGCTCGGCGCTTTCGGCTATCTTTTCGCGCTCGCTTCCGCGCTTGCTTGCGTCAACGGCAAACTGCGCGTACTTTTTCAGCCCGCTTTCGCCGCCCTTAATCCAATCCTTTATTATGCGGTGTATGGCAAGATCGGGATAGCGTCGTATGGGCGACGTGAAATGACAGTAATACTTCGCCGCAAGTCCGAAGTGCCCTTTGTTCTCGGGCTCGTACGCGGCTTTCATCATGCTCCGAAGAGTCACGCGGTTTATGACGGCGGAGAGCTTTTCTCCGCACGAGGACAGAAGATTCGCAAAGTCGGCGGGCACGGGCTTTAAAACGTCTCCGCGGAAGGTCACGCCGACGGCGGAAAGGAAATTCAACAGCGCCTGCAACTTCTCCTGCGACGGCACTTCGTGCGTACGGAACACGAACGGCACCTTCATGCGCGCAAAACGCTCGGCAACCGTCTCGTTCGCCGCAAGCATAAATTCCTCTATCATCTTATTCGACTTATATATCGGATAGCGCGTCACGTCGATCGCTCTGCCGTTTTCGTCGAGCACTATGCGGCTTTCGGAGAGATCGAACTCGATACTGCCGCGTTTTTTTCTCTTATACGTCAGAAGGTCGGCAAGCTTCTCCATATTTTCGAGCATGGGCACGACGTCCGCATACTCGGCTTTCAGCCGTGCGTCGCCGTCCAAAATCGCGGCGACGTTTTTATAGGTCATGCGGTGGCGCGAGCGTATAACGCCCTCGCATATATCGCCGCCCGTCACATTGCCTTCGTTGTCGATGTCCATAACGACCGATAGAGTGAGCCTGTCCTCTCCCTCGTTAAGCGAGCAAATGCCGTTCGAAAGCTGTTCGGGAAGCATGGGTATGACCCTGTCGCACAGATAGACGCTCGTTCCCCTCTTGAACGCCTCTCTGTCGAGTTTCGTATTCTCTCTCACATAATGCGCTACGTCCGCGATGTGAACATAAAGACGGTAGCCGCCTTTTCTCTTTTCGAGCGACACGGCGTCGTCGAAGTCCTTGGAATCGTCGCCGTCTATGGTTATGACGAGATCGCCGCGAAAATCGCGTCTGCCTTCGCAGTCCTTCTCGTTTATTTTATCGCCGCTCAGGCGAGCCTCTTTCATGACCGCCGCAGGGAACTCCTCTTTCAAGCCGTAGGAGCGAATGACCGACAAAATATCGACGCCCTTTTCGCCCACAGCGCCTATTATTTCCTCGACGTGTCCGACGGGATTTCTTCCTTCGGGGTAATCGTCGATTGCGCAGACGACCTTTTGCCCCGTTCTCGCGCCCATGCTCGCCTCGACGGGAATGTATATATCTCGGGAAATGCGGGGATTATCGGGACGCACGAAACCGCAGGAACGAGAGCTTTCGTACGTTCCCACAAGTCCCGAAACACCGCGCTGCGTGACGGCAACGACTTCGGCTTCTCCCGCACCGCGATTGTGCGACGTTATGACCGCCTCCACGCTGTCGCCGTGCATTGCTCCGTGAAGCGCGGATGCCGGTATGAACAGATCTTCGCCTCCGTCGTCGCGCACGAGAAAGGCGAAACCTTTGGGATTGCCCTCTATGGTTCCCGTAATCTTTGCCGCCGCTTTTTTCTTCATTCCGCCGCCGCTTTTGCCGTGACGATTGTTTTTTTCGTATTTCTTATTTTTCGACATAAATTCTCCGTTTGCGCACCTAAAGCGCCATATATCTTTCCGACAAAATAAAAGCGGGCAAACACGGCCCGCTTCTCTTATTTCGATTTGTTTTCTTCCTTAATTTCCCGCATAGAAGATGAGGGTTATGAAGAACAGTACGGCAAGCACGAACATCGCGATACCGATGACGACCGTCAAACGCTTCAGCGTGCCCTCGAGCGTCCTGCCCTTATTCTTCGAATAGAACGTATCCGACTGACCCGACAGCGCGCCCATCCCCTGCGAATTGCTCGGCTGTATGAGAACGATGATCGTGAGCGCAACAGACAATACAACCAACAACAACAGTATAACGAAACGTATGATCGGGAACGACGCCGACATCCACGGCGCGGGATCTATGGAAAAAAGATTGACCTTGTTTATCATGTTTAAACCTCGTTTTGGAGTAACGTATTGATTTTATCACATTCGAATCGAAAAAGCAAGCGTTTGAAACATCATTTTTCGCATAAAGCCGGATTATTTCCGAGCGCCGAGCGAGCGCGGTAAAAAAAAGTATGCAACATATCGCCGCATACCTTTTGTACTACCGTATAGAAACAAAGCGCTTTTCCGAAACGGAAATCAAACTTTGGGAAGAGTTTCGGAAATGATTTTCGCAACCGTCGCAAGAAGCGACATTTCGTCCTCGCGAACAGGCTCGCCCGAAAGAAGGCAAAGACCGCCGCGAACTTCGTTTCCGTAAGTAACGGGAACGACCGCGATATAGTCGAAGCCGCAGTCGTCTATGACTATGTCCTCTTTGTCGTTCGCCGTCGTCGTATTGAGTTCCTTCTTGTCGTTAAGCGCCCTCAGAATACCGCCGGGAATGGCTTTCTTTATAAGAGAAAGATTGCCCGTACCGCTGCCCGTTATGAACTCTCTCATATCCGTGAGCATGACGGTCTTTCCCACCTTGTCGGCAAGCACCTTCATAGGCATAGCCGCAGTGAGCTCGAGCTGAGAATTGATATTGACCTTTCGTACAACTATGTCTCCGTTGTCGAGCGCGTACATCTCCATAGGATCGCCGGGTTTTATGTCGTATATTCTGCGGTATTCCCTCGGAATCACCACTCTGCCCAGCTCGTCCAGGCGTCTTACTATCCCTTTAACCATAATTTATCCTCCTAAAACATGATTCTCGATCGGCTCACGCGTCTTGCGCTCGCACCTTGACCGCTCCCTCTCGGTACGTCGGAACAAGAGCCGCCGCATAAACCGAACAAACGCGGTCTTCAGTAGCGTAAATTTAAAGACCGCTTTCATGCCCATACATCGGATATTATACAATACTTGTCGAAAATTATCAAGTGGAAAATGCGGACAGTAAGATAAAAATTGTGTGAAAATCTCCGAATGTAAAACAAACGCCGGGTTTCCGTCCGTACCGAAACGGAGAGGAGCGCCGCACGAAACGGCAAAAAGAAAAAAGCCGCACGTTTTGTTTGACTTTTGCCGCATATGATTATATAATTGTCTCATGAATGTGAAAGACGTCATCGTCGAAATACGCACGGCTCGAGAGAGTTTTCCCGCCTTCGACGCCAAGCTTTTCGATCGCGACGGTTTTTTTGAAATACGCGGAGAATTCGACATAACGTACGACGGCGAAAAGCTGTGCATAACGCACGGCGAACCGCTTGAATATCATCTTACGTTTGCCGAAGGCATATCGCGCACGGCTCATATACAAACGCCGTACGGCGCCGCGGAAATGAGCTATACCGTTTCGAAAATGAGCTATAAAAAAGCCGACGGACGTCACGTATTCAAAATAGCGTACAAACAACAAGGCAACGACGGTTGCGAGCTTTATACAATTACCGCAACAGAAAAACAAGGAGTCCGAAAATGAAAATACAGTGGCTCGGCCATTCCTGCTTCCGCATGACGGAAAGCACAGGTACGACCGTAATCACCGACCCGTTCAAACCCGCGGCTGTCGGATATGCGATGCCGTATGCACAGGCAGACGCAGTTACGTTAAGTCACAGGCACGACGATCACGGCTATATCGACGCCGTAAAGGGGTCGCCCGAAGTGATCGACACGGCAGGCAATCACGACTTTAAAGGCATATCCATAAGCGGCATACCGTCCTTTCACGACGAAGAAGAGGGCGCAAAACGCGGCGAGAACATCATCTACCGCTTCTCGCTCGACGGCGTGATAGTATGTCATCTCGGCGACATCGGCGAAGAATGTACGCCCGAGCTCGTCGAACAGATTCTGCCCGTGAACGTCCTTCTGCTTCCCGTGGGCGGCACATACACGATAGACGCGGAAGTGGCAAAGGACTACGTCGAGCGCATAATGCCCGACGTCGTAATTCCCATGCACTATAAGACGAAACATTGCGAGCTCGACATCGACCGCGTGGATTCCTTCTTAAAGCTGTTCGACGACGAAAACATCGTCGAGACAGACGAGCACACGCTCGAATTCGACCGCGCGGATTTCGACGGCGAAAGCACGAAGATAATCGTTCCGAAAAGATATAAGGGATAATACCGAAGCCTCCTTAATACGGAGGCTTTATAATAATGAACCCACAAGGAGTTTTTATTTATGACACAATGCAAAGACTTAAAGTACGAGCGCTATACGCTCGAAGAATTCAAAGCCGCCGTAGAGCCACAGATACTCGCAGCCGAAAGCGCCGAGACCTTCGAAGAACTCATGAAAGCGCGTGAGAAAGTGAACGCCGCAAGCTCGAAATTTTCGACGATGTCGGCGCTTGCCAACGCAAGATATACGCTCGACACGCGAAACGAATACTATGTGGGCGAAGTGGAATACTACGACAATGTTTCGCCCGTCGCAAACGAGCTTCTCTCCCGCTTCGGCAAAACCATGCTCGCGGATAAATTCAAGGACGAACTTTCGGAAAAGGCCTCCCCCGCTCTCGTCAAGTCGCTCGAAAATCAGCAGAAAGCGATTTCGCCGAAGATAATCGAGGATAAACAAAAGGAAGCGGGCATAGTGATGGAGTACAGCAAGCTCATGAGCACAATGCCGTTCGAGTTCCGCGGAAAGACCCTTCCCCTGTCGGTCGTTCGGGGATACCTTTCGGACAACGACCGAAGCGTCAGAAAGGACGCGGCTTTCTCCATAGGCGAAGGACTCGGCAAAAAACGCGACGAGCTCGACGACATATACGACCGTCTCGTCAAAGTGCGCGACGGCATGGGCAAAAAGCTCGGATACGATAGCTTTATCGCGCTCGGTTACCTGAATATGGACCGAAAGGATTACGGGCGCGACGACGTCGAAGCCTTTAGAAAAAGCGTGCGAAAATATCTCGTGCCCGTCGTCTCGGAGCTCAAAACTTCGCTCGGCAGGGAGCTCGGACTCGATAAGTTCATGTTCTACGACAACTCCGTAACGCTTGCCGGCGGCGAGACCAAGCCGAAGCTCGGACACGACGAGATGTTTAAAGCGGCTCAGGATATGTACGACGATTTAAATCCCGAGATCGGAGAGTTTATGCGGTTCATGCAAGAAACGGGCGCATTCGACGTCGAAGCGCGCGACGGCAAATGGGGCGGCGGCTATTGCACGGAGTTTTACGACTTCGGGCAGCCGTTCATTCTCGCGAACTGGAACGGCTCTTGCGACGACGTGGACGTGCTCACCCATGAATTCGGTCACGCATTTGCCGGCATGAACGCCATGAAGCACGGCATTTACGAGCTTAACGTCGGCGGCATGGAGACTGCGGAATGTCATTCCATGACGATGGAGCTCATGTGCCACCCGTATATGGATAAATTCTTCGGCTCGGACGCGGACAAATACCGCTATCGCCATCTCTTCAAAAACATCGACTTCATTCCCTACGGCGTCATAGTAGACGAGTTCCAACACGTAATTTACGAAAACCCGAGTCTGACTCCGAGCGAACGCAACAAGGTCTTTAAGGAGCTGACGGCAAAATATATGCCGTACATGACATACGACGGGATCCCCTATCTCGAGGAAGGCACGCGCTGGCAATACCAGATGCACATCTACGAATCGCCGTTCTACTACATCGACTACTGCCTCGCTCAGACGGTCGCGCTCGAATTTTACGCTCAGTCGCTCAAAAGCCACGACAAGGCTCTCGAAAACTATGTCGCATTCGCAAAAAAAGGCGGAAGCAAGATGTTCAAAACGCTCGTAAAAGAGGCTGGACTCGCCTCTCCGTTCGAACCGGACGCCTTAAAGGAAGTCGCTTCCGTTTGCCTCAAACAGCTTAAGGAAATCAAGAAAAGAATCAAATAAAGGAGTTTTTATGGAAACCATACTTGTTACGGGCGGAGCCGGATATATAGGCTCCCACACCTGCGTCGAGCTGTTAAACAGCGGATACGACGTCGTCGTATTCGACAATCTCTACAATGCGAGCAAGGAAAGTCTCAGACGCGTCGAAAAGATCACGGGCAAAAAGGTCAAGTTTTACGAAGCCGATATGCGCAACAAAGCTGTCATGGAAAAGATCTTCGCCGAAAACAAAATCGACGCCGTCATTCACTTTGCGGGGCTCAAGGCAGTCGGAGAAAGCGTCCAAAAGCCGCTCATGTACTACGACAACAACATCTCCGGCACGCTCGTCCTGCTCGAAGTCATGGGCAAAGCGGGCTGCAAAAAAATCGTGTTCTCATCTTCCGCCACAGTCTACGGCGACCCCGAAAGACTGCCCATAGACGAGGAATGCAGGCTTTCGGTCACGAACCCTTACGGCTCGACAAAGCTCATGCTCGAGAATATAATGCGCGATCTCCACGTCGCAGACAACTCTTGGAACATAATACTCCTTCGCTACTTCAATCCCGTAGGCGCGCACGAATCGGGTCTTATAGGCGAAAACCCCCGCGGCATACCGAACAATCTCACGCCGTATATAGCTCAAGTTGCGGGCGGAAAGCTGAAGGAAATAAACGTGTTCGGCAACGACTATCCCACCCCCGACGGCACGGGCGTACGCGACTATATCCATGTCGTCGATCTTGCGAAAGGCCATATCGCCGCGCTCGATAAAGTTCGCACAAGCGGCGTTCACGTCTACAACCTCGGCACGGGCAACGGCTATTCCGTACTCGACGTCATACACGCGTTCGAAAAGGCGTGCGGCAAAAAGCTGCCCTATAAGATCTGTCCGAGGCGCGCGGGCGACATCGCTTCATGCTATGCGAGAGCCGATAAGGCGCTCAAGGAGCTCGGATGGAAAGCGGAACTCGGCATAGAGGAGATGTGCGCGTCACTGTGGAAGTGGCAGACCATGAATCCCGACGGATACGAGAAGTGAGGCACTTAAGACAATAACTCAAAGGCTCGAACCCCCGAGCCTTTTTTGTTTGCCCTCGCCTTCTCCTGCCGCCGTCAAAACCGAGCCGTTTCGACAACGGCATTTCTTTAATTGCGAAAAACGCTTGACAACGCAGTGCCCGTAATGTATAATATCATAGTCGGCTTTGAGGAGAGATGGCCGAGCTTGGTTTATGGCACCGGTCTTGAAAACCGGCGTTTCGCAAGGAACCGGGGGTTCGAATCCCTCTCTCTCCGCCAAAACCTCCACAGTCCGAAACCCCGAAGAGGGATTCGAACGCCGAGGGGGCGCGGAGCGTCATAAACAGCAGCGCTGTTTATAGCGGAGCGGACGAGCAATCGTGAGATTGCGAAGTCGGTGGATTGCGTAGCAATACACATCCCTCTCTCTCCGCCAAAACCTCTCAGATCCGAAATACCTTAAAGAGGGATTCGAACGCCGAGGGGGCGCGGAGCGTCATAAACAGCAGCGCTGTTT
>CAJULE010000009.1:49012-65975 GCA_910587445.1 uncultured Christensenellaceae bacterium
AGCGGACGAGCAATCGTGAGATTGCGAAGTCGGTGGATTGCGTAGCAATACACATTCCTCTCTCTCCGCCAAAACCTCCACAGTCCGAAACCCCGAAGAGGGATTCGAACACCGAGGGGGCGCGGAGCGTCATAAACAGCAGACAAACAAATATAAAAATCTTTTTTCTGGAGTGATACCCAAGTGGCTCAAGGGGCCTCCCTGCTAAGGAGGTAGTACGGGTTTTTCTGTAGCGAGGGTTCAAATCCCTCTCACTCCGCCAAGAAGCGAACTGTACGAACACACGCCAAAGTGAGTTCGTACTTTTTCTTTTGTATGAGTGTTTCGGCGTGTGTTTGCCCGTTACGGACATATTGCCCAAACCGTCTATACCCACAACGCGGCAAATGCTAAAACGTGATGAGCAAGGCAATTTTAACAAATAAAACAAAAGGCACTTCGGATAACATCTCGGAGTGCCCTACTGTTTGCTTGATTAAGTATTTTGTTTTTGCTATAATAATTCTACGATAAACAGTAATTTGGCGTCGCAAAAAGGAGAATGACAATGAAAGATAAAGAAATGACTTTTGAAGAAAAGTTGAACGTAATGAAAAAATTAGGACTTCAAAAAGAATGGGCTAAATGGGAATTGAAATTGGAAAACGAATATTTTGCCGTTCTTCCTTCTTTCCGTTTTTTAAAGCCGATTAGCGACCACCTTGAATTTCATAGAGGCGGCTTTGCGAATATGATAAAAAAATATCAAGAGCAAGGCGTCCTTGACGAAAGGTTTCCCGAAGTATCCGCACTGATAAAAGAAGGCGCTTCGATAGAAAGCATAGAAAAGTTTGCGTATGAAAGAATTCAGGAAGCCGTCGAGTGTATTCTATATCAACTCGGAGATCAAGAGTCTGCGGAATGCGCAGACGTTTTCGACGAAATAGATTGTACCAAAATAAAAAAGATGTGCCTTATGGAAATAAATGACGACGGAACGCCGACGGGGCGGCGCGCTATCGAGCTTCACAGAAAAATTCCGTTTTCCGATATGGAAGATTGACCGTGATTTTGCCTTTCGTATCGGCTGTTGTAGCACAGTTCTCGCAAAAGCAAACGGCAAAAAACGCTTTTTGTTTACAAGCAAGGGATCTTTCCGCCTCGGCTCGATTGACAGATCGGGTCAATCGAGTTTTTTGCTTTATTGTAGGGATATGAATCGCAATGGTTCTTCGGCGAAATCAATAAATGCGGCAGATATGGCGCGTTTAGGCTTGTAAATTTATTGGGATAAAAAGCAACTGTGCGAGGGACATATCAATGAAAAACACAGCCTTAGTCGTAATCGACATTCAAAACGACATTACAAAAAACTACAAGGAAATAATCGAGAATATAAATGCAGCTATCGATTGGGCTGTCGATAACGATTTTCACGTCGTCTACATCAAACACAACAAGTTATCGGCAGGCACCCGCACATTTAAGCCCGACACACGCGGAGCGGAATTGGTACCCGATATGAAAATCGCGTCCGAAAACATATTTATAAAAAGCAAGGGCAACGCATTGACAAGCGAAGGATTTTCCGCATTTATAAGCGCAAACGACATAAAAGAGTTCTACGTGGCGGGAGCGGACGCCGTTGCCTGTGTGAAATCCACCTGCTATAATATGGCAAAAAGCGGTTATACCGTTCACGTTTTGTCCGACTGCATTACAAGTTACGATAAAACGAAGATTCCCGAAATGATAAATTATTATGAGCGTAACGGTTGCCGAATCGAGAAATTGCAAGCTGTCAGACAATGAACAAGGACCGAACTATGGATATAATCGGGAACGAATTGAAATCATTTTAAACGACGATATGATCCTTACCGAGTTGCCTTCTAAGCACAGAAAGCAGCCGGCTGCCCTGAATACAGGAAGGAATGCGACATTCCCGACTTGGAAGAATTCATCGCAAAAAATCTTTGAGTTTTTGCACAGTGCAAGAGGTCGTCAAATGAGTTGGTTTAATTATTACGGGCTTGCGATAATGGTAGTGATTATGATTCCCAACATCGTATATGCCGTAAAGCACAAAAACGATTCGGCAACCGCCTATCGCAACAAGACTGTCGAAATTTTCGAACAAATAGGAAGATACGGCTGCTTTCTTCTCATGATATTCAACATACCGTATACCTATTTCGGCTTTTGGTTCAAGAGCGCGCTTGTCGTATACCTATCCGTAAACGGAGCGCTATGCCTGTCGTATCTGATATTCTGGATCGTCTGTCGGAACAGAAACGACAAATTAAAGGCATTGTCGCTCTCCGTAATCCCCTCTTGCATTTTCCTTTTCTGCGGCATAGTCGCGGCAAGTATACCGCTCGTCTGTTTCGCCGTCCTGTTATCCGTATTCCATATCTTTATAAGCTGTAAAAACGTACATTAAAGTCATGGAAAAGCGCCCGTCTCCATTCGGAAACGGGCGCCGTTTTATTGCAAGTCATACCTTATGAATCGTATTTCGATCGTCGCTACGGAAATATCCGCCTCACCACTTGGGCGCAGGGGCTTTTTTCAGATAGACAAGCACGAAGGACGCCACCGTCATTGCAACGCACAATCCCATAAGTATGCCGGAAACTATCTGTCCCGCGAGTATGGCTTTCTGCCACCACGGCATATGATAGATTATTCTCGCGCCGCGTGAAATACCGTTCATAGCCGACGAGTTCGCCATAACGTAAAGATTTCTGTGGCAAGCCTCGCGCATGGCGTTTCTCACGGTCGGATTTTCTTTATAAGCGTCGAGAGCGTTGTCGCCGAACTTCGTCGCGCTCGCCATCCAAACGTCCTGTCCCGCAAGTATGCCCGAGACAAGTCCGTCGGGATCGAACATATGCTTTCCTACGCAGGAATCGGATTCTATGATACCGACAAAGCCCCATTCGTTTCTAAGCACTTCGGTGAGCAATCCGTAATGTGCGCCTGCCCAAGTAGTGCCCAGACGGTTGAACGAGCTCATTATACCGTTGGTCTTGCCTTCGGTCACGCCCGCCTCGAACGCCTTGAGATAGAGCTCTCTTATCGATTGCTCGTTTGCCCAAGTGGTTATGCCGTAGCGGTTGCGCTCCTGGTCGTTCATGAGGAAATGCTTCGTGAACATGACCGCGCCCGTCTCCATAAACCCGAGCGACTGCCGAGCGAACATCTTGCCCGTAAGCACGGGATCTTCGGACATATACTCCCAATTCCTTCCGCCGTAAGCCGTGCGGTGAAGATTTGCGCCCGTGGCATAGATTCCCGTCACACCCTGGTGCAACATCTCGTGACCGAAAGTATTGCCGTACTCCTCGGCAAGTTCCTCGTCGAAGGTCGAAGCAAGCACGCTGACGGAGGCGAAAGCGACCTGATTCTGCTGTGTGCCGACCTTTACGCCCTGAGGCCCGTCCGCAGACACGTATCCGGGAGCAGACACGCTTTCCGCGCCGGAGATAGCCGACGAGCCGTACGTAATGAACTTATACTGCTCCTCGAACGTGAGCTGATTTAGAAGGTCGTCCCAAAGCGGATTATCGAAATCGAGCCCTATGAGCATCGCAAGAGAAAGTTCGCCCGCCTCTGCCGTGATCTCACCCGTCTTGGGAAGCGTGCCGCCGTTGTCGACTTTGAGCTCGCCGTTTACTATCGTCTTTCCGCCGTACTGCATATCGCTTATCATCTGCGCGCTTGTGCACGTCATGACTGCGGGAGTGGGATATGTCCCCTTCCAATCGCTTCTCGAAAGATAAGTGATACCTTGGCTGTCCTTCGTCTCGGAATAGAGATTTATATCGGTGTCGTTAAACCTGTTTTCGACCTCGTACTCGGTGTAAGGAGTCTTGGAATACTTTTTGTAGTCGTCACGCGAGACAGTGACCTTTTCTGCGAAAGCCGCATTTCCGTCCGCGTCCATGCCGTCCGTCTTTTTATAGCCCTTTGCCGCAAGAATGTTGTTGACGGCATCGTGTGCGTTTTCGGCGGCGGTAAGGAAATAGTCTCCCTTCTCGAGAATATACGTTCCCTTTCCGTATGCGTCATAGCACTTGAACTCGTACGTATCCACCGATACTTTTACGACCTCTTTTTCGCCCGGCTTCAAGACCTTCGTCTTTGCAAAGCCGACAAGCTCGACAGCCGATTTTTCTATCTTGTTCTCTCTGTCGTACTGCGTATACGGCTTTTGGAGATAGATCTGCACGACGTCTCTTCCCTCTTTTGCGCCTTTGTTTGTGACCGTGACGGAGATTTCGTAAACATCTCCTTTCTTATCTACATCGAAATCCGAATAGCCGAACGACGTATAGGAAAGTCCGTGTCCGAAGGGATAGATGACTTCGTCGCCATAGCTCCATTCGCCGCTGCCCGCCTTTACGCCGGCGGAGCTCTTCGCCTGCCCCGCGTTCATGACCGCGTCTTCATAGCGCGTTTCATAGTAGCGGTAGCCGACGTATATGCCTTCCTCGTATATGACGTACTTGTTGTTATGGCAGTAGTTTTCGTGCTTAGGTACGCCGGCCGATTCGGTGAATGTGAAATCACCGAAATTCTCCGCCGCAGGTGCGCTCGAAACGTCGTAAACATACGTATCTGCAAGATGTCCCGACGGATTGACTTTGCCGCTTAAAAGCTGCGCCATGGCGACAAACGACGTGTCTCCGCCGTAGCCTACCCACATACACGCGTCTATGTCGTAATCTTTTATGTGCTTGAACGCCATTGCCGTGCCCGTGTTGAGAAGCACCACTATCTTCTTCACGACGCCCGCTTTTTTGAGTTCGCCGAGCTTTGTAAGTATTTCCGCTTCCGCCTCGTAAAGGTCAAGATAGTTGTTGTCGAGTGCGTCCTCTACATACCAATTCGTGTCGCCGTTCTCGCCGCCGTATCTGCTGACCACCATGACAGCGGTGTTGCCCACGAGGTCGACGCTCGGCTCGATTTTCTTCTCGAGCTCGCCCCACGGGATTTCGTGCCAAAGCGCCTCGCAGTAGTTGTAGTCGACTCTGAGCCCGTCGTCGCCGTAAAGCTCGTTCCCGTTTTCGTCGCGAATACCGCGGATCCATTTCCAGGTATAGTACGTATCGTTCGAAGCCTTTATGTCCGCATAAGCATTGTAGAGCTTTTCGTTGACCTTAAAGCCCTCGTCCGCAAACGCGTCCTTAACCGACTCGGTAAACGTCTTATAAACTCTGCCGCTGCCGCCGCCCTGATAGAAATATCCGTCGTCGCGTCTGACCGCGGGAAGAACGGACGTTCCGAAAATGCCCACGCTCGCTCCGTCGTCGAGAGGAAGAGCGGGTTTGCCGTCCACGTCCTTGTTCCACAAAAGCACCGCGCCTTCTGTCGCCGCCCTGTTGGAAACAGCAAGGGAATTGGCGCGAAGCGCGTCATTGTCCGCCGCTTGATGTCTATAGCCGTTTTCGTCCGTGACATAGGTCGGATTGCCGTTTTCGTCTTTTACGACGTACTTCGATTTGAAATATTCGGTGTCCGACGTGTCGTTTTTATCTATCTGCACCTCGTAGGGATTTATACCGAAATAACTGTTTATCCAGCCCTCGTTTTGCATCATTGCGGGCTGTGCGACCATGAACGCTATGAACAGAACAAGAAAAAATATACTCGCAAGCGTCCAAACCGAGCGTTTGAAAACCTTCATTTCTTACCTCCCTTCGCCGCCGAATTTTCCCGCGGCTCTCATTATCCACATCGTGAGCGAACCGGCGAATACGACGAACGCAATTATGTCCACGACGAATATCAGCGTCTGATACCAATTCTCGAAAACGGTAACGGCCTCCGCAGTCTGCGCCGCAACGCCGCTCAAAACGACGTATATGAGCACGAACGCAACCGTAGCGAACAGCACTATCATGCCCGCCGCTCCCGCAATGATCCCCCAAGGGATCTTTCTCACATCTTCTTTTTTAAACATTGTAATTGTCTTACTCCTTATTTACCCGAGCCGCTTTTTCGCGGCGCATTTGCGCGGTCTTCGTTTTTTTCGCCTCTTGTTTACCTCCCGAAATTTACTTCGGTTTCAGTCTAAAAAAGCGCGCGAAAAAAGTCAATACCGCCTGCACGAACTCGGGCATGAGCCGCACGAACCGCCAAAATCCCCCCCCCGTATTTAAGTGTAAATCCAATTTTTATTCCGTTTTTGTCCGCCTTGCGGGAACGGGCAAAAGGACGTTTATTCTGAATATGTCGCCTTCGGTGAGCACAGAAACACTGCCGCCGTACTTTTCGGCGACCGTCTTTATGCTTTTGAGTCCGAAGCCGTGATAGTCCGTGTTAGCCTTCGTCGTGACGGGGAGTCCGTCCTCGCCGAGACGCAGCTCGCCGTCGAAATAGTTTTCCGACATTACCGACACGCAGCCGCTTGCCGAACGCACATTCAGGCTTACGCACTTCTTGTCGGGATCGTTCACGCGGGAACACGCCTCTATGGCGTTGTCGACGATATTGCCGAACAGCGCGTACAGATCGCCCTCGGCGACAAAAACGAGCTCCGAGCAGTCCGCCATACAGGA
Organism: uncultured Christensenellaceae bacterium; assembly: GCA_910587445.1. Lineage (GTDB taxonomy): Bacteria > Bacillota > Clostridia > Christensenellales > Pumilibacteraceae > MGBC157735. The sequence goes on from CAJULE010000009.1 coordinate 55,558, forward strand.
AAGCGAAATGTTCTTGCCGTTGCAGGCAAGGCTCTTTTCCGTGAGAATTATGTCCACGACGGCGTTGCCCGTCTTTATGTTTGCGTCGTAGATACAGATCATGTCCTTGATTTCTTCGACAGTCGCATGATCGATCGCGCCGTCGTAATCGTCGATACGCTTTTTCAGATCGTGACATTTGATGTTTATGAGGTCTATTTCTTCCTTGCGCATTTCGTACTGCTTCTGCGACTGCATGAGGAGCTTGGAAACCGTCTCGAGCTCGCTTTTCATGGCCTTGGCTTCGATAATACTGCGTTGAATGTAGAAAACGAGCACACAGCAAAGGCTGTTGTACACGCCTATTATGACGTCATAGACAATATTGTAGTCCACCGTTATATAGACGGTGAACGCATTGAGGATTATGTCCACCAAAAGAATCATGGAGGACAAAAGAAGCATATTCATGTTGCGGATATTCAGATCGCCCGCCCTGCCTATCTTTTTGCCGAGCACGAAGTAGGCTACGCCGTAAACGGCGATGTATATGTCGATATAGGCGAGCGCCGTAAGCACGGTCTCGTAATTTATTTCGGCAAGATTTATCGGCGCGTCTCCGTACATATCGTTTGCGCTCAAGGTTTCGAACGGCAACAGTCCCAGCCTGAAAAGCTCGTACGAAAGGTGTTGCGCCGTATAAGCCGTAAGGCAACAAAAAAAGGCGTTCTTGAGCGGAACGTCGTACGAAAAAGCCACCGCACCGAAGGTCGCGGCAAACAGCACGAGAAACATGAACGACACATACCAGCCGTTGTACTTATCGTCGAAAAGGGGAAACAGCGCGGTAAGCAGATAGCACAAAGCAATTCCGCCGAGTGCGCGCCAGATAAAGTGCTTGCGCTCTTCGAGCCTGAAAGTAAACAGCCATTCCGCAACGAGCAGTTCGGTCGTAAACAGATATTTGTAAAGTTCCAAAAGAGTCATATCAACCTCCCGCCCCGAGGAAGTCGTTGAAACTGCGCAAAAACTCCTTTCGTCTCGGCACGGAAATGAGCAGTTTCTCTTTCCCCACCGTCACGAAGTTTCCGTTTATCTCCGTGACGAACGAAAGGTTCACGAGATAGCACCTGTTGCAAAGCGAAAACGGAAGTCCCTCGAGATTTTCGCAAACGCTTTTGAGAGTTCCGCTCCCCACCACCGTTTCGGCTGTCGTATGATAGGATATGACGTGCTTCATGACTTCGACGTACATAAGGCGCGAGCAGTCGATAAGCTTCTTTCCCGCTCTCGTCGGCACCCAGATCTCCCTGCCCCTTTTGGCGTGCAATGCGCCGAGCGCCCTGCGAAGCTTCAAGACGAAATTGCTGTAGACTATCGGCTTTACGACAAAATCGAAGGCTCCCACCTCGTAGCCGCCGACCGCATACTGCTTCAAGTTCGTCACGAATATGACCATCGCGCTTTCGTCTGCGTCGCGAAGCTTTTTCACGGCGTCCATGCCGTTCAGCCCCGGCAGATCTATATCCATGAAGATAATATCGAAACCGCCGCCGTAATTGTTCAAAAAGCTCACGGCGCTTCTATAGCCGCTCACTTTAAACTCCGTATCTATGGCAACGCAATAGCGGCGAATGAAAGATTCGAGTTCCCTTGCCGCGCTTTCATCGTCCTCCACTATGCAAAAATTCACCATCGATTTTGCCCTCCGCGATTTTCCTTTGCTTTTATTATTGTATCGCTCTGAGGCGATTTAGTCAATATTCGCGAGCACCCGTCGCATATTCTGCCGTTTGAAACGCACGAATCGCAAACAAGGCGGCTAACATTTTCGCGCGTACGCCTCCGCATACCGACCATCCGAAAAAATCGACCGTGCGTCCGAAAAGTATTGAAATCGGTTTCGGGATAGTATATAATGTGAGTGAAGAAACACGCGAGGTGCCGCAATGAAGGTAGAAATCAAAATCGAAAAGGACTGCGTCGAGCCGAAGATAATAGTCGTTACCGACAAGATGACCGAGGAGCTTTCGAACGCCGTCAAGTACATCACGCAAAACTCCGCGCAGGTCATTATCGGATATAAGGACGATACGGCGGAAATTCTCGACAGATCCGACATAGTGCGCATTTACTCGGCGAACAAGCACGTTTACGCCGTCAAGGGCAACACCGAATACAGGCTCGGGCTTGCGCTGTACAAGTTGGAAGAGATGCTCGACGGCAATTTCGTCAGAATTTCCAACTCGGAAATAGTAAATCTGAAGCACGTCAAAAAGCTTGGACTGAGCCTTGCGGGGACGATATGTATTTCGCTTTCGAACAAGGACGTCACTTACGCTTCTCGGCGGTATATTTCGAAAATAAAACAAATTTTGGGTATTTGAGGTGATAATATGAAAAAGAAGATTTTATTGCGCTGTCTTATAGGCGCGCCCATCGGACTTACGATAAGCACCGTGATAACCGTGATCATATCGCTTTGCACGGGTCACGGAGACTTCTATCCCGCCCCGCACGAACTCATAGAGCTATGCGGCAGCGAAATAGCCGCCGTCTCGGTTCAGACCGTCTGTTCGTTCTTGTACGGAGCGGCGTTCGGCGGAGCGTCCGTAATATGGGAGCTTGAAAATTGGAGTCTGCTCAGACAGACCCTCGTGCACCTCGTGATCGTGTGCGTCTCGTCCTTTCCCATGGCGTTTTTCATGTATTGGATTCCGCACTACTTCTGGGGCGCGCTCGGCTATATAGGAGCGTTTATCGCGATATATGCGATAATCTGGCTGTCGATGTATCTCTCCATAAAAGCCAAAATAAAAAAGATAAACAACGGTCTTTCCGCAAAAGAAAAAACCGAAAATCGTTAGGTTCGATCTCGGTTTCAAAGAAAATCATTTCAAACCGCTTACGCGTCTTTTAAAACATGACGAGCAGAAAGCCCGCAAGCACGCCCACAAAAAGCGCAAGCGCGGGAAGCTTGCTCTTCCACATGAGAATGGACTCGGGAAGAAGCTCGCCGAACACTACGTAGAGCATGGCTCCGCTCGCAAAGCCGAGGGACAACACGAGCATCATCTCGTTTATGCCGCCGAGCGCAAAGCCCAAGAGAGCGCCCAAAACGGTCGGAAGCCCCGAAAGCGCCGTAAGGCTCACGGCTTTGACCTTTCCCATTCCGCCCGAAATGAGCGGCACGGAGACCGCCATTCCCTCGGGAATATTGTGAAGCCCTATGACAATCGCCATAATGAAACCGCTGCTCGAGAAAAGACTCGCGATAAGATCGTTTTCGACCGCATAGGACGCGCCTATGACCATGCCTTCGGGGACGTTGTGAAGAGCTATGGCTATCATCATGACGAGACCAGCCACGAAAAGATTTGTATTCGCTTTCTTATGCGAGGCAAGGTGATCGGAATGGATAAGCTCGTCCAAATCGTCCGCCGTCGTCGGGTGGTTCTTGTCGATATGAACGACTTCGTGATTCGTCGCCCTGTCTATAATGTAATTAAGAAGATAGACGACCGCATATCCGACCGCCGTCGCCGCAACGACTATGACGGGCGTATATGACGGGAGCGCGCCCGAATTCATGAGATCTATCGGCTCGCGCATGAGATCGAAACACACGACGGCAAGCATTATGCCAGCCGCGAACGACAAAAGTATACTTACTATTTTGTTTGAATCGCGTTTTAAAAGCGCGCCTACTACGCCGCCCAGCCCCGTGCCGACCACGCCGGAAATAAAAGTTACGACTATGATTGCCAAATATTCCATCTGCGTATTTCCCGTCCGTATTTGTCCGCGGCAAGTAAAGCCGACCTGCCGCGACCTTTTAGGACTATAGCACACTTTTCGGCAAAACACAAGCGCATAAAGGGGCTTGCGCTCAAATCGTATAATTTTTTTTACAAGCGCCGCATACATATCGTTTTACTTGCCAAAACGACGGCTATGCGATATAATTTACGTATGGAAAACACCGAGTATTTAAACGAAGTATACAGGGCTTTGGACGGGCGCAGAGCCGCCGCAAAAGCCGCCTTAAAGGACTTTTCTCCGAAAAGCGGATACTACAACGGTCACTACTACAAAAACGAAAGCGGCGAATACGAAATATCGTACTACCCTATTCCCGTCGTAGAGGTACGCGGACTGTGCGACGCCGAAATCAACCTCGAAAACGTCACGGTTTCTACGAAGCTCGAAAAAAAGCGGATTCCGACTTTCGATTTTTCCGCGCTCGAAAACGTATATTTCGAGTGCTTCGGCGTGGAGGACTATCTTGCCGATCTCTACAGCTCCGACCGTCCTTTAAGCGAGCTTACGGAAAACGTAAAGGACTTTCCCGAGGACGTAATATCATTCTCGTTTACGCTTCGAAAGGACGACGAAGCGGGTCTCGTAAAGCTCGTTTCGGCGCTCAAGCAAAACGGTTTCTTTTACTGATAAGGAGAAAAAATATGGCTACTTCACCCGATTTTATCGAATTTGTCTGCGGACAGCTTAGCTCCCCTTTCGAGCTTTCCTACCGCAAAATGTTCGGCGAATACATGGTCTACGCAAACGGCAAACCCGTTCTGCTCGTCTGCAACAACACCGTCTACGTCAAAAAGCTCGACGAAATAAAGGAGCTTATGTCGGGCGCGGAAGTGGGCGTTCCCTACGGCGGCGCAAAGGAACATTACATTCTCGACGTCGAAAACAAGGAGCTTGCACGCGCCGTTCTCGATGTTCTCGAAGCCGTCACACCTCTTCCCAAGAAGAAAAAACAAGCTTAGCCGAGATAGTATTCCATTGTCTTTTCTATCCAGAAATCAAACAGGGTGCGGACAAACGTCCGCTTTTTAAACTTTTTATATACTTCCATGCCGTCGCCAGCGTCATGGTATATGTCGACAAAAGCCGTGTCGTACTCGCCGTCGCTTAACCCATCGAAAAATTCGTAAGCGTCGGCTTTTATTATGCGCACCTTATCTGCGCGCGCAAACTGCGGCAAAACGAACCTTTCGAAAAGACCTATCACGCTTTCGTCGCGCTCGACTACCGTGATGCTTTCCACTTCGTCCTTTTCCGCGCACATATACGCAAAGTACCCGAGCCCCAGCCCGAATGTAAGCGCTTTGCCGCGGGCACGCGACACGGGCAGTCGCATCGTGTTTATCTCGTTCGGTGTGACGCTCATCCACATTCTGCCGTTTTCGTATACTGCGGGAAATTCGAAGCTCTCGGCGAAAAAGCCGACCTGCGGCAGAAGCTTTTCTCCTTCGATAAAAAAATCGTCGAAAACGAAGAGCTCGTACGGAGCATACTCTCCTCTGCCTATCTCCCAATTCCCGAGCGTCTTTTTTTCGAAGCGGATATTTTTATAGTACGGGTCGGCGCGGTATTCTCGAGCCGAAAGCTCTTTTACTATATGCGGAAAATACTCGCCGAGCAAAACTTCGTCGCGCGTGCCCGTATGAGCCGCGAGAAGCCTTCGGAAAGCCTGCTCGCGCGTAAGCCCCAAAGATGTGAGCACTTCTATCTGCGCGCCGTCTATCGTGCGCTCTCCGAAGTTCAGATAGTCGCTTAAAAGCGCGAGCAATTTGCCGTTCGATTCCTCGTAATCCACTGCGCGAAAACCTCTCGAAAGTATTTCTTACATATGAATTTTAACACAAAATGCGACAAAAAGTAAAGCGACTTTCCGAGAGTTTCTCACCCCGTTGCCTTGACACGACGAAAGATGTGTGGTAAAATAGTTATACACACTCGCGGAAGTGGCTCAATGGTAGAGCGTCAGCTTCCCAAGCTGGACGTTGCGGGTTCGAGTCCCGTCTTCCGCTCCAACATAGGTACCCTTTTAAGGGTACCTTATTATGTACGGGACTCGAACGCCGTGGGGGCGCGAGCGTTCGGAAAACAGCAACGCTGTTTTCAGCGAGCGGACGAGCAATCGTAAGATTGCGATGTCGGTGACTTGCGCAGCAAGGCACGTCCCGTCTTCCGCTCCAAACGGAAAATGCCCTTTATGGGCATTTTTGTTATGGTTTTGCTATACTGTAACTGCGATAGACTGTAATTCGACGGAGGATTGTTTTCAATGAAAAAAATATCTGCGGCCATATCGGCTTGCCTATTGATATGTCTGACAATGTGTTTGACGGGGTGCTCAAATGAATTTGCGAAACGAGAATACAACGACGCCGAAAAAATAGTGCAAATAGAAGATCACTATGCAAAAGAAAATTCCGTATTTAATACCATAGAAGGCGGCTATTCGCTTACGGTTGCGAAATTCGACGGACGGCAAACCCTCTGGAATAAAACCATCGAAGAAAACGCGTATGAGCAAGTACGATTCGATTTGAGTATCTCGAGCGGGTATGCAAAAATCGTATATATCGATTGCGATAACAACATAACCGTTTTGGCCGAATGTTCGCAAGATAATTCCAAGAAACAATCGGGAACCGAAACAATTTCCTTTACAAGCGGACTGAACCGCTTTAAAATCGTCGGTTACGGTTGCAAAGACATTGACTTGAAATTGTTTTTCGACGAACCGTAATCAAATTTCGATTTAACGAATTTCATTGAAATCAACCGAAACCGATAAACTTTTTTGCGACGAGCACTCCGTCGTGTTTTATAAAGATTTGCCGAGCTCGTATGCTTTTACGGGGTAATCGGTTTTTTGCAAATCCTCCACCGTACCGCAGTCTATGCCTACGACCGTTCCCGCGATCTCCCACTCGAGAAAACTCGTCATGCCCTTAAAAGTCTGCAATGCGCCGAGTGCGGATTCGTCGGTATCGTCCGCCATCGTAAGAATCATTACGGCTTTCTTGTTCTTGTGCAAAGCCTCGTCACTTGCGTAGAATCTGTCTATTACGGCTTTTATCTGCGCGCTTATCGTATAATAATAGACGGGCGAGACGAATGCGATGACGTCTGCCGACAGAAGATGCGGATTGAGCTCCTCCATTCCGTCTTTGAATACGCAGCCTTTATCCGTATTGTGGCATCTCTCGCAAGCTATGCAAGGGTGCACCTGTTTTTCCGCGGCATCGAAACGAACCACGTCATGCCCGGCTTCTTTCGCTCCCTTTATAAACCGATCGGCAAGACAAGCCGACGTTCCGTTTTTATGCGGGCTTCCCGTAATGACCAATACTTTCATAGATCCTCCTTACCGATAAAACATTTATGCTCTTACGCGCCTATTATATCAAAAGAAACGAAATAAAGCAAACGAAAAACACCCTCTTCTTTTTATCGAACTCGACGTCACGGCTCAGTCCGCCCCTTCCTTTCGAGCCGACTTTTTTATTTTGCTGTGATAGAAATAATTTACGACAACGGGCGGCAAATCGATGGGACGGGAGATAGTGTCCTCGTTTACGACGTATTCGAGTCCGAGCCTTTCGACGTACTCGCGAAGCTCTGCGTCGAGCGCGCGCCAATACGCGTCGTTTCCGTAGGAATAGATGTCCTTATACAGCGGCAAAAGCTCGGGACGCATCCTTTCGACGTAGCCTAAAACCGTCGGTTTGAACGTGCCTCGAAGGTTGAGATTTTCGAGCCATATCGAATGGCACTTGTCCTTTGATTTTTCTATTATCGCTTTTACGTCCGTTATTTCGGGAAATATGGGCGAAACAAAGCAAGCCGTCCTCACGCCCGCGTCATGAAACGTCTTCATGGCGGCGAGCCTGCGCTCTATGGAGACGGCGTTGTCCATATCGCTTTTGAACGACTCGTCGAGCGTATTTACCGACCAAGAGACCTGAGCGTTCGGAAAGCTTCGGATGAGCTCCAGATCGCGCAATATAAGGTCGCTCTTAGTCGCAACGGAAATGCTTGCGCCGCTGTCCTTAAGCTGTTCGAGAAGGGCGCGTGTGCGTCCGTACTTTTCTTCCGACGGCTGATACGGGTCTGTTACCGAACCGATGAAAAACTCCTTGCCTTCGAACTTTTTCGCATTCTTTATCGGCTGCCAGAATTTGACGTCGACGAACTCTCCCCAATTCTCCTCATGTCCCGTAAAGCGTTTCATAAAGCAGGCATAGCAGTACTTGCAGGCGTGCTCGCAGCCCGTATAGGGATTCACCGAGTAATCGCAAATGGGAAGATTCGATTTGGTTATGACGTTTTTTACCTGTATTTCGCGTATGAGCATATTACCTGTCTCCCGTAATGATTTTTCGTCGTTTAGCGACGACACTACATTATATCATGAAACGGCAGCCGAAAACAAGCTTTTACACAAGCGTTGTTTATACATTTTAAAGCGCCGAAAAAAATCGAAAAGCACTCTTTCGAGTGCTTGACAGACTTAAATCATATGTCCGCGCGGCAAAAGAGCGCAAGCCTGCGAATGCCGCAGTCCGACAGACGACGGCACGCCTTCCAAAGACAAATGTCTCGCCGCTTAATAAACCGACCGTCAGTCGTTTGCGAGCTTTTGCATTTCGGAATCGGTGCAAACGAAAACAATGAGACGCTTTTTGCACCACTCGCCCGGACGCTCGGGAAACTGACGTATGACATTCACGGGAATCGACTTGTTTTTCTTGTCCGCGCAATCTCCGCCTATAATGCCGATACTGCTGAATTTCTTATTGTTTTCCATGATACCACCTCTCATAAATATTTGCCGATCGGCGCTCGTTTATACACGGGCTCCGCAGACTACGCCGTCTGCCCTCGACACTGTTATTATACAACGACAGCCTCAGAATTCCTATCTACTCTTGCGCTTTTCGAGCCGTTCGGACTATACTCCTTGCCTTCTCGAAATTCTACCGACTCTACCGATAGTAGAGCAGCCTTTTTTCGACTCTCCTCAAAGTAGAATATAGTGCGGAACAGTTGATTTTCGCGTCGTTTTGTGGTAAAATATCGACATGGAAGCTTTTTGGGAGTCTAAGAACGGGACGTATTCGAAATGAAAGAATTAAGAGAATCCTTAGCCGAAAAAATCTCGTCGCTGAGACGTGCAAACAAAATGACTCAAGCCGAGCTTGCCGAAAGGCTTAACTACTCGGATAAGTCCGTGTCGAAATGGGAGCGAGGCGAAGCTCTTCCCGACATCGAGGTGCTCGTTGCGCTCGGCGAGCTTTTCAACGTGTCGCTCGACTATCTCGTGAGCGACAAGGAATTCAAGCCGCAGCCGCTGTCCAAAAGCCAGAAGCACAACCGCGCCATAATATCCGGACTTGCCGTCCTTACGGTGTGGGTCATAGCTACGCTCGTATTCGTGTTTTGCCTGATGTTCGCGCACATTGCGGTTTGGGTCGTATTTATTTGGGCGATACCCGCCTCGAGCATAGTCGCCATAGTCTTCAACGGCATTTGGGGAAAACACTGGGTGACGTTTTTGCTGTGCAGTGTGCTCGTATGGTCGGTCATAGCCTCGTTCTATTTGCAGTTTTTATTCTTCTTCGAACCGTCGTTCAACCTTTGGCAGATGTTCATAGTCGGAGTGCCCGTGCAAGTGGTCATAATTCTGTGGTCGAGACTGAGACGGACAACGAGCGCAACAAAATAATTTCGGGAGCTTTATATGTTGTACTGCGACAGCCACACTCACACAAAATACTCCGAAGATTCGCGAGAGGATCCTCGCGCCTCTGTCGAAGCCGCGATCGAAAAGGGACTGAAGTATATCGCGATAACCGATCATGCCGACCCCGCCCACCCCGAGGGCATTCTCGGCGTCACCGAGCAAATGCTTTCTACGTACATCGCGGAAATCAAAGCGCTTAAGGAAGAATACAAAAACAGAATAAACGTGACTGTCGGGCTCGAAGTCGGATATTCTAAGAAAGGCGTCTTGACGGCGCTCGAAATGCTCGAAGGCGAATACCCCGAGTATGTGATAAGCTCCGTTCATTGCGTGGGCGGAAAAGACTGCTATACGCCCGGATTCTTCGACGACCTTACGAGAAAACACGCCGTCGAAAACTATTTGAGCGCCGTACTCGAATCGGTGCGCGTGCCCTACCGTATAGACGCGGTCGGACACCTCGGCTATCTCGAAAGAATAATGCCGTATGAGGACAAACGCATACGCTTTACCGATTTCGAGCCTTTGCTTTCGGAGCTGTTTACGGAAATCATAAAGCGAGAACTGATTTTGGAAGTTAATACCTCGACGGGAAATTCGGGTGCGCCGACCATACCTTCCCCGCTTCTCTTGAAGGCATACTACGACATGGGCGGACGGCTCGTGACGACAAGCTCGGACGCACACTACTTTTCGAGAATAGCGCACAATTTCGACACGGCGCAGGACGAGCTGAAGAAAATAGGCTTCAAGCACCTTTATGTAAAACAAAAGGGAAAACTTACGGAGCTCGGGATCTGAACAAAAAAATAGAAAAAGGCATGGCGGTAGTGAAATGCACCCCAAAAGTTAGACAAACTAATGGAGGTGCATTTTTATGGCAAAG
>CAJULE010000010.1 GCA_910587445.1 uncultured Christensenellaceae bacterium
CAGTCCTGTGGACTGTTGTTAGCGCAGAGCGGCGAGAAGCTGTGCTTCGAGCTGGAAGCTGTCGCCGAAGGCGACCGAGGGGATTGTTCTCCTATAAAAAGCCTTCCCTTGAGAGGGAAGGTGGCACGGCACAAAGCGAAGCGACTGCCGTGACGGATGAGTAGACATTTCCGGTGCTTATTCGCTTGTCGGACATAAAATACTGTAATCTTGTGCAATAACGTGTTAACAATCAAAGATGTGTGTTCTTGCGGGGACGACTCGCGGGAAGGAGACTGATAAATGGCAAAATCATTTTACGATGTGCTCGGCGTGTCCAAGACGGCGACCGAAGACGAGATAAAATCGGCTTATCGCAAGCTTGCACGCAAGTATCATCCCGACTTGAATCCGGGCGATCAAAACGCCGCCAATATGTTTAAGGAGATAAACGAAGCGTACGAGACGCTCGGCGACCCTCAAAAGAGGGCGGCTTACGATCGTCCGTCCGCATCATCGTCCTCGTCGTTCGGCGGCGGAGGCGGCGGCTCATCGTTCTTCGACGAATTCGTCAATATGTTCAACGGCGAGCGCGGAGAGTCCCGTTCTTCGGGCGGAGGCGACATATCCCTTAACGTCACGCTTACATTCGAAGAAGCGGCTTTCGGCGTAGCTAAGGAGATTCCCGTAAACAGATTCGAGCCGTGCGCGGCTTGTCGCGGTACGGGAGCGAAGGGCGGCACGCAGTTCGTCAAGTGTAACAACTGCGGCGGAACGGGTAAAGTGCGCTTTGCGCAGGAAACGCTGTTCGGCAGAGTGGTCAGCATGAAGGCGTGTAACGTATGTAACGGTTCGGGTCGCATAATCAAAGAGCCGTGCCCCGTCTGCGGCGGCAGGGCGCTTGTAAGGAAAAACAGCAATCTTCGCATAACTTTCCCTGCGGGCATAGAACCGAACCAAATAATGACGGTCCCCGGAGAGGGCGAACGCAGCAGAAGCGGAAGTAAGGCGGGCAATCTCGTTTTGATGATAAACGTCATGCCGCATAAACACTTCAAGCGCAAGGGGCTCGATCTTCTCATAGATGTACCCGTCACGTTTACGCAGGCGCTTCTCGGCGATAAGGTGCTTGTGCCTACACTGCGCGGAACGAAGATAGCTTTTCCGCTTCCCGAAGGTACGCAGAGCGGCACGACGTTCAAGCTCAAGGGACAGGGAATAGAAAACCAAAAGAAAGGACTTGTCGGGGATCTGCTTGTTACGGTCGATATCGAGCTTCCCAAGGCTCTCACGAAAGAACAGAAGAGCAAAGTCAAGGAGCTTCACGAATTGTTAAAGCCCGATCAGTATGACAAATCGAAAGAGTACATGAACAAAAAGTAATTAAGTGCGGGCGCCGAAAAGAGCGCCCGACTTTTATATTGCGTCGTTGTTGCGGCGGGAAACCCGAGACATTTTTCTCTGTTGCGATATGACGACTGTTTTTGAGGATTTTTTATTATGCAATGGGTGCAGATTACGGTTACTACATCGTCTGAATGTGCGGATATAGTGGCGATGCTTCTTATGGATTTGGGGTCCGAGGGAACATCCGTGAAAGATAGGCGCGACGTGGAAGATGTGTTGTCGAGCAAGCGCAATTGGGATTATGCAGACGATTCGCTTTTGAATATGCGCGGCGACTGTGCTTTTGTGTGCGGCTTTTTTGCCGAGGATTTCGACTTATCGTCTGTTTACGAGGAACTTGCTCGGCTTAAGGAGAGGGCAGGCGAGAGCGCAGGGCCTCTCGAAGTTGCGAGATCGATCGTGCGTGACGCCGATTGGGAAAACGAGTGGCGTAAGTATTACGAGCCTATGGAAATAGGAAACGTCGCAATCGTGCCGAAGTGGCTGTCGTACGACGGCAAGTGCGGCATACGGGTTTTTATGGAACCCGGAATGGCGTTCGGGACGGGTAAACACGAAACTACGTCGATGTGTATCGAGCTTATTCAGCATATAGACATTGCCGGAAAAAGCGTGCTCGATATGGGGTGCGGAAGCGGCATATTGGGCGTAACGGCGTTGAAATCAGGCGCAAAAAGCTGTGTTATGTCAGACATAGAACAAGCTGCGGCGGATGCGGCGCGTGAAAATGCCGAATATAACGAGGTCGGAGAACGTGCCGAGGTCTATTGCGGAGATCTCACCGAAAAGGTATGCGGAAGCTTCGACGTCGTATTGGCAAATCTTACGGCGGATATATTGCTGAGGCTGAAGGGGCTGCTTTCGCCGCTTGTCAAAAGCGGCGGGTATATAATCGTAAGCGGTCTTATCCATGCGCGCGCCGACGAGGTGCTCGACTGTTATTCTCATGGCTTCGAGCTTGTCGAAAGAATGAGAAAAGGAGAGTGGCAGGCAATGCTGCTGAGAGCCGAATGAGGATTTTTACATCGAAAATCAAGGGCGAGAGGGTCGTTCTCGACGGAGACAGTCACAGGCACGTTGCGTATGCGCTTCGTTCGAAAGTGGGCGATCGTATAACGCTGTGTCCGCAGGACGGCTGCGATTATTCGGGCGTTATAGAAAAGATAACTTCGGACAAGACGACGGTAAAGATTGTCGAAAAATTCAGATCGCTCGGCGAGCCGAACATCGAACTCACCGTCTATTTCGCTATCCCGCATAAAAGCGAAAAAATAGACCTCATAGTTCAAAAGCTTACGGAGCTCGGCGTCGTGCGTATGCAACCTATTGTTTCTAAGTTTGTGCAGGTCGGAGCGAAATCGGTGAAGGAAGATCGCCTTGCTCGCATATGCGAGGAGGCGGCGAAGCAGTGCGGCAGAGGTGTTATTCCGAAAGTGTCGACGACGATATCTTTCGACGATATGTGCGAGGAGCTCGGCGGGTACGACCTTGCGATATTCGCCTACGAAAACGAAAAGACGGTTTCTCTTAAGTCTGTTCTGCGCTCGTCGCGTTCGATAAAAACCGTCGCGGCAATAGTCGGTTCGGAAGGCGGTTTTGCGCCCGAAGAGGCGAGCAAAGCGGCGGAATTCGGCGCAAGGTGTGTTTCCTTGGGAAGTCGAATACTGCGCGCAGAGACGGCAAATATGGCTTTAGCGGCGGCGATTATGTACGAGCTTGACGAATGGCAGATTAAAAGCGAGGAGAAAGGCGTATGAAATTCGTGGTTTTTACGCTCGGCTGTAAGGTCAATAAATACGAGAGCGACGCTATGATGCGTAAGCTGTCGGACAACGGTTTCGATGTTTCGGACAGACTCGAGCCTGCCGACGCATACATAATAAATACCTGTACCGTGACCGCCGAAGCCGATAAGAAGTCCAGACAGGCGGTTTCGCGGGTTCTGAAATCGAATCCCGACGCTCGCGTGTATATAATGGGGTGCAGCAGTCAACGCGATTTGATGCAGTATGCGGATAAGCCCAATGTGTCGCTGATTACGGGCACGGCGTCGAAGTCCGCAATGCTCGAAAACATAATGGCGGGCATATCTCCGTTAAACTATCCGCCGTCGCTGATGGCGCCGCTTCCTACTGTTTACGAGCAGGAGCCCTTTCCGTTTCCGTCGAGAACGCGTTCTCTTTTGAAGGTGCAGGACGGCTGTAATAATTTTTGCTCGTACTGTATAATCCCTTACGTAAGGGGGAGAAGCCGCTCGCGCGGTCTCGATTCTATTGCCGATGAGGCGAGGCGGCTGGCGATCGAGACGAAAGAAATAGTGCTTACGGGAATAAATCTGTCTGCTTACGGTAAGGATACGGGCTCGTCTCTTGCCGAGCTTGTTCGCTCGCTTTCGGATATAAACGTGAGAAAGCGTCTCGGTTCTCTCGAATGTGAGGTCATAGACGACGAGCTTCTCTCGGCAATGCGCGACGGCGGATTTTGCGAGCACTTCCATTTGTCGCTTCAGAGCGGTTGCGACCCGGTCTTAAAGGCCATGAATAGGCATTATGACACGCATTATTATCTCGAAAAAGTCGAGCTCATACGCAAGTATTTCCCGAATGCGGGAATTACGACAGACATAATATGCGGATTTCCGACCGAAACAGAGGAAAATCACAGGGAATCGCTCGCGTTTGTCGAGCAAGTCGGTTTTTCCGACGCCCACGTTTTTCCGTACAGCAAGCGCGACGGCACGCCCGCCGCGCGCCTTGCTCAGATCAAAAACTCCGTCAAGCAACGTCGAGCAAGCGAAATGAGTGCCGTTACGGAAAAGAGCAAAACAGCGTTTCTTTCCGCTCAGTGCGGAAAAGTGTACCCCGTCTATCTCGAGGAGAAAGACGGCGATTTCTATGTCGGATACACGCCGAACTACATAAAGGTATATACGTCGTCAGACGGCGTAAAGAGGATAATAAATCTCCGCATGGGAGAAATATATAAGGAAGGAGTAAAAGGCAATGAATGACTGTGTTTTTTGTAAAATAAGGGACGGCGTAATTCCGTCCGAAAAGGTCTACGAGGACGAGACGATGTTTATAATTAAGGACATCGATCCGAAAGCCGAAAGACATTATCTGATGATCCCCAAGCGTCATTTCAAACTGTTGTCGGAAATGACGGAGAAGGATACCGAAGATCTCGGCAGATGTCTGAAAAAGATTCCCGAGCTTTCTTCGCTTTTGGGACTCGAGGGCGGCTATCGTCTTGTCATAAATCAGGGCGACGACGCGGGGCAAACGGTGTTTCATCTTCACGTTCACATCATGTGCGGGCAGTCGCTTGATTTCCCCGACCTGCGCAGGAGTAAATAAAAATCCCATAAGGGCGCGAAATCGCTTGACGAAGAAGGCTCTTTACTGTATAATATGTTCGTTACTAAAGGTTCCGCGGAACAAAGGTGGTGTAGAGAATGTCCGGCATCAAGGTTGGCGAAAACGAATCCTTGGACAGCGCGCTCAAGCGTTTCAAGCGTAAATGTCAAAAAGACAATATCATGGGCGATATGCGCCGTAAGGAGCATTACGAGAAGCCTTCGGTTCGCAGAAAGAAGAAGTCCGAAGCGGCTCGCAAGCGCGGCTCCAAAAACTAAATGGAACAGAGACCAGAAAACAGACGGTGATCGTATCGCCTGTTTTTTTATTTTAAGGCGGTTTTAGGCAGAGTCCCGTAAGTTTGTGACGTTTTACTCGAAGTTTGCGACATTTTTTCGAAAAAAGCCTTGAAAGTCCGCTTGTTTTAATGTACAATATATACATATACTTTTCTACTACGGAGGACGGGGATATATGAATATAGCGCTTGTAGAGGACAACACGCTCGAGGCAGACGTGCTTCTCAAGTTTCTTAAACGGTATGCCGCGGATAAGGATGTGAAACTTGACGTAACGCACTATAAAAACGCCGAGGATTTTTTGAAGTCCTACAAGCACTCGTATTTTTCCATAGTCTTTATGGATATAGACTTGCCCGGCATAGGCGGCATAGACGCCGCGCGCAGTATAAGAAGAAAGGACGACTGCATTACGATAATCTTCGTCACTAAAATGGCGCAGTATGCGCAAAAAGGCTATGAGGTAAATGCGCTCGATTTTTTGGTCAAGCCCGTAAGCTATGCCGATTTCTCTCTTAAGCTCCGCAAGGCGATAAATGTTGCGCGCAGCAAAGAGGTTCATTCTGTGCTCGTGCCCGTAGGCAACGGCTTTTGCCGTATCTCGACGGATAAGCTTGTCTACATAGAGGTCATGGGTCACAAAATAAAGTATCAGCTCGTCGACGAGGAAATAGAGGCGCGCGGCACACTGTCGGAGGTGGAAAAGAAGCTCGACGGGTGCGGTTTCCTTCGTTGCAACAGCTGCTATCTCGTAAACTCGCGTTACGTAAACAAGGTGACGGGAAACGAAGTCGACGTGGGCGGACATATGCTTAAGATAAGCCACCCCAAGCGCCGCGCTTTTATCGAATCGCTCATGAACATACTGACGGGCGGTGATTATATCAAATGATAGAAGTAATCATGATATATTACTTGAACGCGTTCATTCCATTTTATGTACAGCTCGGGATCGCCGAAACGCTGTTTGTAATAGGCTTGAAGCGCAAGCCTATGTTCGTCGTCAGGCTCATAACGGGAATCGTGATAAGCGCGGCGGCGTTGTTTTTGCTGTCGGTTATCAATGCCGCACTGCCGTTGTGGTACGTAGGCGCTCTGCTTTATGTGGCGATGTTTGCCATAAGCATAGGTATACTCGTCGTGTGTTTCGACGAATCGCCCGGTACGATACTGTTTTGCTCCGTGGCGGGGTATGCGGCGCAGAATATGGCGTACAGACTGTTCAGCGTACTCGAGACGAGCACGCTCTTATTTCGTCTCATGGCATATATGGACAGACAGATAGTGTATAATCTGTTCAGCGCGCTTTGCGTTGCGGCGGTTTACGTTTTTACTTGGTTTATGTTTGCCCGCCGCATAAAAAATCACAGCCTTGCGCGTATCCACAATCGCAACGTGCTTGTCATTTCGGCAATAACTCTCATAGTCGTCATTGTTCTGTGTTCCTGGACAAACAATTACTATTGGCATCATTTGCCGCTCGTAATGATAAATTCGCTTTTTTCCATTCTGTGCTGCGCGTTCATACTTTGCCTTCAGTCCGACATGGTGGTAAACGTAGGGCTTAAGGCAGACATCGAGATAATAGAAAAGATGTGGCGTGACGACAAGCGCCGATATGAGATAGCTAAAGAAAATATAGATATAATAAACGTAAAATATCACGATTTAAAGCACCGTCTGCTCGAATTAAAGGCGGGAAAGTGCGAGGTGAGCGACGAGGAAATAAGGGAGATAGAAGACGCCATAGGCATTTACGATACGAGCGTCGAGACGGGTTGCGATCCGCTGGACGTCATACTTTCGGAAAAGAGCCTGTATTGCCGCAGGAACGGCATAACTCTCACTTGCATGGTGGACGGCGGCAGTCTGACGTTCATGAGCGCGAGCGAGCTCTATTCGCTGTTCGGTAACATTCTCTCCAATGCCGTCGAAGCCGTGAGCGACCTGTCGGACGGGGATAAAAAAGTCATATCGTTCACCGTGCGCAGGGTGGGAGATATGCTCATCGTGGAAAGCGAAAACTATTACAGCGGCAACATTTCGTTTAAGGACGGCTTGCCGCTCACGTCCAAGGGCGACAAGCAAAGTCACGGTTACGGAATGAAAAGCATAAAAATGCTTGCGGAAAAGTACGGCGGCGAAATGTCGGTTTATACCGACGAGGACGTATATAGACTGACGATTTTGTTGCCGTTACCCCCCCCCGAAGAAAATACGGCGACAATGAAAGAAGCGAGCTGATTCACTATCCTCATATAATTAAAATCGTACACGGTCAAAAAGTTTACGCCGTTTAAAGCAAGTTTAGGGCAATTCTATTGAATAGGGTTGCTCTTTTTTGTTATGCTCTTTCAGGAGTAGGGCGCGGTGCGTCCGCTTTGAAGCAAAACCAAGAGGAAAGGAGAAAAAGGAGTATGAAGAAAAGGTTGTCCGCCGTGGTTACGGCGATAGCTCTTGCCCTTTGTTGCGCAGCTTTGCTTGCGGCTTGTAACGATCCCGAGCCCGCACCTGTGGAAGTGAAGAGCGTAAAAGCGATCGTTTGGGGTTACGAGTGGGGTCCCGCCGTGCCCAAAGTCGTGGTCGAGTTTTCCGATAATGTTTCGGATGTGAACAAAGATACGTTTTCGGTGCGCATGGGCAGCAAAAACCGTACCGTTCTCGATGCTTACGCGAGCGATAAGGACGGAAATAAGACGACCGAAGCGACGAAGTTCGTCGCAGTCGAGACGGACGTTAAATACGGTGAGTCGAGCCCGTTCGTTTACGACCAGCAGTCGCAGATGAACGATTGGGCGACGTCGATATCCGTACGTCTTTCGGTGAAAAACGAGTTCAAGGTGGGCAAGACCGCTTGCGAACCGAATAAGGCGTTTACTTTTTCCGTAGGCGAGAAAGACAGGGTGATTCCCCAGACGGCAAGCTGGAAGAAGGATACCGTAAAGTTTACGAAGGACGGAAAGGAACAGGTGATTCAGCGTGCAAGCTGGGCGCCCGCAGGCGCCGAAAGCGACGGCGGCAAAAACCCGCTTATAATTTGGCTTCACGGCATGGGCGAGGGCGGCACCGATATAGATATAGCCCTTCTCGGAAACGAAGTCACCGCTCTTACGAGCGAGAATGAAACGAGCGTTCAAAAATACTTTACTACCGATACGCTCAAAGGCGCGTATGTGCTTGCGCTTCAGACGCCGACGATGTGGATGGACGACGGTACGGGCAGTTTCAATCACAACTCTCCCGGTACGGGCAAACAGCTTTCTTACTATACCGAGGTCGCTTATAAGGCAATAACCGAGTATGTGAGCGCGAACGACGATATAGATACGAACCGTATATATTTGGGCGGTTGCAGTAACGGCGGCTATATGACGATGAACCTTGCGTTCGAACACGGCGATTACTTCGCGGCATTCTATCCCATATGCGAGGCGTACAACAACAACAAGATTTCCGACGCGATGATAGAGAGCATAAAGGACTATAATATGTGGTTTGTTCAGTCGCATGACGACACGACCGTTGTTCCCGCAAATTTTGTCTATCCTACATACGACCGCCTTTTGAAGGCGGGAGCAAACAATGTTCATCTTACGGTGACCGATCACGTTTACGGCAAGGACGACCCGCACCCCGCGGGCGGCTGGGGCGTCACTGTGCCCGATACGTATATGGGGCACTGGGTGTGGATAACCGCATTCAATGACGAAATCAAAAAGGAAATAGACAACAGCGCAATATCTTCCGCAGCGGACATTGTACCCGAAAAGTGTACAAAGGACGGAAATATGTGGAAGTGGCTTTCGGAGCAGAAAAAGGCATAGTAAGGGCTTTAACAGGCAAGGTTGGTTTCGGTGCGAAGGAGAGTCGTGATGGTATCTATCGCGCCGAAGCCGATCTCGAAGATAACTATAAATATTAAAAATATGAGGAGACAATCATGAAAAATTTTAAGAGATTTGCGGCAGCGGCTGTCATAGCTCTGCTCACGGTTGCAATTGCGGCTTTCGCGCTCGTCGGTTGCGGCGTACAGGAATATACGTTTGAAGCAGAGGACGCAGTCCTCGAAGGAGAGGCTGCAAGCTTCGGCGGTATGTCGCCCATGAGCATCGAGACCGGTCCCGTCTATACGGGCACGGATGAGGAAGGCGCGGAGGCTACCGTTGTCGGTAATTTCAATACGACCGAACAGAGCATAACCTGGACGATTACGTCGAGCAAGGAATGCGACGCCGATATTATTTTTTATGCGGCTTCTGCGGCTATGGTAGTAAAAGATATGACAACTTGGAGTACGGGACTTGCCGAGATAAAGGGCGACAGCGGCGTTGTATCCATAACAAACAACGACGGAACGGCTGTCACGCTTTCTGGTTCGCTTCCCGGTCTTGAGACGCTTGATATGTCTGATGCTACTTCTTGGAAGAACATCGGCTCGCTTACCGGTAAGATTCACCTTGTAAAGGGCGAAAATAAAATAGTACTTAAAATCGACGGAACGGTAGACGGTGCTATGTCGAGCGGCATCAACGTAGATAAGATTGTTCTTAAAGCAAGCGCTGATCTTACGTTCAGCAAAACCGATAATTCCGATAAGATATCGGGATAACTTTTACGACAAAGAAAAGAATAAGAGTTAGACGGTAAAATTCGCAAACGGTACTCCGCCGCACATCACGGCGGCGGAGACTTTTTCGAGGAGCATTTTTGATTGCTTGCAAGGTCAAAAATGCGACGACGACAAAGGTTTAATATCCTTTATTTTCTAGGAGGAAAATAATTTATGTCAGAACAAGAAAAAAGTTCTAAAAAGAAGCTCAGTGCGAAGGTGTTCACCGCCATAATCGCGCCTCTTCTTGCAATTCTTATCGCGGTTGCGATAATACTGCCGATAGTATCGGTCAATGTGTACGATCTCGTATTCCGCGACATCTTCGGCGAAGCGGGAAGCAGCACGGCGAGCGGCGGAAATACGGGCGATGTAGATTCCGTTTATTACAAGAGAGATATAGCCGATTCGAAGAAACTCGACGAGGCGGAGCAGGCGTATACGCGTAAGGCGGGAGCGGAAGGCTTTGTGCTTCTTTACAACAAGGGCAGCGGCAAGGGACTTCCCGTTGCGGAAAAGTCTAAATTAAGCCTTTTCTCCGCTTCTTCCGTGGATCTTCTCGCGGGCGGAACGGGCAGCGGCGTGAGCACGATTTCGAGCGATATGAGAACGGCGCTCACCGAACAGGGCTTCACGATAAACGAGTCTCTTTGGAAGTTCTACACGGACAACCACGGTAAGTACACTCGCGGCGGCGGCGCTATCATGTACGGCAATAGCGAGGATTGGTCTATAAACGAGGCTCCCTTATCGGATATTCCCGACGCGGCAAAGACCGAAGCGAAAGGTACGACTCCCGTGTTCTTCCTCGCGCGTACCGGCGGCGAGGGACGCGACCTCGGCAGATACATGGGCGATTGGACTTCGGTCGAAGAGGATAAGGCTAAGCATTACTTAGAGCCCGATTCGGTCGAACTCGGAGTAATAAAGTATCTGAACGACAATTTCGACAACGTGATTCTTGTAGTCAACACGAACAACGCGTTCGAGCTCGGCTGGGTCAAGAACTATCCCAATATTACTTCCGTGCTTTGGGCTCCCGGCGCGGGCGGCGACACTTGCCGTTCGATAGCCGACGTTTTAAGCGGCAAGATTAATCCGTCCGGACATCTTGTGGATACGTTTGCATACGACGCATTCTCTTCTCCCGCAATGCAGAACATGGGCGATATCGACCTCATGAACGGCGGCAAAGTTGTCGGCAACGGTGTGTTCTACGACGAAGGCATCTATGTCGGTTATAAGTACTACGAGACCCGCTATTTCGATAAGGTTATGGGACAGGGAAACGCAGGCGATTACGACTACGATACCGTAGTTCAGTATCCGTTCGGTTACGGTATTTCCTACACCGATTTCGAGTGGAGCGATTTCACTATGACGCAGCCAGACGCGAGCGGCGATATCAAAGTTTCGGTTACGGTAAAGAACGTAGGACAAAAGAAAGGACGCGACGTCGTGCAGGTCTACGTAAACGCGCCTTATACGGAGTACGATAAGACCAATCATGTCGAAAAATCGGCGGTATCGCTTGTAGGCTTCGCTAAGACGGGCGAAATAGAGCCTACCAAGTCCGAAACCGTCACGGTGACGCTCAACGTAAAAGATTTCATTTCTTACGACGACGTAAAGGCAAAGACGTATATTCTCGAAGCGGGCGACTATCTCGTAACCGCGGCGGAGGACGCGCATAAAGCGGCGCAGAATATTCTCGCCAAAAACGGCAAGGATGTAGGCGACGCAAGCTTTGTCGGTACGTACAAGTACGAATACACTCAAAACGACGGCGTCGATAAGACGACTTATTCCAAGAGCGCGAACGGCACGGAAATCAAGAATCAGTTCGATCATGCCGTGTCCGCCGAGTTTACCGCAAGAGACAAGTATCTGACGAGAAGCGATTGGACGGGAACATTCCCTAAGACGCACGGCAATCAGGATTCGAAGAA
The DNA here is from genome assembly GCA_910587445.1 of uncultured Christensenellaceae bacterium. Taxonomy (GTDB): domain Bacteria; phylum Bacillota; class Clostridia; order Christensenellales; family Pumilibacteraceae; genus MGBC157735. Next base: position 11,600 of record CAJULE010000010.1, read on the forward strand.
GAAGAGCGGCTTCAGCGAAAAGAACGGTTATACCTGGGAAGTTGCTGTTTCCGATGAGATTAAAAACGCAATAGCAAAGAGAGGCGCAAGCGCTTCCATGAATCCCATGACGGAAGCGGAAGCCGGCGCTAAGGCGGGCGTGTTCGAACAGGCAGGCGATTTGGAGCTCATATCTTTCCGCGGCAGAGACTTCGACGAAGTCGACAAAGAAGGCGGCTGGGATAAGCTAATCAATCAGATGTCCTTGAAAGAGATCGAGAACATGATTACGAAGGCAGGTTATCAGACTCTTCCCGCTACGTCTATCGGAAAGCCTAAGGCAACCGATTACGACGGACCGTCGGGTCTTAACGAGGGCGGCGTAACTCACGAACCTTATTCGATTACCTATCCTTGCGCGGCAAACCTTGCGGCAAGCTGGGACAGAGAGAATTCCCGTCTGCACGGCTACTATGTCGGCGAGGACGGACTTGCGGCAGACGGACATTGGGGCAACCACAAGTATAAGGGCGTAATCTCGGGTTGGTATGCTCCCGCAATGAACATTCACAGAACGCCGTTTGCGGGACGTAACTTCGAGTATTACAGCGAAGACGGCTTTATGTCGGGCGAACTCGCGCTCGAGGCTGCAAGGGCTTGTGCGGAGAAAGGCGTATACGCTTATATCAAGCATTTCGCTCTTAACGACCAAGAAGATCACCGTACGGCGGCGGCAACCTTCTCGAACGAGCAGGCTATTCGCGAAATCTATCTCAAGCCTTTCCAAACCTGCATAGAGGAACGCGGAACGACTAAGATAATGGTTCAGAACTATGACGCGACTACGGGCACGTTCACGAAAGCAGAAGCCGAAATTCCTGCGGTCATGGCGGTTATGACGTCGTTCAACCGTATCGGCTGCGTTTGGGCGGGCGGCAACTACAACCTAATAACGGGCGTCCTCAGAAACGAATGGGGCTTCGACGGCTCTGTAATCACCGACTACGACCACGGTCGGGAAATGAATAGCGAGCAGTGTATCGCGGCAGGCGGCGACCTTAAACTTACCGCGCAAATGCCTGACGGAATAGACGAAAAGAATCCGGCATATCAATACTATATGAGACAGTCAATGAAGCATATACTCTATACAACGGTAAATTCCAATATAATGAACGGAATTGTATTCGGTGTAGAAGTAGCCGATCTTCCTTTCCCGTATTACTATCTCATTTTGATAGCGGTCGGCGTGATTGCCGCAGGTCTGTCCGTATGGGGCGGCATAGCCATATGGCAGCGTTGGAAAGCCGAACTTGCAAACAAGCAGTAAGCTAAAATAATTGTAAAACCAAACAAACGGGCTCGGAGTTCTCTTCCGAGCCTGTTTTAAATATCCTTTAAATGGCTTCTCATGAGCAAAAGGGGTGGGCTGTTGAAAATACTCGTCACCCCAAGGCTTCCCTTGAGTAAAGGGGGGGCTGTCTGCTCAGCAGACTGAGGGTATTGTTTTCATAGTTCGAAGAATTCCAAACTTCCGAAATTGTCTCCCATTGCCGAATCGGCAGTCGAAACTTCACATCGGGCGTCTCTTTCTTATTCCGCCGAAAACGTCGAAAATCCGTTTTTTATGACTATTATTGTTTGTCCGCTCTTTTTTTTATTGAGATTTGCTATAATAGGCTCGAACTTCACAGATAAAAGGAGACGAAACATGGAAAACAAAGTTTGCGGCGAATTGAAAAAACGGGCGCTTCTCGCAAAGCAACGGCTTAAGCTCGGCTATTGGGAACAGTTGCGCGCCGAGCGCGAGCGCCTTTTAAAGACGGCGGGCGAGACCGATTCCGCGCAGAGAAAGGTGAGCGAGCTTCAGAGGGCGAAATTCAGTCGCGAACTCGAGCAGGTCGTCGGATCGAGCTCCGAACGCGACGAACAGCTCTACAGACGCGTGTGCGAAATTCTCGACTCCGAAGAAGACGTAATGAACCCCATCGGCAGACTCATGGATAAGGAACGGTACACAAATCTCGACGACGGAGGAAGGCAACGCTATATTCTCGAGTTGTCCAAAAAATTCAACGAATTAAAGGAACGATATTATCAGGAAAGACCGGGTAAAAGCTGTTGACTTTTCCGCTTTAATTTGTTAAAATATCTTCGACAATACAATCGGAGATATACATAAAATGAACCGTAAATTACAATCGGAAAATATCGACGTTCTCTATGAGGCGGTCGGGCTTATCGAAACGCGGGAAGAGTTCTATAACTTCTTCGAAGATCTTTGTACGATTACCGAGCTTCAGGCAATGGCTCATCGTTTTGCCGTTGCCAAAATGCTCACGGAAGGCTATACATACCAGGAGATAAGCGAAAAGACGGGAGCAAGCACGGCGACGATAAGCCGCATAAACAAGTGTATCGGCTATGGCGCGGACGGCTACAACGTCATACTTTCCAGGATGAAAAAACAATGAGTATAGATTTAAGCACGCTCAACGACAGGCAGATCCCCGCCGTACTCACGACAGACGGCGCCGTACTCGTTACGGCAGGCGCGGGAAGCGGAAAGACGCGACTTTTGACGCACCGCATAGCCTATCTCATAGAGGAGAAGGGCGTAAAGCCGTGGAATATACTTGCGATAACCTTTACGAACAAAGCGGCGAACGAGATGAAGGAGCGTCTCGAAAATATGATACGTGGCGCGGACGATATTTGGGTGTCCACCTTTCACTCTATGTGCGCGCGCATACTTCGTCGTCATGCGGACAAGCTCGGTTATAAGACAAGCTTTTCCATTTACGGAGAACAGGAAAAGGATAATATCCTCAAAAGGATCGTAAAAGAGCTTTCCGAGGACAGAAGCAGCCGTCTTTACAAAGCCGAAACGAAGGAGATCGACAAGGTGCGCAAGCGCGCGTCTTACATCATTTCCGACGCTAAAAACGAGGCGCTTTCGCCGGAGGAGTATATTTCGTATCTGCGTTACGACGACGAGGCGGAGCTTCTCGGGGAGATCTATCGCCGCTACGAGACGGAAATGAAAAAGAACAATGCGTTCGATTTCGACGATCTTCTCACAAAGACGTACGAGCTCCTGAAAAACGACGCCGAGACGAGAGAATACTACTGCGGCAAGTTCCGCTACATTCACGTGGACGAGTTTCAGGATACGAACCTCGTGCAGTATTTGCTTGTAAAGATCCTTGCGGGAAAGAACGGAAATGTTTTCGTCGTCGGCGACGAGGACCAATGTATTTACGGCTGGCGCGGCGCGAAAGCCGACAATATGATCGACTTTACGAAAGATTTCGAGTGCAAGGTGTTCAAGCTCGAACAGAACTACCGCAGTACGAAAAAGATTCTCGGTCTTGCCAATTCCGTCATAAGCCACAATGCAAAACGTCTCGAAAAGACGCTTTGGACGGCGGGCGGCGACGGCGACGACGTTACGGTGTTCTGCGCGCGCAACGAAACCAACGAAGCCGAATATGTCGCAAACGTAATAAAAAATCTCACGGAAAGCGGGGAGTATTCGTATTCAGATTTTGCCGTCCTCATGCGAGTGAACGCGCTGTCGCGCACGTTTGAGGAACGCTTCCTCGCTTACGGCATACCGCATAAGATGTACGGCGGCTTCAAGTTCTTCGAGCGCAAGGAAGTCAAGGATTTGCTCGCCTATCTCAGGGTGGTGACAAACGGCGACGACGGAGAAGCGCTCCTTCGCATAATCAACTTTCCCAAGCGCGGCATAGGTACGAGCGCAATAGCGCAGCTCGTAAATTACGGCGCGGTGACGGGGCAGTCTCTGTTGTCGGTGGTTATGGGAATAGAGGAAAACGCCGATTTGCCGCTTTCTCTGTGCAAAAAGGTCGCGCCGTTAAAGACCCTTCTTGCCTGTATGCTCGCAGAAAAGGACAAGTGCAGTCCGTCGGAGCTTGTGGAATACATTGTCCGTATTCTCAAGCTGAACGAGGTTTACGGCGAGGACACGGAAGAAAACGTATCGCGAAAGATGAATATCTCCGCGCTTGCCGAATCGGTTCGTCAGTTCGAAAAATCAAACGAAGGCGGCACACTCGAGGACTATATGCAGATGATTTCTCTGTACAGCGACCTCGACGAGATGGACGAGGAGGACGACTGCGTTGCGCTTGCGACGATCCACAGCGTAAAGGGGCTGGAGTTCCCCGTCGTGTTTGTGATTGGTTGCGAGGACGGAATGTTGCCGCTTTCGCGCTCGGCGGACAGCCCGGACGAACTCGAAGAAGAGCGTCGGCTCATGTATGTGGCGATCACGCGTGCAATGCGGAAGCTTTACGTCACATGGGCGGCGTCTCGCTTTATGTACAACGAGAGAAAGTATACGATGCCGAGCCGTTTTCTCAAAGAAGCGGGTGTTGATGTGGGGAGCGCGCAGCCGTCCGCGGCGCTTGCTCGGGAACGCGCAGCAGGGTATCTTCGCGATTCTTACGACGATTACGGCTCGGGTTATTCGTCGGGATACGGCTCGGGCAAAAGCTCGTCATATAATTCTTACGGCGGCGGCTCGGGCTCGAGCTACGGCGGCGCGTCCGTATACAGCGCAAACAGCGCGCCGAAGCCGCAGAAGAAGGACGTTTCAGATTTTGCCGTGGGAACGAGCGTCAGGCATAAAAAATTCGGCAAGGGCGTTATTCTCACGCTTTCGGCGGAAGCGGGCGGAGTATATGCCGAAATAGAATTCGAAAAATTCGGCAAGATGATGCTGTCGCTTCAGTATGCGCCGATAGAGATCGCCGACTGATTTCTGTTTAAACGGAGGCTGTTATGTCAAGAATGGAGGAGCTCGTAGAGCAGCTCAACAAGTACGCGTACCAATACTACGTTCTCGACAATCCGACCGTGTCGGACGGGCAATACGACAAGATGTATGACGAGCTTGTCGCTTTGGAAAAAGAGGAGGGAAGAGTGTTGCCTTCCTCTCCGACGCGCAGAATAGGCGGCGAGCCCGTAAAGGAATTTACGCCGCACACGCACCGCAACAAGCTCTACAGTCTCGACAAGCGCAATTCGTACGACGAGCTTAAGGAGTGGGACGAAAAGATAAAAAAGGCGGCGGGAGAGGCTGTCGAATACACTCTCGAGTATAAGCTCGACGGGTTGACGCTGTGCCTTACATACGAGGACGGAATGTTCAAATCCGCGGCTACGCGAGGCAACGGAAGCGTGGGGGAAGACGTGACCGCTCAGGTGTCCACCGTGAAGTCAATTCCCCTTGAAATCCCCTTTAAAGGCGTCGTAGAGGTTCAAGGCGAGGGCATCATGCGCCTTTCCGCGCTTGAAGCCTACAATAAGACGGCAAAAGAGCCGCTCAAAAACGCTCGCAACGGCGTTGCGGGTGCGATTAGAAATCTCGATCCGAAAGTAACGGCTTCGCGCAATCTCGATATAATTTTTTACAACGTGAACTTTGTCGAGGGCGGCGAGCGTCCGACGAGCCAAAAGGCTTGTATAGAATTTTTGAAACGGAACTTTTTCAAGACGGAAAAGCTTTTTTCGTCGTCCGACATAGACGATATAATCGCGGAAATAGAACGCGTCGATAAGGGTGCGCTCGATTTTCTCATAGACGGAATGGTCATAAAGGTGAACGACTTCGCTCTTCGCGAAAAGCTCGGCTACACCGACAAATTTCCGCGCTGGGCGGTGGCTTATAAGTTCGAAGCCGAGGAAGCGGTTACGGTATTGAAGGACGTAGTCTGGCAGGTGGGAAGGACGGGCAAGCTCACGCCGCTCGGCAAGCTCGAGCCCGTCGAGCTGTGCGGAGCGACCATTCGCAAGGCTACGCTCAACAACTTCGGCGACATCGAGCGCAAGAAGATAAAGATAGGCTCGAGCGTCTTTATCCGCCGCAGTAACGACGTTATCCCCGAGATACTCGGAGTGGCGGAGGAGCTCGACGGCAAAGAGGTGACTTTCCCGAAGCGCTGTCCCGCGTGCGGTACCGAGACGACGGTCGTGGGCGCAAATTTGTTTTGCCCGAACGAATACGGTTGCAAGCCGCAGATATGCGGACGTATAGAGTATTTTTGCAGTAAGCCGTGCATGGACATAGACGGCGTAAGCGAAAAGACGGTCGAGCGCCTTCACGACGTGCTCGGAGTAAGCCGCGCCGCCGATCTGTATCGTTTGACAAAAGACGACCTCGAAAAGATCGAGGGATTCAAGGATAAGAAAATTTCAAATTTCCTGCGCTCGGTGGAGAAGAGCAAGGAAGTAAAGCTCGCTTCCTTTATAAACGCGCTCGGGATTCCCAATGTCGGGCGAAAGACGGCGGAGGATCTCGCGGAGATATACAAAAGTATCGACGCGCTTGCTTCTGCGGGAGTCGAGGAGCTGACTGCCGTTCGCGACGTCGGTGAGATTGTCGCAAAGAGCATAGTCGAGTTTTTCTCACGGCACACGGAAACGATCGATGAATTCAAGTCGCTCGGCATAGATCCGCATTTTGTCGCGCCTACGGGCGGCGGAAAGCTCGACGGCATGAACATCGTTCTCACGGGAAAAATATCCATGCCGAGATCTAAGGCTCAGGCGCTTATCGAGGAGAACGGCGGAAAGGTCTGCTCTTCCGTCACAAAGGAGACGAATCTCGTAATTGCGGGTGAGGACGCCGGCTCGAAGCTTACGAAAGCTCGATCTCTCGGAATCAAAATAATCGACGAGAACGAATTTCAAAGACTGTTGAACGGTTAAGATTATAAGTAAAATCGATTACAAGCGCGGCGGTTTTTCGGCACGTTTCAACCGAAAGCAATTATTTTGCGCGCCAAAAAATTATGACGTAAAGCGGCATTACAAAAGCTTGCTTTTTGTTTTCGTTGATGTTATAATATAAAATGTATGAGACTAGGCAAGCTTACAGCAGAGGAACTGCAAAAATTTGTACTTGACAAGTTGGAGGGCAGACGCGAAGAAGTAGTGCTGTCCGCCGCTCAGGGCGAGGACTGCGCCGCAGTCAGAGCCGACGGTTATATGCTTTTTTCTTCCGATCCTATCACTGCCGCAATGCCTGCGAAAAGTCTCGGTGCGCTTGCCGTTTCCGTATGTTGCAATGACATCGTTTCATGCGGCGGAGAACCCGTTGCATTGCTTTTGACCGTCATTGTTCCGCCGAGCGCCGACACTTCGGTAATCGAGGATATAATGACGTCCGCGCAAATTAAGGCGCGCGAGCTCGATGTTGACATTGTCGGAGGACATACGGAGTTTTCCGATTGCGTCGTGCGCCCCATTGTCTCGGGTACGGCAATAGGCAAGACGAAGCGACTTATGTCCAAGTCCGCACTGAAAGCGGGCGACAAGTTCTATGTCACGAAACAGCTCGGAATGGAAGGCACGACGATAATTGCGGACGGCGGAAAGGAAACTCTTTCCGAAGAGGAAGAGAAACTGCTCGCTAAGTACCGCGACGGTCTCGACGTTGACAAGGAAGGCGAAATTCTTCGTTCGTGTTCGTCCGTCGGTATCATGCACGACATAACGGAAGGCGGTGTCGTCGGCGCAATAGCCGAAGTCTGCCTCGGGGCTGGGCTGGGCGCTAATATTTACGAAAAGGAATTCCCCGTAAGCGCTCTGACTCGCAGGCTCTGTGGGAAATACGGCATAGATCCTGCTCGTCTTATTTCAAGCGGAAGTATGCTGTTCTCGGCATCAAACGAGGAATCCGTCTTAAAGCTTAAAGAAATAGGCATAGCGGCGACCTTCGTAGGCGAAGTGACAGACGGCGACGTTTTGCTTTACAAGATCGACGGAACGAGTGAAAAGGTCAGACCCGAGCCGGACGAAATGTATAAATATTTTGAGAGGTGCGACAAATGAAGAGCATGACAGGATACGGCAAGGGCGTCGCAACAAGCGGAGAAAGGACCTTTACCGTCGAAATAAAGGCAGTCAACAACAGGTATCTCGAGATAGGCTGTAAGCTCCCCAAGCCGCTCGCTTATGTCGAGGAGACTCTGCGCTCGGCTGTAAGAAACGTCATTCGCAGGGGCAGTGTGGACGTATTCGTCAATTACGAAAACAAATCGGAAAGCGGGAAGAGAATAGACGTAGATTATTCTCTTGCGGCAGCTCTTGTCAAGACCTCGAAACTGCTTCGCACGCAGTACTGTCTCGACGACGATTTTCAGGTGACCGCGCTCATGCGAACGCCAGACGTCATAAGGATATCCGCAGAGGACGACGACGAGGACCTTGTGAAAGAGCTTGCGACAAAGGCGGCAACCGAGGCTGTGAAAAATCTCGATTCCATGCGCAAAACCGAGGGAAAAACAGTAAAAGCCGATTTAAAGCAGCTTACGGAAAACATAATTTCCCATCTCGAAACGGTTGTAAAGCGTGCGCCCGTTGTCGTTTCGGAATACCGCGAAAAGCTTAAAGCGCGCATAAGCGAAGCTCTTTCGGGCGTCGAAATAGACGAAGCCCGGCTTCTTAACGAAACGGCGTTTTTCGCGGATAAAGCCGACATAAACGAGGAAATCTCCCGTCTTACGTCGCATATAAACCAATTTCTGCACAGCATAGACTCCGACGAGCCTCAAGGCAGAAAACTCGATTTCATTTCGCAGGAGATGAATAGGGAGATAAATACTATGGGAAGCAAGTCGAACGACACCGAACTTACTCGCTGTGTCGTGGCGATGAAAAACGAGCTTGAAAAGATAAAAGAGCAAATAAGAAACGTGGAGTGATAAATATGAAAAATGGATTGCTAATAGTTATTTCGGGGCCGTCGGGAGCCGGCAAGGGAACTATATACAATAAGGTGCTCGAAAGACTGCCCGAAATACGCAAATCGATTTCGGTCACTACGAGAAAGCCGAGAGAGGGAGAAAAGGAAGGCGTGCATTACTATTTCCGCACCGAGGAAGAATATCAGCATATGATTGCGTGCGGAGAATTTCTCGAGACGGCGTCGGTGTATAATCACCATTACGGCACTCCGAAGGCTCCCGTGTTTCAAATGCTCGAAGAGGGCGACGACGTTATGTTCGAAATAGACAATTACGGAAGTCGCCAGATAAAGAGCAAATATCCCGAAGCCGTGACGATTTACGTCATGACGCCGTCGTTCGAAATTTTGAAAGAACGTCTGACGGCGCGCGGAACCGAAAGCGAGGACAGCCTCAAGACCCGTCTCGGCAATTCTCGCAGAGAGCTTTCGGAGTACGGGAACTTCGATTACATAGTCTTTAACGACGACGCCGACGTTGCCGCCGACAAAGTCGTATCGATTATAAATGCCGAGAAGTGCAGGATGTCTCGAAACGAACGGGACGTAAAAAGACTGCTGTCGGAAAAGTAAATAATCTTTTTAATTAAAGGAGAATATAGACCATTATGATGATTGAACCGCCTATCGATAAGATGATCGACGAAGTGGGCTGCAAGTACGCGCTTGTGTGCCTTGTGACAAAGCGCGCCCGCCAGCTTCTCGAAAAGGACAGCGAAAGCCTCAACAATTCCGCGGAAAAGGCCATTTCCGTCGCCGCGCGCGAGGTGCATAGCGGGAAGGTTACCGCCGGTTACGAGGAATAATCCTTAAACGGCTTATATATTTCGCATTTCTATGTCAAGAGGGACGTGCCCTTGGTTGTGTACGATGTAGTACACTTCCGGCTGGGCGCACCCTCTTTCCTCGAACTGTTCGCATCTACGCCGTTTGGTGCCGGTACAAGCCTTCAAAAGGCTCCCCTTAACAAGTGGAGCTACCGCCGTAAGGCGACTGAGGGGATTGTCTTATAAGGCTCAACCTAAAAATCACACGAAAGGAGACTCAAATGTTAAGCGGAAAGACGGTAGTTGTGGGAGTGTGCGGCGGTATCGCGGCTTATAAGGTCTGCGAGCTCGTCAGCCGTCTCAAAAAGGCAAACGCCGACGTTTACGTGGTAATGACAAAGAATGCCACGGAGTTTGTCACGCCGCTTACGTTCGAGACTCTTTCGGGAAACCGCGTTGTGTGCGATATGTTCGATCGCGATTTCCCTTGGGAAGTCGAGCACATATCTCTTGCAAAAAAGGCTGACATATTCGTGATAGCTCCCGCGACGGCGAACGTCATAGCGAAAGTCGCGCACGGCATAGCCGACGATTTTTTGACGACGACGCTGCTCGCGGCTACCTGTGATGTGCTTGTCGTTCCCGCAATGAATACGAATATGCTTAACGCTTCGGCGACGCGCGACAATTTGCGGGTTTTGAAAAATCGCGGCATATATATTATGGAGTCCGAAAGCGGACGGCTTGCTTGCGGCGACGTCGGAAGCGGTCGTCTGCCCGAGCCTTGTCGGATTTTCGACGAGACGGCAAAAATTCTTTTGCCCAAACGCGACTTCGAGGGGAAAACCGTGCTCGTGACGGCGGGCGGGACGGAAGAACCCATAGATCCCGTGCGCGTCATAACCAATCGCTCGAGCGGCAAAATGGGAATGGCGCTCTGCTCGGCGGTAAAAAGAAGAGGCGGTAAAGTCGTGCTTGTCGCCGCAAATACGAGCATACCGCCGCGAGACTGCGACGAGCTCATAAGCGTCAAGACTACGAAGCAAATGTACGACGCGGTGCTTTCGGCAATGGGCAAGTGCGACGTCATAATAAAAGCCGCTGCGCCTTCGGACTACTTCGCGGATAGCGCGCCGCAAAAGATAAAATCCGAAACGCTCACGCTCAAACTGAAAAAAAATCCGGATATAGCGATCGCCGTCGGCGAGAAGAAGGGCGATAAAAAGCTGGTTATTTTCTGTGCCGAAACGGAGAATTTAAAGGAGAATGCTCGCAAAAAACTTTCCTCGAAGCACGCCGATATGGTTGTCGCCAACGATGTGAAAAGGGAAGGAGCGGGGTTTGACGTCGACACGAACATAGCGACTTTGATCACAAAGACGGGCGAAACCGATCTTCCGCTCATGTCGAAATCCGATCTTGCCGACGTTATTTTGGACGAGATAACAAAGCTATGATAGCCGAGGTGATAGTCGACATATCAAACGGCGAGGTCGACAGAGTTTTCGACTACGCCGTGCCTGACTCTTTGGCGCTCGAGCGCGGTATGCGTGTGTCCGTCCCGTTCGGCAAACGCGAAATAGAAGGCTACGTCATGGAGCTTAAGGACTCTACTGAGCTTCCTGCGGACAAGCTTAAAGCCATAACGTCGGTTCTCGACGGATATGCCGTCATAACCGAGGAGATGTTTTCGCTCATGCGGTTTATGCGCGAAAAGTATCATCTCAGGATAATCGACGTGCTTCGTCTGTTCATTCCGTCGCAAATGCGCGGAGGCAGGGTAAAGGAGCTGAAAAAGCAATACGTCGGACTCAGGGAAGAGTTTTTTAGCGTCGATATGGACGAGTATATTAAAAAGTCGGCACGCGCACAGCGCGACGTCTGCTTTTTTTTAATGGAGAACGGTGCGACGTCGCTTACGGAAATGAATGAAAATTTTTCGGCTGCGGCAATCAGAAATTTGATTGCCAGAGACATTCTGTATGTGACGAGTGTCGAGGTAAAACGCTCGCCCTATGTGCAGGAAAGCGGCGAGGGCGACTTTGCCGTCAGAGAGCTTACGCCGTCGCAAAAGGCTGCGTATGAAGCTATCGTTTCGGCAAAGAGCGCGACTTTTCTTTTGCACGGTATTACGGGCAGCGGAAAAACCGAAGTATATATGCGTTGTATTTCCGACGCGCTGGCTTCGGGAAAGAGCGCCATAATGCTTGTGCCCGAAATATCTCTTACGCCGCAGGTGTTTAAGATTTTCAAGGCGCGATTCGGAGACGAGGTTGCAATACTTCACAGCGGACTTTCGGCAGGCGAGAGGTTCGACGAGTGGCGCAGGCTTATCTCGGGGCAGGCTCACGTTGCGGTCGGAGCTCGCTCGGCTATATTTGCGCCCGTCGCGAATATCGGCGTAATAATAATCGACGAGGAGCACGACTCGAGCTATGTTTCCGAGAGCAATCCTCGCTATCAGACCTACGAGGTGGCCGACAGACGCGCAGAATACAACGGTTGCAATCTCATAATGGGAAGCGCAACGCCGTCCATAGAATCGTATTATTACGCGCGTTGCGGCAAGTATCGTCTTGTCGAAATGAACACTCGGGTAAACGAGCGCGCTCTTCCCGAAATGAACATAGTCGATATGACAAAGGAGTATGCGGCAGGTAACAACGGTGTGTTTTCGCGCCGTCTCGAGTCCGAGCTTTACGAGTGTGTAGGCGGAGGAAATCAGGCAATCATCTTTCTGAACAGGCGCGGCTATTCGTCATATGTCATGTGCCGCAGTTGCGGATATGTCGCAAAGTGCGAGCGTTGCGACGTGTCGCTTGTTTATCACAAAGACGAAAATATGCTGAAGTGCCACTATTGCGGCAACCGTTATTCGATGCTCGATGTGTGTCCTATGTGCAAGAGTCCGCACATAAAGCGCGGATATGTCGGCACTCAACAGCTTGTCGAGCGGCTCGAAGCGATGTTCCCGGATAAAGAGATCTTGCGTATGGACAACGACACGACGCAGACCAAGGATTCGCACGCCCGTATTCTCGAGCGGTTTGCAAGCAAAAAAGCCTCCGTGCTTGTAGGGACGCAGATGATTGCAAAAGGACATGACTTTCCCGACGTGACGCTTGTCGGGATAGTGGACGCCGATATGAGCCTGCATTTCAACGACTACCGCAGCAGCGAGCGTACATATCAGCTTATCACGCAGGTCTCGGGACGGGCGGGCAGAGACGCAAAGGCGGGCAAGGTCGTGCTTCAGACGTATTCTCCGAACCACTATGTCTATAGGTTTGCGGCAAACGGAGATTATAAAGGCTTTTACGAAAAGGAGATAAACCTTCGCGAGCTCACGAAATATCCGCCGTTTTCGAAAATAGTTCGTGTGCTCGTGACGTCGGAGAGCGAAAACGACGCGTTCGAAACACTGAAGAAGATTTACGACGATACAATGGAATATGTGAATGTCTGCAGGGAAGATTTTGCGTATGCGGCGGCAATGAAATCTCCCGTAAAACGAATACAGTCCAAGTTCAGAATGCAAATGCTTGTGCGTATAACGGGCAGAACGGAAGAGGCGCTTGCGAAAATTTACGATATTACCGACAAATACAAAAACAATAAGGCAACGTGTTTTGTCGAAATAAATCCAAATAATTTGAGTTAGAGGTGAGTATGGCAACAAGAGGAATTGTAAAACTCGGAGAGGACATTTTGAGACGGCACGCGCGTGAAGTGACGGAGTTTGACGACAGACTCGGCTGTCTCATAGACGATATGTTCGAAACGATGACAAAGGCAAACGGCGTAGGTCTCGCCGCGCCGCAGGTCGGTATTCTCAAGCGCGTATGCGTCGTATGCGTGGACGGCGAAACCAAATACGAGCTTGTAAATCCGATCATATTGAAGGAATCCGGTTCGCAAGTAGGGCCGGAGGGGTGTTTGAGCGTTCCGGGAAGAAACGGCAATGTGAAGCGCCCCAAAAAGCTTACGGTGCAAGCGGACGACAGACGCGGGCAAAAGCATATTTATAAGGTTTCGGATTTCGAGGCTGTGGCTTTCTGTCATGAGATTGATCATCTCGACGGAATATTGTTTATAGACAAGCTGTACGAAAAGCGCGTAGAAGAGTAATTTTTCGCAAGCAGTACGTGTAAAACACGGTATTATAAGCCAAAAACAAAGTATTATGTCACGCATAATACTCAAAAGGAGTAGATATTGAAGGTAATTTTTCTCGGAACTCCCGAATTTGCGCTTGCGCCGTTGAAAGCTTTGGTTGCCTCGCGTCACGAGGTTTCGGCGGTCGTATCGCAGCCCGACAGGGCTAAGGACAGAAAAGGCAGGCTTTTGCCGACGCCCGTTAAGGCGTATGCCTTGCAGGCGGGAATACCCGTTCTTCAATTTGACAAGATACGTGTCGACGGCGTGGAGCGGCTTAAGGAGCTTAATCCCGATATAATGATAACGGCGGCGTACGGTCAGATCTTGAGTAAAGAAATTCTCGATATTGCGCCGCATGGCGTGATAAATGTTCATGCTTCGGTTTTGCCGAAATTGCGCGGAAGCGCTCCTGTTCAATGGGCTGTCATAAACGGCGACAAGGAGACGGGCGTGACTATCATGCAAACCGACGTCGGTGTCGACAGCGGAGATATTCTTGCGGTGAAACGAACCCCCATAGGCGAAGGCGAAACGTCGGGCGAGCTGCTTATTCGTCTGAGTACATTGGGTGCCGAGCTTCTTTTGAATACGCTTGACGACATCGAGCGCGGCGTCGTGGATCCGATACGTCAAGACGAGGACGAGGCGACAAAGTGCAGAATGCTTGTCAAGTCCGACGGTCATCTCGATTTTTGCGAGACAAAAGAAAAGATAGTTTGTCGCTGTCTCGGAGTTACGCCTGCTCCGGGCGCGTATGTCGTTATGAATGGCGAGACCGTCAAAATAGGGCGCGTGCGGGCTGTCGATGGGAATTACGGTGAATGCGGCGTTGCTCGCGTCGTAGACGGCGAAATTATCGTGGGCTGTGCAAATGGCGGAATCGTAATAGAGAAATTACAGCTCCCGGGAGCGAAGATGCTGTCTGCGCGTGAATTTCTGAACGGCAGGCGCTGGGAAGACGGGGTGAAGCTTTCGTGAAAAACGGTTTGAACATCGAAAGAGAACGGGCGTGTTATAAGGCACTTTCTGCTGTGCTTCGGGACGGAGCTTACTCTGCGCAGGCGCTGAACGACGTTTTGAGGTATTCGAGCGGTGAAGACGAATTTATTACGCGCCTTTTTTACGGTGTGCTCGAAAAAAATATTACGCTCGAGTATGTAATAGATTGTCTTGTCGAGAAGCGGCCGAAGCACTCTGTGTTTATAGTGCTGAAAATGGGGGCGTATATGGCGCGCTATATGAATACGCCTATATATGCCGTCGTGGACAGGTGCGTCGAGCTTTCCAAGTCGCTCGGAAAAAGCGGGGCGAGCGGATTTATAAACGCAGTCTTGAGAAAAGTTTGCGATGTAGAACTTCCCGATGCCGAAAAAGTCGGGAGCGTCGAATATTTGTCCGTGACGTACGGTTTGCCTAAATGGCTCGTGGAAAAATTTATCTCGGAATACGGTTTTGAATTTACCGAGAGCATGATGAAGTCCGACGAGTTTCGCACTCATATAAGGCTCGGACGGTCTGTCGATATAAAACGATTTGAAAAAGCAATAGAAAAGTATCTGAAATCCGATATAGAAAGGACAAAATACGGGTATTATGTCACACACAATACACTCGATAAGCTTGTTTCAAGTAAAGTGCTGGTAAAAAACGATTACGCTGTACAGTCGCTTGCGTCCGCAATTGCGGTTCATTGCTATGCGAACGGGCTTGACGATTCTTCGGAAATTCTCGATCTGTGTGCCGCGCCCGGCGGTAAATCGGTTTATCTTGCCGAGCTTGTCGGCGGCAATATCACGGCTTGCGATATACACGAACATCGCGTGGGACTTATAGAATCTTACGCTCGTCGCATGGGCGTGAGGGTCAAAGCCATGCTCAACGACGCCTGCGTCAAAAGAGACGAGTGGGTGTCGTCGTTTGACTGTGTAATATGCGATGTTCCGTGTAGCGGAACGGGCGATCTTCGCAGCCGTCCCGATGTGCTGCTTTGGCGTACGCCGGAAGGAATAAGGGAGCTATCTGCGTTGCAGTCGAGAATATTGCGCACGGCGGCTTTGTATGTGAAGAATGGCGGGAGACTGTGTTATTCCACGTGTTCTCTTTTAGAGGAAGAGAATGAAAGTATTGTTGAAAATTTTTTGCGGCATAATCGAGACTTCGAGCTCGTAAATTGCTCCGTTTGGGATTCGACGGAGGCATTGTCGAGAGAAAAAGTTGTTTTAAAGGGCTTAAACGGCGGTGAATCGGGGAAATCGTGCGGTGTAAACGGAGACGCTGTGAGTAAAAATGCGTTGAAATTGTATCCGCATATCGACGGGACGGACGGCTTTTTTGTCGCCGTAATGCAAAAGAAAGGAGAACGTAAATGATTTTGCTCGATCTTGATATTAAAGAGCTGGAGGAACTGCTTGTCGGACGAAATTGCCCGAAATATCGTGCGCGCCAGATTATGCGGTGGCTGCTTTGCGGATGTGATTTTTCCGAGATGAGCAATCTTCCGAAGGACCTGCGCGAAAGCTTGGCGGTCGAACACGTTGCGTGCCCGATAGAGATAGCCGAGGCGTTGAAGTCTAAGGACGGCTCTGTTAAATTTTTGTACAAGCTGTTCGACGGAAATATAATCGAGGGCGTTTATATGCCGCACGATTACGGGAATACGCTCTGTGTTTCGACGCAGGTCGGCTGTCGAATGGGGTGTGCATTTTGCGCTTCGGGAATCGGCGGGCTTGTGCGAAATTTGACGCCGGGGGAAATTCTCGGTCAATTTGTTGCCGTGAACAGGTATTTGGGCGGTACTATGACAGACAGAAAACTATCCAATATTGTTCTTATGGGGAGCGGAGAACCTCTTGATAACTTCGATAACGTCGTTAAGTTTATTTTGCTTGTTTCGGATGCTGACGGGCTCGGCGTGGGGCGTCGTTCGATTTCTCTTTCGACGTGCGGGCTTGCGGATAATATGCGTCGTCTCGCCGATCTCGGGTTGGGCGTCACTTTATCGCTTTCCCTTCATGCTACTCTTGACGAATATCGGCGCAAACTTATGCCGGTTGCGAATAAGTATTCGGTTACCGAGACGGTGGATGCGGCGAGGTACTATTTTAAAAAGACGGGAAGGCGGGTCGTTTTCGAGTACTCCATGGTGAAGGGCGTTAATATGAGCTTTTCCGACGCGCGGCGTTTGTCCGAACTTACTAAGGGTATGGCGGCGCACGTCAACTTGATAATGCTCAACAAGGTCGTTGGAAAGAATATCGAAGGCTGTACGCCGCTTGAGGCGGAAAGATTCTGCGAAAAGCTTAAGTCGCTCGGTGTTTCCGCGACGATCAGGCGTTCCATGGGCGCCGATGTCGAGGGCGCTTGCGGGCAATTGCGGCGAAAGCGCCTTAATTCTTAGCATTATGTCTGACATAATTATATAGAATACTGTTTTAAAACGATTTTTGAAAAAGGAATTTTGGCAATGAGCGATACTTTAAGAAAAACATTGATTTCTCCTTCGATACTTACCGCCGATTTCGGAAATATCGGAGAGGCTGTTCGAAAGCTTGAGAAGGCAAAGGCCGATTATGTGCATTGCGACGTGATGGACGGGCATTTTGTACCCAATCTTACGTTCGGTTCGAAGTTTGTATCCGACCTTAAGAAATATACGAAACTTCCGCTTGATGTTCATCTTATGATTTCCCGTCCCGATCTGTATATAGAAAGATTTGCCGACGCGGGCGCGGATATAATTACCTTTCATGCGGAGGCCGAATGCGATACGGAAGAGACGCTTGCTTTGATAAGAGCTCGAAATATCAAAGCGGGTATCGCTTTAAGTCCCGATACGCCTGTCGATGTCGTCGAAAAATATTCGGATTTTGCGGATCTCGTTCTTTTGATGAGCGTATATCCGGGATTCGGAGGGCAGAAATTTATCGAAGATTCGTATTCGCGCGCGCGTAAAATAAAGGATATTATCATTCGAAGGGGCTCGAAAATTCTGCTTGAAATCGACGGCGGCGTCAATTTCGCAAACGCGCGCAAAATAAAAGACAGCGGTGTGGATATCTTGGTTGCGGGAAGCGCGGTGTTCTCCTCCGAAGATATGGGTGTAGCGATACGAAAGCTTGCGGAGTGCTGAACGTGTGTAAAAAGAGCAAAGCCGTAATATTCTTAAACGGGGAGCCGCCGCGCGATAAAGCCGTTGCGCGTGTGGATTTTTTCGATTCGTTTGTGATATGTGCCGACGGGGCGTTCGGCTATGTTTCGAAATTTTGTCGTCCCGATCTCGTGCTCGGCGATTTCGATTCCGTCGACGAGCGTTTGATCCCCGACGGTGTTCCCGTGGAAAGATTTCCCGTCAAAAAGAACAGTACGGATGCGCAGCTCGCCGTTTTAAAGGCTTCGCAGCTCGGCTTTGATAAAATGGAAATTTACGGAGCTTTCGGACTGCGTCCGGATCATGAGCTTGTCAATTACGCGCTTTTGCCGCTCGCTTATTCCTTGGGCGGAGACGCCGTGCTCAAGGGCGGAATGTTCGACGTTTATTTTGTGGCGCGAGACAGGGAATTTGTCAAAGACGTGGATAAAAATAAAATCGTCTCGTTGGTACCTTATTCGGACAATGTGCATATATTATACACGAAAGGTCTGCTTTACGAGGCGAAAGACGTCTGCGTCGATAAGATAAGTATCTTTACGTCCTCGAATGCGTCTTGCGGCGGCGTCGTTCGTTATTGTTTGGGAAGCGGAACGGCTCTGTTGTTTGTCGAGAACTGAGAAGGAGGTAACGCCGTGAAAATTATCTGTGTCAAAGCCCCGATTTTTTTGAGAGGCATTTTAAGGTGCTTGTTCTTGCGTAAGCAGAAAAACGACAAAAATTGATTTTTCATTAAAAATTATTTAAAATTTAAACAAAAACCCCGTAATTTGTACGGGGTTAAACTTTTTTATACCTTTTTTCCGCAAATTCTACGTTTTAAATTTTCATTTCGATTTAATTATTTGTCAAAATACTTGCTTTTATGGCAAAATTATGCTATAATCTTAACACTGCCTTTCGTTACGAGGTATTTTCATCGTTTCGAGCGGTCGAAAAATTTATTTACAGGAGGATACGTAATGGAGAATTTGCAGACGGAAAATATTTTGAATCTGCGGGACGACATAGTTATATCGGAAGCGGAACTCAGGCATATCGTTACGTCGGAGATGATACGCGTAGGACTGATGCCGTCTCTTACCGGATTCAGATATTTTAAGGAAATGGTACTTATTTCTTTGCAACAAAAGTACGATGACATTAAGACAATGAGGCTGTATGCCATGGCGGCAGAGCTGTTCGGTATCCGTGCCGACGCGCTCGAAAGAAGCGTTCGAACGCTTGTGACAAGTTCGTTTTACACAAGCAACGGATTTGCGATACTCTCCAAGTTTTTCGGATTTTCTTCAATAGAGCTCCCGAGCGTGGGACAAGCGTTGACGCTTATAAACGAATACATAATTTTCAATCTTTTCGAGCAAAGCATGGATAAAACGGAAAAGCGCGTTTTCGCACGACGCGTCAGATGAAGTACATTGAAAAGAAAAAAATTTCAGGAGGAGAAACAAATGAATCAAGCAAACGTGAATATGATAGTTATCGATTCGATGGAGGTGCCGGAGCCGTATCTGAAAATGTACATCACGAAGAAACTGCTCGAAGGCGGTCTCGACGCATCTCGCGCAGGTTTTCGCTACATCAAGGAAATCCTGTTCATGATGTTGAAGAACGTGGACGACGACAGACCGATGTGCTCGTACTTCAAGGAGTTCGGCGACGGAAAATCGTCTGCGGCGAAAATCGACAAAGCAATCGGCGCAACCATCGATGTGTCGCTTAAAAGCGGCGGTCTCAGGGAGCTCGACGAATTTATGTGCGGTGCGATCAAACGTCGCCACACGACGGCAGGCGTCATGTGTGCTTTCAAAGAATACTTGCGGTATTGTCTTTACAATGATTGTTATTCCGCAAAAATAGGTGAAAGAATTTAGTCCTCATTCTGTATATTTAGCTGTTTTTATCGGCTAAATATAAGTATGGAAAAACGAAAAACAGGTTGGTTTTTGGCGGTCGCCGCTCTTGCGCTGTGCATTTATGCCGCTCTTTATTGTGCCGTAGGCGTGCGTTTTGCCGTTTCTATTCCCGACGGAATAGTTGTTTCGCCGCAGGCTGTCGGCAGTGCGAGCTACGGAGCCGTAAGCTGCAAACTCGATATGAGCGGACAGGGTGCAGAGGAAGGCAGGGGTAAGCTGTCGTTCAAGCTTTTCGGCGTAATTCCCATAAAGACCATAGATATTCTTTGCGCAAAGGACAGGCAGGTGCGTATCGGCGGTTTTCCCGTGGGACTTACCCTCGATGTCGACGGAGTGCTCGTCGAGGAAGTTGGAAACGTCGCTACGTCGGCGGGAAATGTCGCGATAGCCGGCAACATAGAAAAAGGGGATATAATTCTCAGTCTCAATGATACTAAGATCTCGAACGTCGAGGATTTCACCTCTTTTATGGACTCATACGACGGAGAAGAAAAGCTGTATGTCACGTTAAATCGCGGCGGGCGTATATTCAAGACTTGCGTATCGCCTCTTATCGAGGAACTGAGCGGAAAATATAAGCTCGGGCTTTGGGTAAAGGATAACGTGTCGGGCGTCGGCACGGCGAGCTTTGTGCGTGCGGACAACACCTTTGCTTGCCTCGGGCACGGCATAACCGGCAGTAACGATTGTATTTTGCCGATTAGCGGCGGGCAAGTATATAACTGCGATATTGTCGGAGTTAATCGAGGCGTCAAGGGAACGCCGGGCGAGCTTAAAGGGGTGCTTAAGGATACGGATAATCCCATAGGGGAAATATATAAGAATACCGATTACGGCGTGTACGGTAAATATTTTTCAAACGCGAAAATTCCTGAAAATTATTATCAAATAGGCAGTCGTATAAATGTTCGTAACGGTAAAGCGAAAATTTATACGAGCGTAGACGGAGTTGCGGATTTTTACGATATCGAGATCATTCGTGCGATTCCGCAGTCCGAGCGCTCGGACAGAAGCATGGTGGTGCGAGTTACCGACAAACGCTTGCTCGGACTTACGGGCGGCATCGTTCGGGGAATGAGCGGCAGCCCGATAATCCAAAACGACATGATTGTCGGGGCGATCACGCACGTGTTTGTAAACGACCCTACGAAGGGCTACGGACTTTATCTCGATTGGATGTATTGAAAAGAAATCATTTTCGAGTATACAAATAAAAACCTTTCGTCAAATATCGCATAATTTCGACAGGCGTGTTCATATCTTGTTATATGAGAGTTTCATACGGACTCATGAACTGCTACTTTGCGGTCGTCGAGTTTCTGAAAAATCACAAGATCCGCCTTATAATATTGCTTGCGGTGTTTATTCTTGCCTGCGCTTTCGGCATACGCGGCGGCTGTATTGCGGATGCCGAGACCGTATTGAAGTCTCGAGGCGCTTTCGCAATGCTTGTGAGCGCAGAAGAACGCAGCGTCGTCGGACATTTGTTCTCCAATCTTTTTTTTCTTACGGTGTGCTTCGTTGTCCTTGCGGCTACCGCATTGAATTTTTGGGTGAGCCTTTTCGGTGTGCTCGTATTTTTTTACGAGGTATACACAATGGGTTACGCCGTTTCAATTTATTTCGTTTACTTCAAATTGGCTGCCTTGCCGTATATAATAGTGTGTTATATTCCGTATTGCTTTATAATCGGCGGCGCTCTTGCCTTTATGATCGTCATAGCTACGGATTGCGGGCTCGAAATCCGCAGGTGCGGATTTTTTGATTTCGAAGCGTTTAAAAACAGACTGCCTCATATGGCGATCTGCGGTGGGATAGCGATAGTCGGAGTGCTGTTCGAGGGGCTGCTTGGCGGTCTGTTCACTGTGGGACTTATAATTTGATACATAATAAACCGCTCGAAAGTACATATTAAAATTATTAAATAATGTACGGAGACGGTTTATATGAACACAAAGAAACTTTTAATGAAAATTTGTGCGGCAATACTCGTAGTTGCCGCCGCGGCAATGCCCATTGGTATTTCGCGTGTCGCCGCGCTTACGGAAAGCGGAGCTCTTTCCACGCAGGCGCGTGCGGCGATACTTCTCGACTATAATACGGGGACGGTTATATACGAGAGCAACGAGCTCAACCGTCAGCCGATTGCGAGCATGGTGAAGATCATGACTCTGCTGCTTGCTTTCGAGGAAGCGGATGCGGGCAGGCTCGATTACGATTCGGAAATCGCCGTCAGCGAAAATGCGAGCAGCATGGGCGGTTCTCAGGCGTTCCTCGATGCGGGAAGCAATTATAAGGTGACCGAGCTTTTACAGAGCATAGTCGTAGCGTCGGCAAACGATTCCTGCGTCGCCATAGCCGAACATATTTCGGGAAGCGTCGAGAGCTTCGTGGAAAAAATGAACGCCAGAGCCGCGGAGCTCGGAATGGAAAACACGAAGTTCGTCAACTGTACGGGCTTGCCTGCGGAAGGTCAGTATTGCTGCGCTCGCGACGTTGCCACGATGGCAAGAGAGCTTTTTTCTCACGAAAAGTTCTTCGAATATTCCGGCGTTTGGATGTATGATTTCGCTCATCCGAGCGGCAGAACAACGCGCCTTACTAACACGAATAAGCTTATAAGGGCATACGAGGGCTGTGACGGCGGCAAAACGGGTTTCACCAACGAAGCCATGTCCTGTCTTGCGGCTACTGCTAAGCGCGGCGATACGCGTCTCGTGAGCGTTGTCGTGGGAGCTGCGGACAGCAAAAAACGTAATGCGGAAATTTGCAAGCTCTTCAATTACGGCTTTGCGAATTACGAAACGAAAGAGGTTGTGAAGGCGGGAGACAAGCTTGAAGCGCCCGTATTCGTGGACGGCGGCAAGACCGATTGCGTGGACGGCGTATACGCAAAGTCGTATTTTGTATTCGATAAAAAACCCGCCGCAAGCGAGTATAAGATAAGCATATCCATTGACTCCGTCAAGGCTCCCGTATGCACAGGCGACGTCATAGGTAAGGCCATAATAACGAGAGGAGAAGAGACCGTAGGC
This sequence comes from uncultured Christensenellaceae bacterium, assembly GCA_910587445.1. Classification (GTDB taxonomy): domain Bacteria; phylum Bacillota; class Clostridia; order Christensenellales; family Pumilibacteraceae; genus MGBC157735. Next base: position 34,378 of record CAJULE010000010.1, read on the forward strand.
GAAGTCGAGATAGTTTCCGCCGCCGACGTCGAGAAGAAAGGATATATAGACATAGTAGACGAATTTATTTCCAAGTGGTAATAACAGTCCGATACAAAGGGGCGTCGGTCGCAGGCAAGCGATCGGCGTTTTTCCTTTTTCACGCATTTTTCACTTAAAAACCGACATATATAATCGGTTGACTTTAAAGACATAAATATGTTAATATTAAAACAGTACGCTATTGTACAGATTTAATTATCTTTCGGAGTTTGTCTTTTGATTTTTGCGCAAGATTGGATCGATATAATTTTCATTGCCGTAGCCGTAGTGATCTCGATGGTATTGCATGAGATAGCGCACGGCTATGTTGCGCTGTGGAACGGAGACCCTACGGCAAAAGTCAACGGCAGACTCTCGCTCAATCCTCTCGTGCACTTCGACGCGATAGGTTTTATAATGCTTATGGTTGTCGGTTTCGGCTATGCAAAGCCCGTACCCGTGAATCCGGGTAATTTCAAAAACCGAAAACGCGGCATATTCACAGTAGCGATCGCGGGCGTGGTTGTAAACATTGTTTTGGCTTTTCTTTCGTGCGGTTTTCTCATGCTCATGTACTTTCTTGCGAGAATAACGGGCGAGGGCGCGGCGCGGGTTTTCAACGGTTTTGCCGGCTTTTTCTCGATAATGGCGCGGCTCAATTTAAATCTTGTATTCTTCAATCTCCTTCCGATACACCCGCTTGACGGCTTCCGGGTCGTGGAGGCGTTTACGAGGTTTAACAATCCGTATACCAAGTTTATACGCGACTACGGTCACTATATCCTGATGGCGCTTATCATTCTCGGAATAGTGGTCGATGTATTCAAGTTGCCGTATTTTATAGATATACTCGGACTCTATATATCCAAGTTCTCCGGGTGGGTCAGTACGGGATTCATATGGTTCTGGAGCCTTATATTCGGATAGGTGCGCAATGGGAGAAAACACTAACAAAGACATCGTAATAAGCGAGGCGGAAACCGATTCCGAGTACTACCGCGTAAAGTTCAACCGTTTCAGCGGACCGCAGTTCGACGGACCTATAGACGTGCTTGTCGCTCTTGTCAAAAAATCCAAGATAGATATTCGGGATTTTTATGTGTCGGATATAACCGAGCAATATCTCGCCTATCTCGACACGCTCGACGTGTTCGACCTCGAGGGTGCGGCGGAGTTTATCGAAATTGCCGCACTGCTTGTCGAAATGAAATCTAAATCGCTGTTGCCTCGCGTACAGGAAGAGCCCGAGGACAGCGACGCCGAACAGCTCAAGCAGGAAATAATGCGGCGTATGTACAGCGAGGAGTACGAAATCTATAAGGGCGCGAGCGAGAAGATGCGCGACCTCGAGACGGTCGGCGCCCACTACAGGGACCCCGATCCCGCAATGGCGACGCCTAAGCTCGTGCTTAAGGACATGACGAAGGACGGGCTTTTGAAGGCGCTTCAGAAGCTTCTTTTAAAGCTCGACCAACGCGCGAAAACCATAGTCGAACGGCAGATAAAGAAGGACAGATTTACCGTGGACGAAATGTCGCAAAGGATAAAGTCCGTTATCGCCGAGCGGGAGCATCTGAGCTTTTACGATCTGTTTGACGACGATTTTACCAAAACCGAAATAATCACGACGTTTCAGTCAATACTCGAACTCATGAAAGGACAGTTTATTCACGTCGTGCAGGAAAGCACTTTCGGCGAAATAACTATACATAAGGTGGCATGATACAATGGATTTGGATGATTTGGATTATGTGCTCGAGGCGCTTATGCTCGTTTCGGGCGAAGGACTCAGGATAAGCGATATTACCGAAACTTTGGGGCTTCAGCGCAGCGAAATAGACTCCTCTTTGAAGCGTCTCAAGCGTCGCTACGGAGGAAAGAGCGGGATTATAATTCAGACCTACGGCGACAAGATACAGTTTGCGTCGAACCCTAAATATGCGGAATCCGTGGAAAGCGTTTTAAAGCCGGTGAGGGAAAAGGAGCTGTCTAATGCGGCGCTCGAAACGGTTGCCATAATTGCCTATCGTCAGCCCGTTACTCGTCTCGAGGTCGAGCAAGTGCGCGGCGTCAACTGCGATTATGCCATACAAGTGCTGTTGAAGCACGACCTCATAGAAGTAAAAGGGCGAAAGGACGCTGTGGGAAAACCCCTTCTTTTCGGGACTACGGAAAAATTCCTCAAGCGTTTCCATATAGAAGACATAAACCAACTTCCCGATTACGACAGGTTGCTCGAGAGCATAACCGTCATAGAGGAGAACGGCAAAATCGAAGCGGCAAGCCTTTACAACGAATTCGAGCTTCCCGAGCAGGAGGCTCCTCCCGAATTTCTCGAAGGCGAAAAAGTAGATAAAGTAGAATAAGGAATACGAATAAATCGAAAAGAGCGGTGGCATATTACGGATATGCTTATCGCTCTTTCCGTTATTGTAATAATACTCGGCTTTACGCTCGTGCCGTTTGTGATCGCCGTAAATATAAGCGGAGATATTTTCGCGGGCAAAGGCAACATGAAGCTTACTCTTTTCGGCTTGCCCGTGTTCAAGGCGAAACTGAGCGTGGAATCGAACGGCGCTCTCGAAAAAAATCTCATAATCGAAAGCGGTAAAAAAAGAGACGAGATCCACTTAAACGCCGATAAAAGCGACGATAAATCGATAATGGCGTTTTTTCATACGCTGCCGATAATGTCGTATATAATCATTGAGAGGCTGGAACTCGACGTCAACATCGGGCTTAAAAACAATGCGTTCGTTACGACTATGGCGGTTGGCTTTTTGCGTACGCTCATGTGTGCGTTTACATCCTTTTTGCGCAGTCGCCAGAATATCGATATAACGCAGAGAATTACGCCGCAGTACAATTCCGACCGAATGGACTTCGCGGCTTTTGGGATAATTAAACTCTCGATAGCAAATATTATAAACAGCTTCATTGCGGGATTGAAAACCAAACTCGGCATAGCTTCCGGGCGCGTGGGGAAACGCTCTGCGAAATATAAAACAATTAAGGTAAAAAAGGAGCAGGTATGATTATACAGCAACAGGAACATCCGGTAGAAAGAATAATGGACAACGCGTTTACGAAGATCCGCACGCTTGTCGAGGCGGACACGGTAATAGGTACGCCGGTGGTTACGGCGGACGGAGTAAGCATTATTCCGATCAGCAAAATAACCGCAGGCTTTTTGACGGGCGGCGGCGAATACAGCGATATGTCTCGCCAGACCTACACCGAATATCCGTTTGCGGGCGGCAGCGGAGCTGGGGTATCCGTATCGCCCGTGGGATTTCTCGTAAGCGACGGAAAAAGCGTGAAGCTTGTCAACATCGACGATAAGAATCCCCTCGAAAAGATACTCGATACAGTCCCCGATATTCTCGACGAAATTATGAGCGGAGTCAAAAAGCAGTGAAACGGTTGTTTTGCCGAGTTGCGCCCGTAACAATACTTTTGGCGGTGTGTATTATGTCGGGCATAATACTTTCGATTGCGAGGACGCAAGACGTTTTTGCCCTTTCGGAAAGCGTGCAGACTTCCGCGCAATCCATGCTGCTTCTCGAAAACTCGACAAATCGCGTCCTGTACGAAAGAAATGCGGACAAGAAACGCCCCATGGCGAGCACGACCAAAATCGTCACCGCAATTACCGTGATAGAAAATGCGAGCGATCTCGAGCGCACCGTAAAGGTGCCGAGCGCCGCAGTCGGCGTCGAAGGCTCGTCCGTATATCTCGAGCATGACGAGGAACTGAAAATCATCGATCTCTTGCACGGGCTCATGCTTCAGTCCGGCAACGACTGCGCGGTAGCGCTTGCGATAACGGTCGGAGGGAGCGTCGAAAAGTTTGCGGAGATGATGAATGTAACGGCAAAAAAGGCGGGAGCGACAAACTCCAACTTCGTCAATCCGCACGGACTTCATGACGATAACCATTATACGACGGCGCGCGACCTTGCGCTCATATCCTCTTACGCGATGAAAAACCCGGTTTTCGAAAGCATAGTCTCCACCAAGCGTTATACTATGCCGTGGAAGGGAAGAGATTACGACAGAGTCGTAATGAACAAGAACAAGATACTTTCGACGTTCGACGGCGGCGACGGCATAAAAACGGGATATACGAAAAGAGCGGGACGCTGTCTCGTTTCGAGCGCTACGCGCGACGGAATGCGAGTTATCTGCGTCGTGCTCGACTGCGGTCCGATGTTCGAGGAGTGCGGCGCCCTCATGGAACGTGCGTTTTCCGAGTATAAGCTCGAAAAGGTATGCTCGACGGATAAAGTTTGCACGGTCGCGGTAAGGGAAGGAAAGGAAGTCGGTGTGGATTGTGCGCCCGAAAAAGAGCTTTATTATCCTTTAAAAGACGGGGAAATCGAAAAAATAGAGTTGCATATAGAAAAGGCGGACGAACTTATCGCACCCGTTGTCGAAGGCGTCGAAGTGGGAAAAATAAAAATAACCCTTGCCAATCGGTTGCTTTTTGAAGAAAAATTGGTTACTATTAAAGGCGTAAACGAACTCGACTACCTCGACAGACTCAAAGAGGTCATAAGCGGGTGGTGAAAAGGACGGTCCGATAAAAAGTGAGAATAAACAAATATCTTGCGAGCTGCGGAATAGGCAGCAGACGTAACTGCGAGATCTTCGTCACGGAAGGCAAGGTCAAGATAAACGGTCATATCGTGACCGATCTCGCAACCGATGTAAAGGATAGCGATATAGTGCTTTTGAACGGAGAACGCGTTGTTCCCGCGCAGGAGCACGTATACATAATGCTGAATAAGCCGAAAGGCTACGTCTGTACGACAAACGACGAGTTCGGCAGAAAGACGGTTTTACAGCTTCTTGCACCCGAATATTCTTCGCGGCGAGTATTTCCCGTCGGAAGACTCGATTACGATACGGAAGGACTGTTGCTGCTCACGACGGACGGAGATCTGGCAAACCGCATAACTCATCCGCACAACGAAGTCCCCAAAACTTATATAGCCAAGGTCGAAGGCGAAGTCACGGAAGCGGAGCTCGGTAAACTCCGCGGCGGCGTAATACTCGACGGCACAAAGACTAAGCGCTGTAAAGCCCGGCTCAAAAACCTCGAGAACAATATAAGCAGCGTGGAAGTCGTCATAACCGAGGGCAGAAACCGCCAGGTGCGCCGAATGTTCGACAGTATAAACAGGGAAGTGATTTTTTTGAAGCGTACGGCGATAGGTCAGCTTAAGCTCGGCGGATTGTATCGCGGCATGAGCAGAAAACTCACTGCCGACGAGATAGAATATCTCAAGCGCGTCTGACGTTTCGCACATATTCGTCAAAGGCGGCGTTTCGGTTTCGTCCGAAGCGTCGTTTTGTTTACGGGGGGCGTAAATTCGGAGCGGATAGGAAAGATAATTTTTCGTTAGCCGAAAAATAAGGGTGTCAAATGCTTGTTTTTTCTTCGAACTTACTGTATAATAAACATCGTGGAAGTTTGCGATTTTCACTACTTTGCAAGTGGAGGATTTATAAACAGAAATGGCACAATCGAACAGTATTGTTACGCAGACAAAACTCAAAGCCAAAGAAACGGTTTCTTTTATAAACGGCTTTGTCGACGACGGGTCGTTTGTCGAAACGGATACGCTGCTTTCTTCCGAGACCCCGCTCGGAGAAGCGGTCGGCGAGGGCGTCGTCAGCGGTTTTGCCTGCATAAACGGCATACAGGCGGCGGTGTTTGCGACCAATCCCGCCGTGCTCAAGGGAAGTATAGGCGTAGGCGCGGCTAATAAGATAACCCGCCTTGTGGAAAATGCGGTAAAGACGGGCGCTCCCGTGATATCGATTCTCGACACGAGCGGCGCGCGTTTCGGCGAAGGCGTGGAAGTTCTCGAGGGTTACGGCAAAATCCTTAACGCTCTTGCGTGCGCTTACGGAAGCGTGCCCACGGTTTGCGTAATTAAGGGAGCGAATTACGGTATGCTCTCTTACATGACTGCGTTCAGCGACCTTGTAGTCGCGTTCGATAAAGCAACTATGGCGACGTCGAGTCCGCTTATAATCGCGTCCAAAACGAAAGACGATGTGTCGAGTATCGGCACTGCCGCAGTTCACGCTTCGTCCTCGGGTATGGTATCGACAGTCGTTAAGAATTCTTCCGAGCTTAAAAAGACGGTAAGTTTGTTCCTCGAGCTTGTAGGAGAAAAAGTCGCGGAACCTACCGACGATTTGAACAGAGTTTGCAAGACGCTCAAGGCGGGCGCGAAAGCGGCTAACATTGTCAAAGAAGTTACGGATAAGGGAACTTTGCTCGAGCTTCGAGCTTCTTATGCTCCCGAGGTCATAACGGGGCTTGCTCGTCTCGGCGGCATTTCCGTCGGCATTGTCGCAAACAACAGCGCCGTAGACGAAGGAAAGCTCACGCCCAAGGCGTCCATAAAGATAGGCGAACTTTTGAATTTGTGCGAGGTTTACGGTATCCCCGTCGTCAATATAGTCGATTGCGGCGGCGTAGTCACGAATCCCGCTGCGGAGAACTGCTGTCTCATAAGAGAAGTCGGCAGTCTCATATACAATTATTCGCAGATACACGTCGGCAAGATTTCGTTGGTCGTCGGTTCTGCGATCGGTGCCGGCTATACGATCCTTTGCTCTCGTTCCGTATACGATTATACGGCGGCTTGGTCGAGTGCAGAGGTCGGGGCGCTTTCTTCCGAGGCGGCGGCTCGCCTTTTGTATGCCGAAGACATAAACGGCGCGAAAGACAAGGAGAAAGCCGAACGGAAATTTGCCGATGCCTATGCAAAGGAAAATATGGCGGCGGATAAGGTGGGATCCATAGGTCTTTTCGACAATATAATAAAGCCCGAGTTTACCCGCGGTTTCCTTATAAGCGCGGTACAGACTTTCCTGTCTAAGAGGTGAGCAAAGTGATAAATGGTATCATTTCCGCGGCAGGCGGCGCCGACTTTGATTTGAGCAAATACTTCGATTGGTTCAATTCCGACTATTCGATCGGAGACGCGGCTCTCATTGCACTTATGGGAATACTGTTCGTTCTGTTGGTGCTCGTAGTCCTCGTCGTGCTTCTCGTGGTGTTCAACAAAGTATTCGGTCTTATAGAAAAGAAAGCGACGTCGGCTGAAAAGAAAAAAGCGTCGAAAGAAGACTCCGGCGTTTCCGATATGTCGTCGGCATCGGAAAACGACGAGGAAGTCGTGGCGGCGATAACGGCCGCAATATCGTGTATTTACGCCGAGGAAAGCGGCGCGTCTCAGCCGCCGCCCTTCACCGTAAGGCGTATAAGACAAGTAAAAAACAGTAAGTGATTTTTCGGAGGAATTATAAAATGCGTAAGTTCAATGTAAACGTAAACGGTAAATCGTACGTTGTGGAAGTAGAGGAAGCAGGCGAAGGCACTCCCGCGAGCGTCTCCGCACCCGTCTCGGCGCCCGCTCCCGCGGCGGCTCCCGCACCCAAAGCTCCCGCAGGCGGATCCGTAGTCAAGGCTCCCATGCCCGGTCTCGTACTGAAGCTTGCGGTCGCAAACGGCTCCAAGGTCAAGCACGGCGACAAGATAGTCGTTCTCGAAGCAATGAAGATGGAAAACGATATAGTCGCAAGCGCGGACGGTATCGTCACGTTCCTCGTAAAAGAGGGCGATAACGTAGCCGGCGGCGCAGATCTCGCTTCCATCGGCTAAACGAGGGCGCTTAAATGAACTTTATAGACATTCTCATAAACCTATGGGAGAGCACGGGCATATACGCTTCGACGAATTGGCAAAATTACGTCATGATAGCCGTATCGCTCGTACTGTTCTATCTCGCGATAGCCCGTAAGTTTGAGCCGCTGTTGTTGCTTCCGATAGCTTTCGGAATGCTCATAGTAAATATTCCCGGCGGCTACGAAATTCTGTATGCGGACGGATCGGACGGCACTGCCGGCGGACTGTTGTACTATTTGTACTTCGGTGTGGATAAAGTAATATTCCCGCCGCTCATCTTCCTCGGAATAGGTGCGATGACCGATTTCGGACCGCTTATCGCCAATCCGAAAAGCTTGCTTCTCGGCGCGGCGGCACAGCTCGGTATTTTCGTGACGTTCTTCGGCGCGGTCGCTCTCGGCTTTAAGGGCGCGGCGGCGGCGGCGATCGCCATAATCGGCGGTGCGGACGGACCTACGGCGATTTGGCTCACTCAGCAGCTCGGACAGAGCGATCTTCTTCCGATAATCGCCATAGCCGCATATTCGTACATGGCGCTTATACCGATAATACAGCCGCCCATAATGAAGCTTTTGACGACGAAAAAGGAGCGCAGTATACGCATGAAGCAGCTGCGCGAAGTCAGCAAGCGCGAAAAGATAATTTTCCCCATAGTGGTAACTCTTCTCGTCGGACTCATACTTCCGTCGGCATTGCCGCTTGTCGGATGTCTCATGCTCGGCAATCTCTTAAAGGAGAGCACTGTGACGGACAGACTCGCAAAGACGGCAAGCAACGAGCTTATAAATATAGTTACCATTCTGCTCGGAATAGTCGTCGGCTCGAAAGCCGTCGGTACGACCTTCCTTCAGCCCACGACATTGCTTATCATAGGTCTCGGACTGTTTGCTTTCGTGATAGGTACAACGGGCGGCATACTCATGGCAAAGCTCATGAACGTGATCTGGAAGGGTCAGATAAATCCGCTTATAGGAAGCGCCGGAGTTTCCGCCGTGCCCATGGCTGCGCGTGTCTCGAGTAAGGAAGGGCAGAAGGAAGTTCCCGACAACTATCTTCTCATGCACGCAATGGGGCCCAACGTCGCCGGCGTCATAGGCTCTGCGGTAGCCGCGGGACTGCTTCTTGCCGTATTCGGCGGTTAAGAAAATTATTTTCACATCGAAAACAAGGAGGTCATAGTTGTAATTATGGCTAAAGTAAAAATAATGGAGACCATACTGCGCGACGCTCATCAGTCGCAGGCGGCAACTCGCATGAAGCTCGAAGAAATGCTCCCGATTGCCGACAAGCTCGACAACGTGGGTTTTTACGCGCTCGAGGCGTGGGGCGGAGCGACGTTCGATTCCTGCCTTCGCTATCTGAACGAGGATCCTTGGGAGAGACTTCGCGCCCTAAAAAAGGCCATGCCCAAGACCAAGCTTCAAATGCTTCTTCGCGGACAGAACATTCTCGGATATAAGCACTATGCCGATGACGTCGTAGACAGTTTTTGCCGTCTTTCCGTAAAAAACGGCATAGACGTTATTCGTATTTTCGATGCGCTCAACGATACGCGCAATATGCGCCGAGCTATGGAGAGCACGAAAAAGTACGGCGGCACGGTGGAAGCGGCGATAAGCTATACGACGAGCAAGGTGCATACGATAGATTATTTCGTAAATCTCGCGCTCGAGCTCGAGAGCATGGGCGCCGATATAATCTGTATAAAGGATATGGCAAACCTGTTGCTTCCTTATAAGGCATACGAGCTTGTTTCGCGCCTCAAGGAAAAGGTAAAAGTGCCCCTTCATCTTCATACGCATAACACCGCAGGTATAGGCGATATGACTAATTTGAAGGCCATCGAAGCGGGCTGCGACATAGTGGACACCGCATTGTCGCCTCTCGGCAACGGAACGAGCCAGCCGGCTACGGAATCTTTGGTTGCCACTCTTGCCGGCACCGAGTACGACACGGGACTCGATTTGCAGGCGCTCAACGAACTCACCGTCTACTTCAAGAAGGTTGCTCAGAGGCTTTCCGACGACGGCTTCCTCAGTCCGCAGGTCCTGAAAGTCGACGTAAACGCTCTCATATACCAGGTGCCGGGCGGTATGCTTTCGAACCTTATAAGCCAGTTAAAGCAGCAGGGCGCTTCGGATAAGCTCCTTGCCGTTCTCGAGGAAGTGCCGAGGGTGAGGGCAGATCTCGGTTATCCTCCGCTCGTTACGCCGTCCAGCCAGATCGTCGGCACGCAGGCGGTTTTGAACGTCATTTCGGGCGAGCGCTATAAAATGGTCACGAAGGAGACGAAAGGAATGCTTGCCGGCGAATACGGCAAGCTGCCCGTCGAACCCGACGAAAAGCTCGTAAAGAAAATCATCGGCGACAGTCCTCGCATCACTTGCCGTCCCGCGGACAATATTGCTCCCGAGCTCGGCGCGTACGAGAAGGAGATCTCCGAGTATATCGAGCAGGAAGAAGACGTGCTCACGTATGCGTTGTTCCCGCAGCTCGCGATACCGTTCTTTAAGCGTAGGTTGGCGGCAAAAAGCGGCATAGACAAGACTATATTCGACAAGGAGACTCAAGTTCATCCGATATGAGAGTGCTCATAGTCAACGATGACGGAATAGATTCCGTGGGCATACGCGTACTTGCGGACGTCTTTCGCCGAGACAACGAAGTCATGGTGGTTGCACCCATGAACCAGCGTTCTGGCTTCAGTCACTCCATAACCATAGGTTCGGAGATAGATTACGTGAAAGCGGAGCGCGAGTATACTGCGTATGCGATTTCGGGTACGCCCGCGGATTGTACAAAAATCGGAGTGCTGTATTTCAACGACGGCGCTCCGTTTGAACTTGTGCTCTCGGGGATAAACAACGGCTCGAATCTCGGCACGGACATACTTTACAGCGGCACGGTCGCCGCCGCCACCGAGGGCGCGACGCACGGCATACCGTCGATTGCGATAAGCCTCGAAAAGTGGGATTGCGCAGAGAGCGTATATGTGGAAGCGGCGGAGTTCGTAAAAAAGAATTTAAAAAGGCTTTTGGAGATCTGTGCGGTTTCGGGCGGCGTAGTAAACGTAAATTATCCCGTTTCGTCGCCTTTTAAGGGCGTCAAGCTGACTAAAATGGGCATAAATCTTTACAACGACAGATACGCGGAAGAAAAGGTCGGATCGTCCGTGCGCATAGTGGGACAGCCCACTCCGCACACTCTGAACGACGACGATTGCGACGTCGAACTCATAAAGCTCGGCTATGCGACGGTAACGCCGCTTACATCCGACAGAAACGATTTTTCCGCGCTCGAAAAACTTAAAGGAAGGAAAATTTTTGATTGACGTAGCTATAGTGGGAGCAGGGGCGTCGGGGCTTGCCGCGGCGGGCTGTGCGGCGCGCGGCGGAGCTTCGGTTTCGGTTTTCGACGGAAACGAGAAGGCAGGCAAAAAGCTCTATATAACGGGCAAGGGCAGATGTAACGTGACGAACGATTGCGAGCCGCGTGAGTTTCTGTCAAACGTCGTAGGCGGCAAAAAGTTCCTTCAAAGCTGCATCTATCGTTTTCCTCCCGCATATACGAAAGAGCTTTTGACGGGACTGGGGCTGAAATTAAAGACCGAGCGCGGAAACCGTGTGTTTCCCTCGAGCGACAAATCATCCGACGTCATAAAGACGCTTGTCGCCTTTGCCGAAAGGGGCGGTGCGAAGTTGCGTTTGAACAGCAGGGTCGCGCGCATAGAAAAGCGACCCGACGGATTTCTTCTCATTCTCGAAGGCGGAGAGCGCGTCGAAGCAAAGCGACTGGTTCTCGCTTGCGGCGGCAAAAGTTATTCGTCTACGGGCAGTCGCGGAGACGGCTTTAAGTTTGCGGCTTCTCTCGGTCATACGATAATAGATCCCGTGCCCGCGCTCGTGCCGATAAGGCTCGGGCAAAGCGTCAAGGCTATAGAGGGACTTTCGCTTAAAAACGTGAGCGCCACGGTATGCGGCGACGGCTTTTCCGAAAGCGCATTCGGAGAACTGCTGTTCACATCCGACGGGGCGAGCGGTCCGATAATTCTTTCAATGTCTTCGCTTGTGAACCGTAAAAAACTCGACGGCGCTAAGCTTATTATCGACTTGAAGCCTGCGCTCGGCGAGGACAAGCTCGATATGCGTATTCTTTCGGACTTCGAAAAATATGCGAATAAGCAGCTTAAAAACGCGCTTTTCGATTTGCTGCCGCGTTCTCTCGTGCCTTACATAATAGGCTATTGCGCTCTCGACGCGGATAAGGTCGTAAATGCAGTCACTAAATCGGAGCGTGCGAAGCTGAGGTCCGCTATCAAGGCTTTGACTTTCGATATAACAGGGCTTTATGACGTCGAATACGGAATAGTTACGGCGGGCGGCGTAAGCCTAAAGGAGATCGATCCGTCGACCATGGAAAGCAAGTTCGTAAGCGGCTTGTACGTAGTCGGCGAAATGCTCGACGCAGACGCTTTTACGGGCGGATTCAATATACAAATTGCGCTTTCCACGGGATTCGCGGCAGGCGAAGCTATAGGAGGACCGAATGTCTGAAAAAATAACCGCGCTCAGAGGCGCTACGACAATAGAGGAAAACACTCGCGAGGAGATAGTTTCGAAAACGGTCGAACTTGTAAAGACGCTTAAGGACGATAATAATATCGGCTCGGGCGTCAGGGCGGTATCCTGCCTTATAAGCACTACAGTCGACATAACGGCGTTCTATCCCGCGCGTGCCGTACGTGAAAGCGGACTTTTGGATTGCCCGCTCATGAGCTGTCTCGAGCCGAATATCGAAAACTCTCTTCCGCTTTGTATACGCGTGATGATAGAGCTTGCTTCAGACGAAAAGACGGATTTCGTGCCGCGCCATGCCTATTTGCATAAGGCGGCAGAGCTTCGTCCCGATCTTGCGAAGATCTCGAAGACGATGCGCGAGCGGGAAAAAGCCTGCTCGCCCGAAATCAGCGGGAAGGATCGCGGTAAGGTTTTAAACGTCGCTATAGACGGACCGAGCGGCGCCGGGAAAAGCACCGTCGCCAAGCTTTTGTCGCGTCGCCTTTCCATGACCTATCTCGATACGGGCGCCATGTATCGTGCGATAGGTCTTAAAATGCACAGAAAGGGAATCGGACTCGGTGATGTAGAGGGCATAAAGCGCACGCTCGACGATACAGTAATAGAAGTCGATACCATAGACGGAGTACAGCACGTTCGTTTGGACGGCAAGGACGTCAGCGGCGAAATACGCCGTCATTACGTGTCCAAACTCGCAAGCGATTTTTCCGCCGTCAAAGAGGTGCGGCTTAAGCTTGTCGAAATGCAGAGAAAGATAGCTTCGGAAAAGGACTGTATCCTCGACGGAAGAGATATAGGCACGTTTGTACTTCCCGACGCCGTCGCTAAGTTCTACCTTACGGCAAGCGTCAAGGTTAGGGCAAAGCGCCGCTTCGACGAACTTACGGCAAAGGGCGAAGCTTGCGAGCTCGACGCGATAGAGCGAGACATAGAGACTCGCGACTACAATGATATGCACCGCGATTTTGCTCCGCTTAAAAAAGCCGACGACGCAATCGAGGTCGTGACCGACGACATGACCGTAGAACAGGTCGTGGCATATATGAGCGAAATAATAAATTCGAAGAGGTAAAGCCGTGAACCTTTTTTATGCGATAATTCGGGCGATAGTTTACTTGCCTTTTAAGCTGTTTTACCCTACAAAGGTCATAAACAAGAAAGATTTTCCGAAAGACAGAAAGGTGATTTTGGTATGCAATCATCTTTCCTGGAAGGATATTCTCGTGACGGCGATCAATCTGCCGGGTTACCGCCATTTTATCGCAAAACAGGAAATAGGAAAGAGCCGCCTTATCCACCGCCTTGCCAAATGGCTCGGAGTCATTTTCATTGCAAGGGGAAAGGCCGATATGTCCGCCATGCGAGAGATCCTCGGCGTTTTGAAAAAGGGCGAGGGCGTTACTATATTTCCCGAAGGTACGAGAAACAAAGTCGATACGTCGCTTCAGGAAGTGAAGAGCGGCGTCGTGATGTTCTCGGTCAAGGGCGACGCGCCCATCGTTCCTGCCATAATTTACGGTAAGGCTCGGGCGTTCAGAAAGAATTACGTCTACGTTTTGCCGAAGTTCGAGCTCGAGTCTCTCAAAGGGCGCAGACTCGATACGCCCACCGTCGAAGAGGGCGCGGAGATTGTCGCAGAAAAGCTTGCCGAAGCAAAGCGGCTTCTCGATTACCGCGTTTCGCACTCAAAGGACAAGGATTATCGACGTCTTTTAAAGGACGGAAAGCGTGCGAGAAAAAATGCGTTGAAGGCGGCGAAAGCTATTATATGCAAATAACTACGGCAAAGCACAGCGGTTTCTGTTTCGGAGTAAAGGAAGCCGTCGCCGTTGCGGAAAGATACGCAAAGGGCGGGGCATACTGTCTCGGTAAAATAATTCACAACGACGAGGTCGTGAGGCGGCTCGAGTCGGAAGGCTTGCGAACGGTCGAAAACCTCGATTCGGTCGAGGACGGAGCGGTCGTGATAATACGTTCTCACGGAGTGGGAAAATCAGTCTACGATAAGATGCGGGCAAAAAGGCTCGAGGTCGTGGACACGACTTGTCCCTTCGTGAAAAAGATTCACAGACTCGTCGAGGAGCATGAAAAAAACGGCAGTCGCATAGTCATTATCGGAAAGCGCAATCATCCCGAGGTCATAGGGATCGGCGGTTGGTGCGAGAACAGAGCGGACGTCATAGAGAGCGTCGAAGAGCTCGACAAGCTTATTGGCAGTCTGTCTTGCGACGAAAAAGTGTGTTTTGTGGCGCAAACCACATTTTCCCGAAAAAAATATGATGAAATTGTGAAAAAAATTCCGATTTCCCGATTGAAAACAGTTGAAATATTCGACACAATTTGCTATACTACTACAGAGCGGCAAATCGAGGCAATGGATTTGGCGTCCGTAAACGATAAAGTGTTGGTCGTCGGAAGCAAGAACAGTTCGAATACGACGAAGCTGTTCGAAACTTGTAAGGCGATTCAGCCCGATACCTATCACATCGAACGGACCACCGACTTAAAAAATATTGTATTTAATCCCGGCGACAGAATCGCGATTGTCGCCGGTGCGTCGACTCCCAAGGAGTTGATTGTGGAGGTAAAAGGTTACATGAGCGAGAATTTTGAAGACGTTAGCAAAGAGTTCAAGGACTATCTTGACGAGTCTTTCGTGCAGTACAAGGACGGAATGCGCATTAAGGGCACCGTCATTCATGCGAACGAAGACGGCATTAAGGTGAATATCGGCGGAAAGAAAGACGGTTTCATCAAGAAGGACGAGGTATCCGTCGGCGGAGATTATAACCCCGCGGATTATCCCGAAGGAACCGCAATAGAGGCGATAATCATCAACAAGAGCGATGCCGACAGCGGTTGCGTTCTGTTGTCCAAAAAGAAAGTGGACAAGATCAAAGAGGGCGACAAGATCGTCGAGACGGTGCGCGGCGGCGACGTTTTCGAGCTTGACGGCATACGCGCCATAAAGGGCGGCTTGCTCGGTCACCTCGGTACCTACTCGGTATTCGTTCCCGCATCTCAGATAAGAGAGCGCGGCACTTACGTGAAGGAGCTTAAAAATTACGAAAACAAAAAGCTTCGTCTCAGCGCTATAGAGATCGACGACGAAAAGCGCGAAATCGTTGCCAGCCAGAGAAAGGTTCTCGAGGCGGAGCGCAAGGAAAAGGAAGATATGTTCTGGGACAACGTCCGTCCGAATGTTATCGTCAGCGGCGTCGTCAAGCGCGCGGCAAACTTCGGCGCATTCGTGAGCGTGGACGGCATAGACTGTCTTGCACACATAGGCGATCTGTCCTGGACGCGTATCAAGTCGGTCGACGAGGTTCTCGAGATCGGCAAGACGTACGATTTCCTCGTGCTTTCGGCAGACAGAGAAAAGGGCAGAGTTTCGCTCGGATATAAGCAGCTTCAAAATCATCCGTTTGTTTCCGCAATGGAGAAACATCCGATAGGCTCGGTTGTCAAAGGCAAGGTTACGAGCGTAATGCCTTTCGGCGCATTTGTTGAAATCGAGCACGGCATAGAAGGTCTCGTCCACGTTTCGGAAGCGGCTCACAGCTTCGTGAAGAATATAAACGAGGTCGTAAAGGTCGGAGACGAAGTGGAAGTAAAGGTGCTTGCTTACGACGAGCCCAACAAGCGCGTCACGCTCAGCATAAAGGCTTGTCTCGAAGCTCCTGCGCCTGTCGAGAAGCCCGAGAAACCGCAGGAAGAGGCAGATACCGATTCCAAGGCAGAAAAGAAAGCTCAGCGTAAGCCCAAAGCGGAAAAGCAGGCAGAGGATCACAGCGAGTGGAGCGAAAACACGAGCAACAATCCTTTGGCGGATCTTCTCAAAGGTTTGGACATAAAGTAATAAAACAATCTAAAGCCGCAGGAAAACTTCTTGCGGCTTTATAGGTAACGCGGCAAACCGTGCATTCATAAAAAGTATTATGGTCAGTGCCGATTTTATGATAGCCGATTTGCACAACGATATGCTCACGGCGTTGAGTCCGCGCGAATATGCGGGTTATCTCGACGGAATAAAAGAATATGCAAGTCCCGTCCTCGCAATATGGTCGACTCGTATTGACGTTGCGCCGGGCTTTCTTGGAAATCTCGTAAGCGCCGTTCCCAAAGAGTTTGCCCGTTTCGCACTCGAGGACGCACACTTTCTCGGGAAGCAGTCGTTGGAGCTTTTGAGCGAAATCCCGCTTCTGTATGCGGGGCTTACCTGGAACGACGACAATGCCTTGGCGGGCGGAGCAAAAGCAGGCACGTCCAAAGGATTGACCGAACGCGGCAAGGCGGTCATACGGGAGGCGGAGCGTCTCGGGATAGCCGTCGATACCGCACATCTCAATCGGAAAAGCTTTTTCGATGTTTTGGATTATGCGCAAGGCAAGCTGCTGTGCAGTCATTGTTGTTTCGACGCGGTTTACAGTCACCCTCGAAATCTTACCGACGAACAGATCAAGCTCATAGTTTCGCGCGGCGGAATTGTCGGCGTGACCTCGGAAAGCTCTTTTCTTACAAAAGGAAATGCCGCATATACGGACGTCGTGCGTCATATCGATTATTTTGTCCAAAAGTTCGGTTGCGACAATCTCGCGGTAGGAAGCGATTTTAACGGTTGCACGCCGCCCGACGGACTTAACGACTATCCTTCGTTTTCCGTCCTTACAGACGCGCTCGAAAAGATCGGATATACGCAGAGCGACATACGAAAGATATTCAGGCTCAATGCAAAAAAATTTTTTGCCGACAGATTTTGACGGCTATAATTAGGAGATCGCATATAAGTATGAAAGACGTTTACGAAAACCCTCTGATAACGCGCTATGCTTCGGTTGAAATGGCGCGCAATTTCTCCGACGATACCCGCTTCGGATTGTGGCGCAAGCTGTGGATAGCCCTTGCCGAAAGCGAGAAGGAGCTCGGACTCGCCATAACCGACGAACAGATCGCCGAGATGAAAAAATACGCGGACGACATAAATTACGATGTTGCCGCCGCTCGCGAAAAAGAGGTTCGCCACGACGTAATGGCTCATGTTTTCGCGTTCGGAACGCAGGCAAAATCCGCAATGCCTATTATACATCTCGGTGCTACAAGCTGTTATGTGACGGATAATGCCGAAATAATAATGATCAAAAACGCGCTCGAACTTGTCAAAGATAAGCTTGTTTCGGTCATGGACAAGCTCGCGGCGTTTGCCATGAAGTATAAGGATTTGCCTACGCTCGGATTTACCCATCTCCAGCCCGCTCAGCTTACTACGGTCGGAAAGCGCGCCTGCCTGTGGCTTCAGGACCTCGAAATGGATTACGAGAATCTCACGCATCTCATAAAGACAGTAAAGCTTCGCGGAGTCAAGGGTACGACGGGCACGCAGGCAAGTTTTATGAGCCTTTTCGACAACGACGGGGAAAAGGTTAAGAAGCTCGAGAGCGCAGTCGCAAAGCGTATGGGAATCAAGGCGGCTTACGGAGTTACGGGGCAAACCTATCCGAGAAAGTTCGACTACAACGTAATGAGCGTGCTCTCTCAGATTGCGCAGAGCGCGTATAAGTTCGCAAACGATTTGCGCATACTGCAAAACATGAAGGAAATGGAGGAGCCTTTCGAAAAATCTCAGATAGGCTCGTCCGCAATGGCATACAAGCGTAATCCCATGCGCAGCGAGAGAATGTGCGGTCTTGCCCGTTTCGTGCTTTCCGTGCCCATAAACGAGGCTGTGACGAGTTCTACGCAGTGGCTCGAACGCACGCTTGACGACAGCGTGAACAAGCGCATAACGATAGCACAGGCTTTTCTTGCGCTCGACGGGATCCTCAACCTCTATCTTAATATTTCCGAAAATATGGTCGTATACGAAAAGGTTATCGCAAAGCATATCGCGGCAGAACTCCCGTTTATGTCCACGGAAGTCATACTCATGGAATGTGTGAAAGCAGGCGGCAACAGGCAGGAGCTTCACGAACTCATAAGAGAGCATTCCATGGAAAGCGCGAAAGTCGTCAAACAGCAGGGCGGAGATAACGACCTTATCGAGAGAATAAAGGGAGACGCGCATTTTGCTGCAATCCATTCCCGCATAGACGGCTTGCTCGATCCCAAGAACTTCATAGGCAGAGCGCCTTCTCAGACGGTCGAATTTATCGAAGAGGAAATTAAGCCCATACTCGAGAAGAATAAAAAAGCTCTCGGAATAAAGGCACAGATAAACGTATAGCGGCATATAAACATATTGTGTGTCGCAAAACGTCGGCGCTCGAAAAAAGAGATGCGATTTGTTAAAAAAAAATTCGCAAAACATGGCGCGAAATCCTTGATTTTTTGCCCTTGATTTGATATATTATATAAGTCGCTTGCAAAAAGCGACTTAACTTTGGGAGCTTAGCTCAGCTGGGAGAGCATCTGCCCTACAAGCAGAGGGTCATAGGTTCGAACCCTATAGCTCCCACCAAATGCGGAAGTGGCTCAGTGGTAGAGCGTTGCCTTGCCAAGGCAAATGTCGCGAGTTCGAATCTCGTCTTCCGCTCCACATAAGGCACCATAGCCAAGCGGTAAGGCAGAGGCCTGCAAAGCCTTTATCCCCGGTCCGATTCCGGGTGGTGCCTCCAAACTCAATTGCCCAAGTGGCGGAATGGCAGACGCAAAGGACTTAAAATCCTTCGGAGGAAACTCCGTACCGGTTCGAGTCCGGTCTTGGGCACCATAAAAGGACGGACATTTTGATACAAATATATCAAGATTTCCGTCCTTTTTCTATGCTTTTTTCGTAATATTACAGGTTTTAATCGATAACACAGTAAAAATAGACCCGCGGGATTGTTTCCCACGGGTTTTTCTTATTATGATTGAAAACGCAATCGTTAAAATTATGGGTAATCGTTAAATTTATGTTTGAAAGGCGTTATTCATCTATTTCAATGTTTTCAAATTCGAAAACGGGGCTATCGAAGAAGTCCGTCATTGAAAGTCCCAATTCTCGTATAATAAGTGCAATATTTTTGAAGTTTGAAGCCTTAGTTTTATTTCCGAGAATTGATGTCATTGTACTATGGTAAATGCCGGTTTCCTGTTCCAGCCGATACTGTGTCATTTTCTTTTCCTTCAAGATTTCCCGTACCCGGATTGCAAATGCCTGATTTAATGTCATATTTTCGCATCTCCTGACTTGACTAATCTAAACTACGTATATTTTATCATACGGGCGAAAACAAATATGTATTGTGGATTGGTCAGAAACTTTCTTTTTTATTATATTTGTGCTACAATAGGTATTGTGAATTGGTCGTATTGGGAGGAAGGTACATATGTTGGTTAAAGGAAATGGGCTTGAAGAGGCAAAAATTGAAATCGGAAAAATAATAAAAGATCTGAATTCATCAACGGCGTGTTTCACCGGGCATCGAAGTCAAAAACTTCCTTGGCGGTTTAATGAGGAAGATATACGGTGTAGAGCAATGAAAGCTGCGCTTTCATCCGAAATAGAAAAGGCAATTCAAAACGGCTATAGTACTTTTCTGAGCGGTATGGCTTTGGGATTTGATATGATATGCGCTGAAACGGTTCTCGCGTTTAAAGAAAAATATCCTGATATAAAAATTATTGGTGCTTTGCCTTGTAAAACGCAGGACATAAAGTGGCAAGCAAAAGACCGGGAAAGGTATAGAAATCTACTGGTTAAACTCGACGGAGTGCGTTGCATTTATGATGAATATATCGGTGCAGAATGTATGCTTGAAAGGAACCGATACATGGTGAATAATTCTTCCTTGATGATAGCTCTATTCGACGGGCTTCCTGGTGGTACCAAAAGCACAATAGAATATGCAAAAAAACAGGGGTTAAAGATTGTTGTTATTAAACCTTAATAGGTGCATTTTACATATTTTTTGAAAATAAAAAACGCCGTAATAGGGAGTTTTCAATTACCCTGAAACGGCGAAATTGCGTATTAAAATAGAAATTATTGTTTTGTTCTTCCTATAATGAAATCAACAGTACATCCGAATCCATCCGCTAAGAAAATAATACAGTCAAGGGTTGGCGTGCGGGTTCCATTCTTCCATTCATAAAATCGAGAACTTGAAATATGCGCTGTTTTGTAAAAGTTCCACCAGGGGCAGTTGAAGTGTTCTTTTAGAACCTTGAGCTGTTCCGAAAATGGCGGACAAGAATAAAACACAGTGGGGTAGTTCTCAGATTCGCGCCCTAATAAAAAATCAGTAGTGCATTGAAAATAATCTGCTAACTTAACTAAATTTGCAACGGTTGGAGTATAGCGCGAATGTAAATATCGTCCAATAGTGGTTGCATCGATACCTACTTCATTGGCAAGTTGCGTAAGGTTTATTTCATGCTCAAACATCAAGGAATCGAGCATTTCAGAGAGTTTCGACAAATTATCCATAAATTAGTCCTTTTTCTACAATTTATTCTCTCCCACAAGCGCACATTTCTGTTGCAATCTGCGCCGATGGGAGAGTATAATGAAGGTACACTTCAAACGCGCGAAAAAAGTGAAAAAATTATTGGAGTTAAAAAATTATGGAAGAAAAACTTAACATTTGCATCGGAGAAGGAAACATGGAATTTGAGACATTAGCGCAGGAGTCAAAATCAACGGGACTTGATTTGGCAATGCAGATTTTTCCGTTATTGGATGATTACTTTTGCGGCACGTTTGCAAAGAATACCAAGGGAATATTAATGAAGTTGGAAAACGGTCAAGTGTTCCAGCTTTCGGTTACCGAGGTCGCTTAATCATATGATTACACAGCAAAAAAAGCCGCCAAGGGATATTGACGGCGTGAAATGGTATTTATCGTAATAATTATATCAAAATATGGTAATTTCGGAAAAGGGAAAGAATATCGAACCCTGACTGATTTTATCGAAAACGGAGGAACATATGCTTAAGATTAAAGAAGGAAAGTTAATAGCATCAAATATGTCGTTTGCATTGCCAGAGGACTTTACCCTTGATTTGAGAATGCCTGGCGGCGGCTACCACGTACTTGAGTTCAAATCAGAAAACGAAGTTGTAAAAGGCGGGATTGTTTACATCAATATAGAGTTTGAGAAATCAGAAATGACAGTCCAAGAAAACATGGAGGAATTTATGGAAAACAATGAATTGAAAAACAAGGGTGAGTTCTTCCCTGTAACAAGAGGACAAGGAACAGCGCTCGGCGCATTTTACACGGGTGGCAGGGTAACCTACATTTATGATGAAAGGTATGACTTCCCGGAAAACAGTCTCAAGCAAAATCAAGTATCGATAACCATTCAGCTTTCGCGGATGAAAGGGAAGAAGCTGGGGCAAACAATCTATGATGTTCTTAAACTGCCAAGCGTTAAAGCTTTTCTGGATAGTGTTGAATACTTTTGATTTTAAAGGAGGAACTTATGCAAGAATTAACTATTGAGAATATTGAGGCTCGGCTTGAACAACTAACAATTTTTAAATTAAGGCAAACTGCGAGAGCTGTTGGGGTTGCTCACGCAGCAGCAGGGAATAAAGCTGATATACGAAGAAAAGTTATTGCTATTGCAAATGGAATAGCTAAGCCTGTACCGTTCGAAAACCCTGCGGGGACACAGTTTGCGGATGAAGAGCTTGTCAAAGATATTCTTACTTTCAGAGAAAGCAAAATCGGCAAATAAACCGTTTATTGCTATACATAAAGATGAAGAAAGAGCCGGCATTTATGTCGGTTCTTTTGACTTATTAAGGCAAGTTGAATTTGACTTCAAAGAGTAAAATTAGCGAACGCTAAAAAAACTTGTTTTTTTCGTAATTATATGCTATACTAAAAAGCGATTATTTTAAGGAGATGCGGAGCTATGGCTATTAGTTACAAGAAACTATGGAAAATGCTCATTGACCGTGATATGGGAAAGAAGGACCTTGCGCAGATTGCGGACCTGAGCGGCTACACTCTAAATAAGCTGAAACACGGTGAAAACGTCAACGCAGATACGTTGGCGAAAATTTGTGTTGCGTTGAATTGTAATTTCGATGATATTATGGAAATCATCCCGGAAGAATAAGGAGGAAAATTATGCCGAATTTGTTTAACGAAGATAATACGATAGAGCAGATGGTTATTGCCGCATTGAAAGGGAACGGCTGGAAGTATGTTCCGGCAGAAGAACTCCCGCGCGATTATTCGGATGTGCTGGTTGAGCCGATGGTCAAGGAAGCCCTTATTCGTTTGAACCCGGCAATCGCAGAAGAACCGTCCCGCGCAGATGAAGTTATTTACAAATTGCGCACTCTCATCCTTTCGGTTCAGGCACACAACCTGGTAACGCAGAATGAACTTTTCAAAAAGTTGATTTTTGAGGAAAACTCATATCCTTTCGGCAAAGATGGAAGGATGATCCCCATTCGCTTCTTCGGAACGATGACAAAAGCGGACCTTGCGCTGAACGAATATGTAGTAACGAACCAATGGAAATACCCGCAGGCAGAAGGTGGCAAGCGGTTTGACATAGTTTTAATTATTAATGGTTTCCCTGTTGTTATCGGTGAACTGAAAACCCCGGTTCGCGGGTGCATTACCTGGTTAGATGCGGCAGGGGATATTAGCGATTACGAAAAAAGTATTCCGCAAATGTTTGTAACGAATATTTTTAATTTTGGTACAGAAGGAAAATGCTACCGTTATGGTTCTGTGAATATGCCAATTAACCTTTGGGGACCGTGGCATACGCCTAATCATAAGGACGAAGGCACACTTTCGGATGTTAAGGTTAGCATTGAGGATATGATAACGCCTTCCAACGTGATGGATATTTTCCAGTTTTTCACGTTGTTTGCTACGGATAAAAAATACAGAAAATATAAAATCATTTGCCGTTATCAGCAGTTTGAAGGGGCAAATCTTATAGTGGATCGTGTTAAAGCCGGCTACCCGAAGAAGGGACTTTTGTGGCATTTCCAGGGTTCCGGTAAATCACTTTTGATGGTTTTCGCTGCCCAGAAGCTGCGTATGATTCCGGAGCTGAAGAACCCCACGGTTGTTATAGTTGATGACCGTATTGACCTTGAAACGCAAATCACCGCAACATTCAATGCTTCGGATATTCCCAACCTTCAAAGCGCTTCTTCGAAAGAGGAACTGCTGTCCTTTTTCCGCGGGGATATGCGCAAGATACTCATAACAACGATATTTAAATTTGGGGAGGTCGATTGCGAACTCAATCCGAGAGATAACATCATTGTTATGGTTGACGAAGCGCATAGAACGCAGGAAGGTGATCTTGGCGAAAAGATGCGGTTGGCGCTTCCGAATGCTTTCTTCTTTGGGTTAACCGGTACTCCCATAAATCGTATTGATAAGAATACGTTCGCGACTTTCGGCGCGGCAGAAGACCGGACCGGTTATATGAGCCGTTATTCCTTTTCCGACTCCATCAGGGACGGTGCTACGCTGCCGTTACATTTCAAACCGGGACCGGTTGAACTGAAAATTGATAAAGAAAAATTGGACCGTGAATTCGCCGCGATGACGGACGAAGCTGGACTTACAAAAGACGAAAAAAATGAGTTATCAAAGCGCGTAAATATGAAGGCGCTCATGTATGACCGGAAGAGAATTCACCGCGTTTGTGAGCATATTGTCAAGCACTTTAGAGAGCAGATTGAACCTAATGGCTATAAGGGACAGGTAGTTGTGTATGACCGTGAATGCTGCCTGATGTACAAGGAGGAAATTGATAAGCTGCTCGGTGAAGAAGCATCCACCATCGTTATGGATACAAATAACGATAAGGGCGATAGATACAAAAAATACCGCAGGGACCGTGATGCCGAAGGCAAAGTTCTGGATACCTTTAGAGACTCGTCAAGCCCTCTTAAACTTGTTATCGTTACCTCCAAATTGCTAACCGGATTTGATGCGCCTATATTGCAGGTTATGTATTTGGATAAACCTATGAAAGATCACACTCTTTTGCAGGCAATATGCCGCACAAACCGCACATATGACCAGGGCAAAACCTTTGGATTGATAGTTGACTATATTGGAATTTTCGATGATGTTGCGCAAGCGTTAAATTTCGATGAAACCACGATGCGGAAGATTATAACCAATATTGATGAAATCAAAAAGCGTCTTCCGATTTTGCTTAATAAATGCCTTGAATACTTCCCTGGCGTGGACCGCACAGTTGAGGGTTGGGAAGGGCTTATGGCGGCGCAAGACTGCCTACCCACAAATAAGGAAAAAGATGCATTTGCCGCAGACTATCGTGTACTGAACCGCGCTTGGGATGCTCTTTCACCGGACTTTTTCCTGAATACATATAAAGCTGATTATCAGTGGCTTTCGCGCGTTTATGAGTCGGTTAAACCTACGGACGGACGCGGCAGTTTGATTTGGGCGGCGCTTGGAAATAAGACCATAGAACTCATTCATCAGAACATAGAAGTTGGAAGTGTTGATGAGGATGTTGATATTCTTGAAATGGATGCGGACCTGATTGATGACTTCCTTGAAAAGCATAAGGACAACAAATCAACTACAAAAAAAATAGAAATCAATCTGGTTGCAAAAATCCTCGCGCACGCAAACGATCCAAGGTTCATTGACCTTGGTGAAAAATTGGAAGAACTTCGTGAAAAGCACGAGCAGGGACTCGTAACAAGTATTGAGTTTTTGAAACTCCTTCTGGAGTTGGCAAAGGAAGCGGCTCAGGCTGAAAAGGAAATCGTACCCGAAAAGGAAATCGATAAAGGTATAGCTGCGCTTACGGAGCTTTTCAACGGCGTAAAGAACCGCGAAACGCCGGTTATAGTTGAGCGTATCGTTGCGGATATTGACAATATCGTCAAGATAGTTAGATTTCCTGGATGGCAAAACACAACAGCGGGAAGACAGGAAGTGAAGAAGGCTCTGCGCAGCGTTGTGTGGATTAAATACAAAATCAAGGACAAAGAGGTTTTTGAAAAGGCTTACAGCTATATAGAGCAGTACTATTAATTCGGAGGACGGTCTTATATGTTAGGTGCAATTATTGGTGATATTGTAGGTTCCCGCTTCGAGTGGGACAACCATAAATCAAAAGACTTTGAACTACTGAACCATCAGTGTTTTTTTACGGATGATTCGGTTATGTCTCTCGCCCTTTGCGAAGCGCTTCTGCAGGATGAGAATGAGTTCGTTGATTTGAGTGAGCGTGCAGTAAAGTGTATGCGCGAACTTGGAAAGCATTATCCAGATGTCGGGTATGGAGGCGGCTTCTCTCGCTGGCTCGTTTCTGATAATCCTCAACCTTATAATAGTTTCGGAAATGGGGCAGCAATGCGTGTGAGCGGATGCGGCTATGCAGCCACCTCTATTGAGCAAGCGAGGCAACTCTCAAAGACAGTAACGGCTGTTACACACAATCACCCGGAAGGGTTGAAAGGTGCGGAGGCGGTTGCTGTTGCGGTATTCCTTGCGCGTTCTGGATGGAATATGCTTGAAATTCGGGACTATATTGTAAAAAATTATTATCACATTGGGTTTACGCTGGATTCAATCCGTGCCGATTATAATTTTGATGTAACCTGTCAGGGTTCAGTGCCGCAGGCACTGGAAGCATTCTTCGAATCAACCGATTTCGAAGATGCAATCCGAAACGCCATATCAATCGGCGGTGATAGTGATACTATTGCAGCAATTACAGGTTCCGTTGCTGAGGCATACTATGGCATCCCCACCGGCATACGCAAACACGCGTTGACCTTTCTGGACGAGCGACTCTTGGCTATACTTGTTGAATTTGAAAACAAGTATCCAAGTAAAATAGAAAAGATACAAGCAACCGGAAGTGTAGGTTTTACTCCATCTACCGTGGCAAAGACGAAAGTGGGCGCAAGAGATAAAATGATAGAGTCGGCTATGGATGTAGCGGACAACGAGTTGAATGCCACGAGCGCTGATGCTGAGGAAACCACCAGCCAGAAGCTCTTCTCGCATTTATTCGAATGCTGTAATATCCTGCGTGGTCCTATCAATCAGGATGAATATAAAAGCTATACTACGCCGTTGCTTTTTTATAAGCGTTTATCGGATGTGTACGATGAAGAAACACAAGCCGCCCTTGAAGAATCTGGTGGAGATGAGGAATACGCAAGTTTCCCGGAAAATCACAGATTTGTAATTCCAAAGGGCTGTCATTGGAAAGATGTGCGCGAAGCCAGCGAGAACGTTGGTGTTGCTATCGTTAACGCGATGAACGGAATAGAACGCGCGAACCCGGATACCTTGAACGGCGTATTCAGCAGCTTTGACGATGCGAATTGGACGGACAAAACCAAGCTGTCGGATGAGCGTCTTAAAGACCTCATCGAGCATATGTCGAAAATCAAGGTCGGTAATAACAATTATTCTGCGGATGTGATGGGCGACAGTTATGAGTTTCTGATAAAGAAGTTTGCCGACTTGTCAAAAAAGAATGCGGGGGAATTCTACACTCCGCGCTCTATTGTAAAATTGCTGATAATGTTGCTTGCCCCGAAAGCGGGTGAAACTGTGTATGATCCTGCATGCGGAACCGGTGGAATGCTTATTGAAGCAATCCGTTATATGAATGGAGATAAGGCAACTTACGGGCGCATATATGGGCAGGAAAAGAACCTTGCAACATCTGCAATTGCCAGAATGAACCTCTTCCTGCACGGAGCAAAAGACTTTCGAATTTTACAAGGCGATACGCTTCGTTCCCCGCACTTCCTTGAAAGGGGGTCACTAAAAACCTTTGACTGTGTGGTTGCGAACCCGCCGTTCTCTTTGAAAAGCTGGGGTGCAGACCAGTTCAGCTCGGACATTTACGGAAGGAATATTTGGGGGACCCCTTCGGATTCGAATGGCGACTATGCGTGGCTTCAGCATATGATTAAATCTATGAATCCGAAAACCGGTCGTTGTGCGGTAGTGCTTCCACAAGGCGTTCTTTTCCGCAGCGGTAAGGAAGGCGAAATCCGTGAAGAACTTGTCAAGTCGGATAAGCTCGAATGTATAATCACGATGACCAGCGGAGTGTTCTACGCCACCGGCGTTTCGGCTTGCATTTTATTCCTTAATAATGCAAAAGAGCATACGCACAAAGGGCGCATCTGTATGATTGATGCTTCCAACATATATACGGCTCAACGCGCTCAAAACATTATGACGGAAGCTGATATTCAGAAGGTTTTCTCTTTATATCAAGCATATGAAGATAAGGTGGATTTCGTAAAGATAGCTACGCTTGCTGAGATAAAGGACAAGGGATATACGCTGGCTATTAACAATTACATAGAAAAGCAAGAACAAAAAACCGTCCCCCCGGAAGAGGTCCGTAAGCAGTATTTTGCGGCGTATGAGGAAATGCTCGAAGCAGAGAAAGAATTTCAGGAATTAATGTTGAAAGGAGGTTATGTCCGTGAATAAGAGAATAACACTTGAAGAACTGCAAACCTATCTCTGGAATTCCGCTGTTCTGTTGCGAACCAACATCGATGCAGGCTCTTATAAACAGTATATATTCCCGCTGCTTTTCTTCAAACGTATCTGCGATGTTTACGATGAGGAAACCGAAAAAGCAGTAGCTGAATATGGTGAAGATGCTTCTGAATTTGAAGAGCAGGAAATCCATGCATTTGTTGTGCCGAAAGGCTATCATTGGAACGACGTGCGTGCAGTTTCTGAGAACGTTGGAGTTGCGATAGTTGAAGCGTTCCGGAAGATTGAAAATGCAAATATCGATAAGCTGCAAGGTATCTTTGGAGATGGCGCGTGGACGAATAAAAATCGTCTGCCGGACAGATTATTAAAAGACCTAATGGAACACTTCAGTTCCAAAACTCTCTCTATTGCTAATTGCCCTGAAGATGAATTGGGGCAGGGATATGAGTACCTTATCAAAAAATTTGCAGATGACAGCGGGCATACTGCGCAAGAATTTTATACCAATAGAACAGTGGTTCATTTAATGACAGAAATGTTACAACCCGCTTCTGGTGAATCAATTTATGATCCGACTTGCGGTAGCGCGGGAATGCTTATTTCTGCAATTGCTTATTTGAAGTTCCAGAATAAAGAGTGGCGCAATGTAGCAGTTTATGGGCAGGAAATCAATGCGCTTACTTCTGCAATCGGTAAGATGAATTTATTCCTGCACGGCTTGAAAGATTTTCATATTGTAAACGGTGATACACTGGCAGCACCGGCGTTTATCGAAAACGGCAGGCTGCAGCAATTTGACCTCATACTTGCCAACCCTCCCTACTCCATCAGTCAGTGGAACCGGGGTGCATTTGAAAACGATAAATACGGGCGTAATTTCCTCGGTGTGCCGCCGCAGGGCAGAGCTGACTATGCGTTCATCCAGCACATTATTGCCAGCCTGAAGCCAAACACGGGGCGCTGTGCGGTGCTTTTACCGCATGGAGTTCTTTTCAGGAATGAAGAAAGCGCGATGCGCGAAAAGCTGGTGCGCAGTGATGCAGTGGAATGCGTGATAGGTCTTGGTCCTAACCTGTTCTATAACTCGCCAATGGAAGCGTGTATTTTGATATGCCGTATGAATAAAAAGGTTGAGCGCAGAGGTCAGGTACTTTTTATTAACGCCATAAATGAAGTTGAACGCAAGAATGCACAAAGCTACCTGGAAGATAAGCACATCAAGAGAATTGCGGAAGCATACTTAAAATACACGGATGAGGATGGCTTTGCGAAAGTTGCAACCATTCAGGAAATTGATGATAACAACTTTTCTTTGAGTATTCCTCTTTATGTGAAACAGGCAATGGATGGAGGTCAGGTGGATGACCGCAACATTCAGGAGCATTACGAAAGCTGGAGGGCTTCTTCAGAAATGATGAAGTTAAGTTTTAAGAAATTAAATGCAATGTTAGGAAAGGAGGATGATATCGATGAGTAGTGTTTGCTTGGGTGATGTTGCTTTCGAGCATAAGGAAACGTGCAAATGTAATAAAAACAATTACCCAGTGGTCGGACTTGAACACTTAGTTCCCGAAGAAGTAACGTTGACTACGTGGGATGAAGGTAGCGGTAATACCTTTACTAAAGTGTTTCGCAAAGGCAATGTTCTGTTCGGGCGGCGGCGTGCGTATTTGAAAAAGGCTGCTGTTGCACCTTTTGATGGAATATGCTCTGGAGATATAACTGTTATCGAAGCAAATGCGGATAAGATTGTGCCGGAGTTGCTTCCATTTATTATTCAAAACGATGCTCTTTTTGATTTTGCGGTTGAAAAATCTGCCGGTTCTCTTTCACCTCGCGTAAAGTGGGAACATCTGCGTGAGTTTGAGTTTGAATTACCGGAAATCAGTAAGCAAAAACAACTTGCAGAGGTGCTTTGGGCGATGGATACAACTAAAAAAACGTACCAAAACCTCATAAAAAGCACCGATGAGCTGGTGAAATCTCAATTTATAGAGATGTTTGGTGCGTTGCTAAAAGACCCGAATCAATGCTCGTGCATAGAGAATATTTGCGCCATATTTAATGATGGTGATTGGATAGAAAGCAAGGACCAGTCCGACTCCGGTATTCGATTAATACAGACAGGAAATGTGGGTAATGGCGTTTATATCGATAAGGGTGAACGGGCGAGGTACATCAGTCAGGAAACATTCGAAAGACTGCATTGCACTGAGGTAAAACCGCGCGATATCCTTATTTCGAGGCTTCCAGACCCGGTAGGAAGGGCTTGTATAGTCCCAGAAGGGTTAGGAAAGACTATAACGGCGGTCGATTGCAGCATCGTTCGTTTGTGTAAAAATGTGCTTCCAGAATTCTTTGTGGCGTTCACTTTAACACCGCTATATGCAGGGCAGGTTGTGTCAGAAATAACCGGTAGTACCAGGCAGAGAATAAGTCGAAAAAACCTGGGAAAAATTGTGTTGCCGGTGCCGCCAATAGAGCTTCAAGAGGAGTTTGCAGCCTTCGTCCGGCAGAGCGATAAATCAAAATTTGAACTCGAACAGTCGCTTGCGGAGC